>DAEV01000092.1 GCA_002509495.1 Methanolinea sp. UBA473 | reverse complement strand
TCACGGCTCTCCCTCCCTGATGCCGAAAGGAACGAAACCAGTTCCGGGACGGCCCCGAACACTTTTACGGCAGGGATTCCGAAGGCCTTCCTGAGAGGAATCCCGGTGAGGGCGCTTGCGAACGGGTTCATGTCCACCACGCGGCGATTGGCATCAAGGATGATCACGGGATTTGTCATCCCCTCGATGACCCGATCGCGGGCTACCGGGATGATCTCAAAAAATTTCCTTGGAAAGAGCACCCAGATATAGAGAATACCGGGGATCCACAGGAGCATCGTGGTCACATTCAGTCCGGGCACCAATGTGTAGCCCAGTTCGTAGGAGATGTTCGTGCACACGGGAAACAGCAGCGCGACCAGGAATATTGCACGCTGAAAAAGGTAGTAGGACTGCACGGGACGGTCCACGAACAGCATCAGGAGCAGGATGAGGCCAAAGATACCGTAGGTAACAGCCACATAAAGGGAATACCATATCCCATTCGTAAAGGAGAGGGTGACGAGATCCCCAAACGTGGCGAGGGCATAATTGTACCGGAGCAGGGTGTGGTGGGTTGACGTGAGAGCAAGAAGGGTCGTTGTTCCCATGAACCCGGCGACGGGCCAGGACCACCACCTCCTCATCCAGGACTCTTTTTTCAGGTACACGAGGACAAGCCAGAGTTCGAGAAGAGAAAGGTACGGAAGTGTGAGGAACCGGGTCTCCATGATCGCGATCTTGAGGGAAAGATCCGTGGTGGCAAGATCCGCGGCATAATTGAGCGCCCAGAATCCGGCTCCATACATCAGGAACTCGTAGGGCAATGCCATGGGGCTCGGCCGGAACCTGCGGCTGTAGATCCCGAGGCCGACCATCACGAGGCCCGATAGAATAGAGAGGAGGATGAGCACCGCGGCGAGCATGATCGAGATAACCGATTTATGATCCCGTGTGTGAATCTCTCACCAAAGGCAATATAAATACGGGTGCTGGTAAAGAACGGCAGATGGTTCCATCGCAAGCATTTTGGTTTAACTCAGGCATGGTTCGCAATGTCCGGCCAATCGATTCAGCGGCGAACGTCATGTCACCGGCACAACATTATTACGGGAGAAAGCTCTCTCACACAGCTGAGGGATCAGTATGGTTGCACCGGAGAAACACGAGATCGAGTTTCCAAGCGTTGTGGACCGCGCCTATCACGAGTACAAGAGGCACCGGAAGGTTGCCGATATCATGAGCCGCGAGGTGGCCATCACCACCCCGCAGGTTTCCATGGCCGATGCTGCAAAAGTGATGGGGGATCGTCGGATCGGGAGCCTGATCGTAGTACAGTACGGGACCCCGATCGCAATCGTGACCGAACGGGACCTCCTCTCGAAAGTTCTCGCAGGAGGAATGGACCCGGATGAGACGACCGTCCGGGATGTCATGTCCTACCCGCTCATCAAGATTTGCCCTGACCTCGAGATCAGGGAGGCCGCACGGACAATGATCAAAAAGAAGGGGCGTCTTGCAGTCTTCGAGTGCGGACTCCTCTGCGGGATCATCACCGCATCGGACCTGATCCGGGAGATGCCGGAAGCGCCCGAGACCTCCCTCGTTGTCGACGACTTCATGACAAAAGAGGTAGTTACCGTCCCCGGGGATGAAACGATCGAGGAAGTTGCCCGGCTCATGGGGAAGAAGCGGATCGGGAGCGTGATCGTGATCCAGAACGGCAAACCCTTCGGGATCTTCACGGAACGGGACCTCCTCTCGACCCTCCTCGCAATGGGAAGGTCACTGGATGTCCCTGCCGGGGAGGTCTGTTCGCCCGGTCTCGTCACCGCCCCTGCCGGGATCAGCATCCACGAAGCGGCCAGGTTCATGGCAACAAACCACATCCGCAGGCTTCCTTTGATGAAAAAGAAGAAGATAGCCGGAATCATCACCGCCAGGGACCTTGTCGAGGCCTACGCGAAATAAGGACGGCATTCCGGGGCAGGGGGGAATCTCGAGGCCGCGCGATCCCGGTCACTTCTTCCCTTCCTCTTCTGACACGATCTTCATCTCCCTGTCCAGGTCTACCTCGTAATGGGTTTTAAGAAATTCCCTCACCTTCTCGGACTCGAGCCAACCACGGTCCAACTTCGTGATGATTCGATCGATCTCGTTTGCGGCCTTTTGGATCCTCTCCTTTGTCTTTGGTTCTTCGAGATCGGCCAGCCCCACGATCACCGTGAGGGGATTCCTGATAGAGTCGTTCAGGATTGCCATCTGCTCCAGGTTTGCGTCGATCTGGAGAAGCGCTTTGCGAAGTTCCCGCGAAGCAAGGACCCGTTCCGTCACGTCCCGGGCGATGCCCTCGATGGCAACGAGCATGCCCGATTCGTTGTACACAGGGACGTTCCGCTGTTCCGTCCAGATGACCTTCCCGTCCTTTCTCACCCACCGGATGAGGACTGGCTCATCTGTCGGGCCCGATTTTATTGAATCGATTATAGTTCTATCGTCCGGATGAACGAGTTTAAACCCAAGATCGGGGTCCGCATAGTGATCTTCGGGGGTATACCCCGTGATCCTGGTGACCGCAGAATTCACGTAGGAAAATTTCCGTTCGGGATACAGTTCGATCCGGTAGATGATATCCGGGGCGTTTTCGGCCAGGCGGCGGTACCGCTCCTCGCTCTCCTTTTGTGCCTCTTCGGCCTGTTTCTTATCCGTCACGTCCTCATAGATGGCAACGATCTCGCCCGACGGAATCTTGTAGACAAAATTGTTGCGCCAGCCGCTAACCCGGCTGTCCTTATACCGGGAAACGGGGAATTGGACAGGAACACCTGTCTGCCACACCTGCCGGAACACGTCGAATAACCCGTATTCAACCACCCCGGGGAAGACCTCAGTGACGGAGTGCCCGATGATCTCCTCTTTTCTTACCTGCTCGATTCGTTCTACTGCACGATTGACATCGCGAATGAGGAAATCCCGGCCGTCGTCAGTTGCCTCGTAGATTGCGACACCGGCGCTCAGGTTGTTCACCAGATCCTTAAACCTCCTTTCGCTCTCCTGCAACGCATCTTCCGCCCGTTTCCGTTCGGTGATGTCGCGCACGATGCCGAAGATCGCGACCACCTTCCCTGATTTGTCATAGACTGCGGTGCTATTATCTTCCAGCCAAAAAACGGCACCTGCTTTATCCCGTATCCGGAAGATTGTCGTTGTTACCATTCCGGTCGAAGCGGTGATATGAGCATCTTCAAGGACTCGCGGCAGGTCTTCCTCGAGAATCACCGATGAGAGCCCGCCGGCAAGGATCTCTTCGGAGGTATACCCGTATCGCAAGACCTGGGGACTGATATAGGTGAGGTTTCCCGAAAGGTCCATCGAATATATGAGGTCGTTGGTCTTCTCCGTGAGGAGCCGGTACTTCTCCTCGCTCTCCCTGCTCTTCTGTTCGGCAGCCTTCTCCACCCCTTCCATGCGGCTGATGGTCCGGCCGATCCGGGAAGAGATCGCTGACATTACGGCAACCACTACTACGAGAGACAATACGATGACACCGGCTGTCATGAGTGCAGGATTCACGTCCTGGAGACCGGGGAGCAGCCGCAGGCACACCCACCCTTCGATAAGGACGAGGATTACCATGGCAGGAATGAACGTGCGCAGCATCATTGCCCTGGGTTCCGGGCCGGAACATACCCGCACGATCCAGGAATCCTGCCCCAGCGTAGCAAGCAATCCGAATCCCAGGAACACGGCCGCAATCCCGGCGGGAAGGGACATGGGGATGAGGGTTCCCCCATAAAGGAGCGGGCTGTCGTACCAGTATCCCACGATCACGAGCCCCCCGGTCAGGAAGACGACCATTGCACAGACCCCGCAGACATCGGGCAGCTTCTTTTTTCCGGGATACTCTGCTGCAAGGAGAGACATCCCGGCAAACATGAACATGAATGCAGTCAGCGGGGACATCCTCCCGAGCGGCACCCCGGACATATATCCAGGGCCCTCAACGATCCATTGCTCGATATCCAGTGTGGTCCAGAACAGGTGCTCTCCCAGGATGAGAAGAGAGAAGACCATTACAAAAAATCCGATCACGAGGCCTGCCCTCCGGATTGCCGGACTCCCGGGATGACGAACGAGAGCGAGGAGTATGCCGGAAATGAGGATGAACAGCAGGGCGGTGGAGGGTGCCATGGGAATTGTACCGGTCCCGAAGCTGGCGATCTCCAGGTTTCCAGATGCCCAGGCTCCGACCAATACGATCGCGAAGAGCAACACGATCCCCGACAGGATCTGGCCGGCAGCGTTCAGATTGCGTGCAGTATCCTCGTCAGGACCCATGGTTCTGCTCCTTTTATAGTTCCCCTGATAAGAGAATCGCATACTCTACCATGAACCGGTTCTGCGAGGTTCAGGTGTACAATCCCGGAGGGGAACGATACCCAGGATGCAATAATCGTTCCAGGGGGTATATAATCTAGGCGCCATTTTATATTTCCCGAAAAGATACTCCGGCGAAACAGGAACGACCAGAATTACCAGTTTGCAACGTCCCTATGATTCCTTCCCCTGACCGCTGCGGACAGGATCCGGCAGGTTTATTCTTCTGCCGGATATCCAGAAGTACCATGGAATCCGGCTCGGTCGTTACCTATTGCGGGCTCTGCTGCCTCGACTGCCACGGGCATTCCGGGAAAATACCGGACCTGGCCCGGGAACTGAGGAAGGAGCTCCGGAAGGCTCACTATGAAAAATTCGCAGAGACGATCTCGGGGTATCCCTTTGCCAGTGCATTTAAAAATTACAGGGAATGCTATGAACTGCTCGGGATGATGATGAAATTCCGGTGCAAAGCAGGATGCAGGGGCGGAGGAGGTCCGCCGTTCTGCAAGGTCAGAAAGTGCTGCGAGAGCAGGGAGATCGCGGGCTGCTGGGAATGCAACCGGTTCGAGGTGTGTGACACGCTGGACTTCCTATCAGGCACCCACGGCGATGCCCATCGTAAGAACCTGGAAATCCTGAAAAGGAAAGGGATCGAGGGATTCATGCTGGGAAAGCGGAACTGGTGAGTCCATGGCTGATTCATGCACCCTTCCATGAAACACCGCATCAGGAACGTTCTTTTCTTTTATGCGAATATCCTGGTGCCCTTGTGGCATCAGCCGGGGCTGGATTCAATGAGAAAACAGGAAGTGCCTGGTCACCCGGTCAGCACTTTTATCGCCGACCGGAGTTGCGGGACCCGGTGAAATACGAAGAAGGCTGCTTTTCCCAACCGGATTTTCAACCACATGCCCCTCCCCTCCATGGTTGCGGACACCTCCTCAAGATTCTGCGGGATGGAAATATGCTGGGGACAGATTGCCACACATCTCCCGCACCGGCGGCACAGGCCCGCATAACCGGTATCGCCGACGATCCCCCCGAGACGACCGAGGTAGAGCGTCCTGAAAATCTTTTGTTTGTGGGGGAAGAGGTGGACGCTGTTATAGAGGGCGAAGCAATCGGGGATGTTTACACCGGACGGACAGGGCATGCAATAACCGCACCCCGTGCAGTTGACTTTCATGAGGCGGCGGAATACATCGCGCACCTTTGCAATGGCGATCCGTTCATCCTCTCCGAGTCCGTTGGGATAGGAATCGGAGGCTGCCTGGATATTCTCCCGGATCTGGGCCTCCTCGTTCATGCCTGACAGGACCACCGTCACCTCCGGGTGGTCCCAGACCCAGCGGAGCCCCCAGACGGCTGAGCTTCTCCTGGCCGGCAACGCCTCGAATATCTCCTTCACTTCTGGAGGGACAGGATCGGCAAGGCTTCCCCCGCGGAGGGGTTCCATCACCATCACGGCAAGTCCCCTGGCGGCCGCGTAGTGTAAACCTTCGGTCCCGGCCTGGTGATCTTCATCGAGATAGTTGTACTGGATCTGGCAGAACTCCCAGTCATAGGCATCGACGATCTCTTTGAAGGTTGCAAGGGTCCCATGGAACGAGAATCCCGCGTTCCGAATCCTTCCGTCCTTTTTTGCCTCGTCCAGGAACTCGAGGACTCCGAGCCGATGCAGGTTCTCCCACTTCTCCTTCACGAGGCTGTGGAGGAGGTAGTAGTCGATATGATCGGTCCCGAAGGTTTCCAGCTGGCTGCCCAGGATCCTGTCCATGTCCCGGCGGGAATGGACGGCCCACGGGGGGAGCTTGGTCGCAATCCTGACCTTCTCGCGATACCCGTCCGCAAGCGCACGTGCGAGGACCTGTTCGCTTCTCCCGACATGGTAGATCGGGGCAGTATCGAAATAGTTGACGCCATTCTCGATGGCGTACCGGATCTGCCGGATCGCCCGTTCTTCGTCCACTCCCCCGGAGGGTTTCTGGGCAAGCCGCATACAGCCGAACCCGAGGATGGACAGTTCATCGCCGGTCTTCGGAACTTTCCTGGCAAGCATGGCGATACCTTTTACTGCCCTCTGTCCTTTCCGCTCTTTTCCAGGATCTTCTCTGCAAATTCCTGCAGGATTTCCGCCTTGATCAGGGCGATCCCCCGCTCTTCGTCCCCGAGGACGAACAGCATGTCCCCTGGCCGGATATCGAAGATTTCCCGCGCTTCTTTTGGAATGACCACCTGCCCCCTCTCCCCCACTTTCACAGTGCCGAAGATATGGTTCGTCTTCCCATCCCTTGGAGCGACCAGCGAACCAGCCCGGCCATTTTTCATACTTTTCATACTATTTTGTTTTGTACGATTATTCATATTTAATTCTTTGCGTGGCGCTGGCTCCGAAAGAATGGAATGCCCGCGAATCGCCGCGGGTCCCCGAACAAAAAACACAACGATGGAAGAGGTCACTTTATACGGCCTTTTCCAGAATAAGAATGGTTCTATCCTTTTCTCATCACGAAGTAGGTGTACCCGTAATCGCTGGAGTATTTCTTGTGGATCCCGAGTTCTGTCCGTATCATGAGGATCAATGACATCCCCTCATCGTTCCCTGCATGTTCCTTCCCGAGCATGTCAAGCCTGCGGGATAAGGGCGTATAGTAGTGCGTCCACCAGTCCGCGTCCGGAAGCCTGAATGTACCGAGGATCCGATACCCGGCGGACAGGATCATTTCCCGTATCACGCCTTCCGGCTTCATCGCAGGATACTCTTTCTCGAAGAACTCCCTGCATTCGCTGTGCGGCGAATCCGAAAACCAGACACAGTCCGACATCATCATGGAACCTCCCTGATTCAGGAACTTCTTCCAGTAGGCCAGGGCCTCCGCAAAGCCCATGACAAACGCGGACCCTTCGGCCCAGATGAGATCGAACGATTCCTCCGGGAACGGCAGGTCATCCATTGATGCCCGGACCGTCCTTATCCGTTCTCCCAGACCGGCGTCCTTTGCCCTGCTCATCACATCATCGAGGAACGGCTGGTGGATGTCGGATGCCGTGATCCGGCAATGCGGGCAGAGGCGAGCGAGCGCGAGAGTCTGCATCCCCGAACCGCACCCGATGTCAAGGATCTCGGCGTCCAGGGGGATGTCCGGGATCATCGAGAATGCCTTTGCCGTGCAGGCATCGGATCCCGGTCCCTGCCTGGGAAGCCCTTCGAAGATTGAAAAAAAGAACTCTTCGTTCATGGTTCTCTATTGATCGCGAGTCGCCAGATGGTTTGCGGTCTAATGATCGGATAAAAAATTTCGCGGGGCCGATCAGGAGGACCCGAGCGTGACCCATCCTGTCGTTTCACCGTTTCCGGCACTGTTGGCAACCTCGAGCGTCACGGTAAAGGTCCCCGGTCCAGGGTAGGTATGGAAAGGATTCTGTTGGTCCGATGTTCCGCCATCGCCAAAATTCCAGGACCAGCTCGAGGGGGGCCCGGTCGACCGGTCGAAAAACTGGACGGTGTAGGGCTGTCCGGGTGAGGGGCGATTTGCAGTAAACAGGGCAGTCGGTTGTTGGGCCGCCGGGTGGACAGTGATAGAATAGAACTTTGATTCGGTACTGCTGCCCCACCGGTTCGAGGCATTCAACCGTACCGTGAATGTCCCGGGACTGGAATAGACATGCACAGGGTTCTCCATAAGAGAGGATGTCCCGTCACCGAAGTCCCAGAACCACCCTTCCGGAGACCCGGTCGACCGATCTGTGAATCTGACCTCGAGAGGGACCTTCCCCGACGTGGGATCCGCGAAAAACTCTGCAATGGGGCGCTGCCCGGAACTCCCGGACCCGGGAGGTTCCTGGACGGTCGCCATCGTTTCCGGAGCCTTTGTTTCAGGAACGGCCGCAGGCAGGGGGGTATTGCGTTCCGTGCCCGGGGGCGGGGCTGGTCTCGTGGGACTCGCAGTATCCGCCGGTGAAGTGCTAGATCCTGGCGGAACCGCCGGATCACTGGCGCATGCAGCGACCAGTATCGCGAAAAGACACAACAGGAACAGGAAAACGACCGGTGATCTCACAGGTCGAACCATCCCGCGGTTGCAGTACAGGTATATGCGTTCACGAGCAGACAGTTCACCTCACTGCCATTCTGTCCAGCGCATCCGCGATTGCGGAATGCAGCGCCGGATCCATATCCAAATCTGAACCACGCACCTTCAACTCGGAGACTGCACGGTCGCTCCTGATTGAGGCGAGTGCCGATGCGGCGCTGATACGGATACCCCGGTCCTCTTCCGGATCGTCAAGGCGCTCGACGAGGACGTCGACCGCACGACCGCTCCCGATCTCCCCCAACGCATCGATTGCAGATTTCCGTATCGCGATATCCTCCTCGCCGCAGCAGTCCACCAGCGGGCGCACCGCTCTCGGGTCCCCGCTCCTGCCCAGCTGGATAATTGCCGAAATCCTCTCTTCCCTGTTTCCCTGTTCCAGTGCAGTATCGATGAGGCGGTAAATCCTCCCCGTCCTCAACAGCGAACTGAACCACTGGCCTCCAGACCCATCCACGCTCATCACCATGAAATCACCAGAATCATCATCAGAATCCATACCCGGTCACCACCCACGACGAGGGTGTGTCACCGAACGAATTAGAATACGAAAAGCGGCTGCCGCTTACCAAGTACGGCACGTACCCGTCCTGCCAGAGTCGTTTGAAGTAGATTGGACTGGTACATTACTATCTCAATCTCATCTGGATTATAAATAAGTTTTCACGTTGTTCTTCCGCGGCAAGAACAGAGGCGGGAGGAGATTTCCCTCTCCACTCTTTTTGGAAATGAATCATTGGACAACGGAGACACTCCGCATTCAGGATTCCTCGATCCTTTTCCGGCAGGGCAGGATACATTAATTACTTTATAATAATACACTTATAAACAATGCCAACGGACACCTGCGCCGCCCAGGCAATCCTCGAAGAGATGGCTGCAATCTACAAAGCCCTCGCGGATGTCAACCGCCTGAAGATCATCAATTTCCTGGCCACGGATTCCACGGGAGTCCTTGGCGTGAGCGACCTTGCCAACCTCCTCGGGATCACCCAGCCGGCCGTCACCCAGCACCTCAAGGTCTTAAAAGGGGTCCGGCTCGTGGAGTCCCGGAAGAAGGGGTTCCGTGTGCAGTTACGCTTCAACCGCGAGAGAATGCTGGAGTACCAGGTGCATGCCGACTTTCTCTACAGGTGTATCATGGATCGATGCGCAAAGGACATGATCCCGGGAATTGACTCCGAACCGGGCGGGCTGTCCCAACGGCACGGTTCCGGTGGGGACCGCGGGGGAATTCCATGATAGGGAACCCCGGGAGGGTTACTGCATGAAGATCTGTATTATTTATCATTCCTATTCCGGTATCACCCGGGGCATCGCAGAGAGACTGAAAGCTTCCTGCGGAGGGGATCTCCTTGAGGTGAAGCCCCGGAAGGACTACAATACGCTCACCGCCTATACCCTCGGGTGCCGGAAGGCGATGAACAGGGAGGCCGATCCGGTGTACCCGGATTCGATCGATGTCTCGTCGTACGACCTGATCGTGATCGGCACGCCCGTCTGGGCATGGAAAGCGACACCGGTCACCAATGGCGCAATTGCAGCACTCAAAGGGTGCGAGGGAAAATCCGCCGTGATCTTTGTGACCTGCGGGGGCAAGCCCGGAGAGACCGTTACCGTCCTGAAAGAGACCCTCTCTGCAAAGGGAGTACGGGTCGTAGGAGAGAAGATCTTCGTCAAAAACGATGCCGGGGATCCGAAAAAGGTCGAAGATCTGGCGTCGATCATTAAGAGCGCCGGAAATACAGGGTAGACGCGTCCACCCGGGATACCCGGATCTGATTCTTCTATCTCCCTACTCGTCGTCGGGCACGGACAACAGGATGAACCTCTCCCCGGCCCCGGTGGAGAGGTGCCCGCCGCGAGGTCCCCGGAGGTGCCTTTTCGACGATATCGCAGAACGGCGGTATTGATTTATTCTCCCGCACTGAGGTATACCGATGGATCTTCGCTCTCCTGACTGGAAGACCCTCGTACTGGTATTCATCCTCCTCATCCTTTCCCTATCTGCGATTACCTTTCTCTCGTTCCAGACAAGGGATGCGATGCAGGAAGCGGTCAGGAACGAGTTGAAATCCGTGTCCAGCGCAGTTGCCTCCGATATCGATGGCGATCTCTTCGCGTCGATCGGGCCGGGGGACGAGGCCACCCCGGAATTTGTACAGTCCCGAAAGTATTTC
>DAEV01000050.1 GCA_002509495.1 Methanolinea sp. UBA473 | reverse complement strand
AGCGTGAGCTATGCAAAAGTGGCGAAGTTAGGCAGGACCCCAATGTCTACCATTCCCCTCGTGGATATATAGAAAGAGGACCGGTAAAAGAAACCGGGGTAACCGCGACCGGATTCGTGATTGACACGACCTTCCTCATTTTTCCCTCGTGCAAGTATTTCATCTTGAGCGGGAATTACCCAATAGTGATCTGCAATGACCAACCCGTACCTTCCCTACAAACTACCGCCACTGAGGGCCTACATCCTGGCCCCCGGGATCGTCCAGATCGAGGATGTGATCTACAATCTACCCGCCCGTACGAAGGAAACGGGGCAGCCTCCCCCAGGACACCCTGATTACATCGTCCCTGTGAAAGAGAACAGCGAGGCGGCTGCCCGTGCCGCGATGGAGGCCCTGTACCGGGTAGTGTTCGACTGAAAACCGGGTTCCCTTCACGTACCAAACGAATCCAGTGTCGTCTGCCTCGCCCGCAGATGGTTCCGGAGCAGGGTCCCCTCCTCTACGAACCTCGACATGGGGAGCTCCATCGAGGGGCCAATATCCGTGAGGGCAGACTTCAGGTCTTCGAACTCCTGGTACGGCTGCTGCATGGCCCCCCGGACATTCTCGCGGACGTTGAAGACCCCGAGCGGGATATAGGGATGCCTCGCCTCCCGGAGAACAATCGCACCGGCCTGGACCCCCTGCCGGGCCAGGGCTTCGAGGACCGCCATCTTGCAGGAATAGTAGCATCCTCCCACCGAGGAGTACTCCTTCTTCCCCCGGTATCCCTCGTGGTCCGAGAATACCATCTCTTCNNTTCCCGACGATCCGGAGGAAGGCTTCGGTCCATTCGTAGTTCCAGGCGGTGGGGAGGAGGATGACCGCGTAGTGGTTGTGCAGGCTCGAGAACCGGTGGACTCTAACGGAATCGATGACCGGGTTCCTCTTCACATCAGTTAAGAGCCGGTTCGCGAGCGCCGTGTCGCATGCCGTGATCGACCACCTGGTAGGAACGAGTTTCCTGCGTGGCCCGGTGCCCAGCGCTCCGACCGAGAGAGCTTTCTGGATGCTGCTGAACGGGACCCCGTCCGCGTGGAGCCGGAAGATCGCATCCCCCGCGGTGAGGTCATCGTCGTAATAGGCTTTCTCGAGATGGGTCTCCCACCTGCCTTCTTCCGTCTCGAACTTGAGGAGGTGGGCGCTCGGTCCGAACGGTGAATGCTCCTCCGAGAACGACTGCCCGGTCGGCTTCTCCGAAAAGACCGCTTCGCCAGGGCGGGAGGTGTCTGATAGGGCTATCTCCTGGAGGGTCCCCACGAACCGGTCCCCGGTATCGGTCACGTCCTGNNCGCTTCCCCCGGACCAGTCCCAGCCGGAAGGAAAGGATCTCCTCCTGGGACAGGCCTCCCGGGATCCAGGACTCAGGGGTGTCCATGATCCCGCATTCCCCCTGGACCGGTGCGATCATGGGGCCGGCATAGACCTTAGGGTAGTTCCAGCTCCCGATGAAGACCGAGGGCGGGGAACTCCCCTCCATGTTCTTATCCACCTCCCGGGTCTGCCCCATCGTGGCCGTGGTGATCCTTCGGAGGTAGGACCCCTTGCTGATCCCCATACCTGGTGGAAAGAACGCGGTTAGGGTTTAAAGTCAAGAGTGGTGCGGGGAGAAAGTGGACCGATCCATGGGACTCACATAATTCCTAGTGCGGCCAGGAGGAGGCATACAGCGATCGGGATAGTGAGATTGTCATCCACAGGGGATACGAGTTCCACGAGGCCTGCCAGGAGAGATGCCCCGATCGCCTCGACGGGGGGGAGGAGAGCGAGGAGCACGAGTGCATTCGCCGCGATCCCCACCGCAGACCCCTCCACGGACTTCCCGTTCCGGATCCGGTGCTTCCCGAAATGGATCCCCACCACGGTAGCAATCCCGTCCAGTACGGCAAGCGAGAGGATGCCTGCTGCAGCGATGACCGTGGGGAACAGGAGGATGCAGAAGAGGGCGCTCGCGGTGAAATAAAAGGCCCCCTTGCCGGGGAGGGCTACCTTCCGCTCCAGTGTGTCGACGAGAGGGGTGATGAGCGGCAATTTGTATCCCCTCATCAGGCTGTCGGTCAGGATGAACCCCGCGAACAATGATGCGGCCAGGATCAATACAACGAGCGGCTGTTCCAGGAACAGGGCCATTGCGGCAATGCCCACCCCGAAGAACATGTGGGCTGCCTGGCGGAGCTGCTCGTCCATGGGAGAGTAGTTTGGCTTCTTTGCATGATAAGAGGCGCGATTCGGACCGGACGATGCGGGAGAGAGCATTGAAGATTGCCGCCGCTCCAATAATCCTGTATCTTGGAAGGAGCTTTTGAACGCAGTTCCCTCCCGATGGCATTCCGCCACCAGGGGGGAGTACCGAGTGAGGAGGAGGAATTCCGCATCGGAGGGATTCCAGTCGTGCGATACACCAACGAGTTCTGGACCGCGGGGCAGCGACAGGCATCCTCACTGCACGAAGTCTCCTATCGGGCCTGTTTCAAGCCCCAGCTCCCCAGGTTCTTCATCCAGCTCCTCACGAACGAAGAGGACAGGGTCTACGATCCCTTCGCCGGACGGGGGACGACGGTGATAGAAGCCGGGCTCCTCCGGCGGAAGATCGTCTCCAATGATTCGAACCCCCTCTCCTGCATCCTCACACGGCCCCGGTTTTTTATTCCCGCGCTCCGGGAGATAGAAGCTCGGCTTGGGGAGATACACGGAGCGGGGGATGCCGATCCCGGCATGGACCTTTCCATGTTCTATCACCCACGGACTTTGGCCGAGATCGTCTTCCTTCGCTCCTGCCTCCGGACTAGGAGGGAAAAAGGTACGGAGGACGAGGTCGATGCATGGATACGAATGGTGGCCACCAACCGGCTGACGGGGCATTCCCCGGGTTTTTTCTCGGTATATACACTTCCACCCAACCAGGCGATCAGCCCCGGGCGGCAGAAAATGATCAACAGGAGGAGAAGGCAGTCGCCTGAGTATCGTGATACCAGGGCCCTGATCCTGAAAAAGTCGAAAGCGCTCTTAAAAACGGTCGGCCAGGGAGAGAAAGATCGCCTGAGAGAGACCGGCCGATCGGCGCTCTTCTTCTCCCGGGACTCGCGGGATACACCGGGGATTCCCGACGACTCGGTGCAGCTCACCGTCACCTCCCCGCCATTCCTGGATGTGGTGCAATACTCGAAGGACAACTGGCTCCGCTGCTGGTTCAATGCCCTTGATTCTCAGGAAATCGAGGGTCGTCTCACCGTCACCCGCTCGCTGTCCGGGTGGTCGTCGGTGATGGGCAGGACCTTCCGCGAGCTCTTCCGCATCACAAGGCCGGGAGGATGGGTAGCCTTCGAGGTGGGGGAGGTGCGGGGAGGACGCCTCAGGCTGGACGAGGAGGTCGTCCCGTTAGGTGTCGATGCGGGATTCTCCTGTAAAGCCATCCTCGTGAACCTCCAGCACTTCACCAAGACCTCGCACATCTGGGGGATCGGAAATAATGCGGCCGGAACGAATACCAACCGCATCGTAATATTCAGGAAAGAGGGTTAAGTTCGTCACATCGACAGGTACTGGTACGCTTCGAGGGCAGCTTTTGCGCCCTCTCCAGCCGCGATGATGACCTGTTTGGACCGGACATTGGTCACATCCCCCGCAGCAAAGATTCCCGGGGCGCTCGTGCGGCAGTTGATATCGACTATAATCTCCTTGTCGGCGTTCATCTCGACCAGGCCCTCCAGGAAGTCGGTGTTCGGAATCCATCCGACCTCCGCAAACACACCGTCGAGGGTGAGCGTGGTCTCGCTCCCGGTCTCCCGGTCCTTGATCGTGATCCCGGAGAGCAGGGCGTTCCCGTGGAGTGCAATGACGAGGTGATTCAGATGGGTGACGATATTCTTCTGCTCCTCGTACCTCTTCACATAGGCCTCGTCCGCCTTGATGGTGCTCCGGACGATGAGGTGGACCTCCTTTGCGATCTTGCTCATCTCGATCGCGGTCTGGAGGGCGGAGTTCCCGCCCCCGATCACCGCCACTGCTTTGTCCTTGAAGAGAGGTCCGTCGCAGGTCGAGCATACCGAGAGACCTCGTCCCAGGTAGCGCTCTTCCCCTTCCACACCCAGTTTCCGTGGCCGCTTGCCCTGGGCCAGGATCACCGCCCGGGCCGTATAGACCGCCCCGGTAGCCGTGGTGGCCTCGAAGAGGTCCCCCGCCCTGGTGAGCGTAAGGATTCCATCGAGTTCCATGTGCATGTTCTGAGACCGGACCTGCTCCTCGAACTTCCGCATGAGGTCTTCGCCCGAGACCATCCGGTAGCCCATGTAATTCTCGATCGCCCAGCTCTCCATGGCCTGCCCGCCGATGTTCTCAGAAACGATCAGGGCTTTTAGCATCTTCCTTGCGCAGTAGACCCCTGCCGTGAGACCGGCCGGGCCTGCTCCCACGATCAGCACGTCATAGGTCTCGCCGACCATCGAAGTCCCGAAGATCTCGTTCAGGCGCTGGGCGTCGAACCCGACGATGATCTCGTCATCTACGGTCGTGACCGGGACCCCGTACTGCCCCGAGATCTCGACCATCTTCTTTGCAGCCTCCCTGTCCTTCCCCACATCGATCGCCATGTATTCCACGCC
>DAEV01000119.1:28699-28876 GCA_002509495.1 Methanolinea sp. UBA473 | reverse complement strand
GAGTTGTTGGACGAAATGAACTGGATCCCATAGTCCTGCTGGGTAGATCCCGCGGTATTGCCCGCCGTGTTGTCGGCCACAACCAGGCCGGTCGAATCCTTTATATAAATCCCCGTATTCGTGTTGCTGTTCGCAGAATTGTTCACAATAAGCGAGTTGTTGGACGAAATGAACTGG
>DAEV01000119.1:0-28573 GCA_002509495.1 Methanolinea sp. UBA473 | reverse complement strand
AATATCCGAAATCTCGTTCGAGACCGGGATTGCGGTCAGTTCCCCTCCACCGTTATCTGTATACGATGAGTTGTAGCAAAGAGAGTCTACAAACACACCATACATCGTGTTTGTGAGGGTGAAATTTGAGACCTGGACGTTCTGGCTGCCTTCATCTATGAGGATCCCGACCGCCCCGGCAGTACCCCTGATAAGAAGCCCCATCCCGTCAAGGACCACGTTGGAGGCCTGGACCAGGATAGCGTACGCGTTCGAGGTCGTAAGCGATCCCCCTGTGAAGTTGCCCCCGTCGTTGAACCAGTCCACCGGGTAATATCCAGGCTGTGTAATATTCCAGTAATGGGATCCCGCCGAGCCTTCCCAATTTGTCCCATTCAATGGAGGATCGTGGAGACCATAGGGGGTAAGGTTCTCCGTGGTGTTGGATTCCATGCAGAGGAGGGCAGTTTCATTGGGATTAGGGGCGAGAAGCGTTTCATTTGCAGCGAGGGCCATGGCATTCATGCCCGGCGTTGCGGTGCAGTTCTCGGACCCGATACGTACTGACTCATTGGAAAGGGGGTAGACACTGTCCTCATTGGCATTCGAGTCCGTGCCGAGAAGGGCAGTCTCATTGGACTCCGGAAGAGGGAAAGTTCCATTTGCAGCAATAGTGCCGGTCCCGGAGGCCAGGATTGCCATACCGTCGTCCGTTCCGGATTCAATCGATTCGTTGGAAAGGAGTTCAGGGCTGCCGGAGGGTTCCTGGGTCACATTTTCCTGTCCGGTAACAAGGTCGGATTCCGTGATGTGTTCCGGGATTCCTCCGGATTCAGGAGGAATTCCTGTGAGATTTTCCTGGGTTGCATCTGTGATTTCCTGACCTTCTGGTGCCTCCGTTTGTCCCGGATCCGGCAATGCAGGCAGGGTGCCGTTGATATCGCAGGGAAGGGAAATCTCCTCCACCGCAGGAGTAAAAGATCCTTCATCTGGTGTTCCCGGAACAGGCTCTGCCAGAGGAGGATCCGGTGTCTCATCCGGTATGGATGGAGGAGCAGGTTCGGGAATCGGATTGGACTCAGGTTCTTCCAACTGGCCGGTTTCACCGGGTCCGGTGGCAGGTTCAGCCAGTCCCTGATCCGGAGAGTCCTCGCCGGAGAGGAGCGTCAGATCCTCGACGACTGGATCGCCGCCTCCGGGTGCCTCCCCCTGTCCTGTCACCAGGGCCCGGTCCTCCTCCCCGGACAGGTCTTCCACTGCATCCGTTCCCTCGACGACTGGATCGCCGCCTCCGGGTGCCTCCCCCTGCCCCGTCACCAGGGCCTGATTCGTCTCCGGTGTTCGGTTTTCAGCCGCATCATTGGAGTCCTCGGCTCCGCCAATCCCGGAAACCGCAAATAAAATGAGTATGACAAGAAGAATACTGGTAGATGCCCTACCCCATGGTACGAATCGCTTTTCCGTCGTCGATTTCACATTTTTTCGTCCCCGGTTTCAATATTCTGGCCTTTCCCATCTTGTGCCATTAGAGATCCCATCGATCCGGATTTTTTAGCAGGGATTGTACTGGAAATAACAAAAAGCCGAAATCCACATCCTGGTAAGGATCACAAGACTTGAACCCGCCCTTCTCGTACTCTATCCTTTCACGAGAGTTTCTTATACTGTAGTATATAGAGTTTATGATTTTTTTGTAGTTTTTATCCTCAATAATCGATGGATTTCTGCAATTCATCACAAAATTGTATTTTTTTTTATTAGCGGAGGTAAAATAATCATTGATTAATCTTTTCTTTTGAATTCTTCATGGGAAAGAACAACCTAATGATGGTGAACAAAGATCCCTAGTCAGGGGATCTCCTTAAATACCTTCCTTACGGCGTTGCAGATCGGGCACTTGTCCGGGGCGGGCCCAAGGAAGATATTGCCGCAGACCGGGCAGATCGTGACTGCCCGGTTGGACATGTCCTGTCCATGGTTGAGGTTGTTCTGGGCTTCCTTGTAGAGACCCGCATGCACCTCCTCTGCCTTCATCGCATAGGTGAAGACCAGTCCGAAATCGCTCTTCTTCTCGGCATCGGCTTCCTTGACAAAGCCGGGATACATTGTCTTGAACTCGTGGGTCTCTCCGGCGACCGCTCCCGCCACGTTCTCCTTCGTGGTCTGGATCTTCGCCATGGCCTTCAATAATTTCTTGGCATGGATTGCCTCTGCCTCCGATGCGGCCCTGAACAGGCGGGCGATATTCTTGTATCCTTCCGAATCGGCCTGCTCGGCGAAGGCGGCATACTTCCTGTTGGCCTGGGACTCGCCGGCAAAGGCCTCCATTGCATTCTCCATGGATGCCATAGACCTGATCTTGGAGGGAGGGGCCTAAATATGTATTCTTCGAGGCCTCCGGCCCCTGCGTTTCCTCCCCGATCGGATCAAAGAGGCCAATCCGACTCACTAAGCCCCCTCTCCAGGCATATCTTCCGTATTCCAGGCCGCTGCCAGGGAAGAGTGGTCGCGAAAATCACGGCACCTCCGAAGGCCAGGATCGCGGTGAGGATGAGTCCGCTGGCGATCCCGAAAGATGCCGCGAAAAAAGCGATCAGGCTCATGCCGACGGACATCACACCCCAGAGGAACATGGAACTCACCCCAAGCACCCGGCCACGCATCTCCTCACCACAGAGGAGCTGGAGTGCGGTATTGCAGGACCCGAATGCGGCGATGAACGAAAAATCGACTCCTGCGGCACATATCGCGGCCAGATAGAGGTCTTCCCCGAACGTTGCAAGCCCCGTTACTGAAATCCCGACAAGCAAGGCGCTTCCAAGGAGGACGTACAGGATCCCTCCCGGGCTCTTCCTCTTTCCGAGATAGATCCCGGCCAGGAGTCCTCCGAGTCCTCCTGCAAAATAGAGATAACTGAGGAAGACTTTATTCCCGTGGAGGTATTCGGCATCGATGAGCGGGTACTGGAAGGTCACGAATCCGAATGCGATGGTCACCACCGTCGCCAGGAGGATGATGGCGATCATCGGAGGATTGATTCGGAAATAAGAGAATCCATCCCTTATATTCTCCCGGACCGATGAAGTGGCAGGGGTAAGCGCCCGCGGAGGGTTCCGGATCAGGACCATGGACCCCGTCGCCACCCCATTGAACGCGATTGCCAGAAGAAGGACCGCGGTCGGGGAATAGGCAGCAAGGAGGAATCCGAACGCAGCGGAGGCGATGAGCTGCCCGATTTTTCCGTTGGAGGCCGCCGCCCCCATCACGCGGGAAAAGTCCTTCGGATCCGTGGCCATGTCCTTCACGAGGCCGAGCATCGAAGGGATGTTCAGGGCCCAAATCGTCCCGTACGCGAAGCAGATGGCAAGGATGAGGGTGAAATCAAGGGATCCTGCGGTCTCGAGGAGGAATGCCGCACAGGTGGTGGCGAGGAGGCAGAGATTGAAGAAGATGACCATCCGCCGCCGGTCGTGCCTGTCGGCGAGGACACCCCCGGGGAGGGAGAAGAAGAGGAAGGGGATATTGAAGAGTCCGCCCACGAGCCCCAGGGGACCGGAAGAGTGCGTGGCAAGGTAGGTAAGGTAACTTGCAGTGAGCCCGAACATCCACACCGAAACGAAGGTGAAGATATCGGTCGTGAAATACAGGACGACATTCCGTAAAGCGATCTGTCCATCTTGGCTTCCCCGGCTACAGGGAATGAGATAGCATACCCCCCATAAGTATTTTAGGAGCGATCTCATTAAATGAAAGGAGTTCTCACCGCCTCACTCCTCGGGAAAACAGGACTTCCCTCAATTCCTGACCGGCGCCCGATCAACACCCTTATCAAAACATAAAAGCACCCCATTTTTCTCCTACCCTGCCCACACTTTTCACGGATCATATGAAACCAATGCGGGAACGGGAGAAGATGGACCGCCCCAGGGAGAAGATCGCTAAACGGGGACCCGACGCCCTGACCGACAAAGAACTCATCGCTGCAATTATCGGGAAAGGCACCCGTGGAAAGGATGTCCTAGAGGTTGCCTCAGAGATCTCCGCTCTCCTTACAGGAAGTCCCGGGGATCTGAACTACAGAAACTTATCGATGATCCAGGGTATCGGGCCGGCGAAAGCATCCCAGATCCTGGCCTGCCTGGAGCTCGGACGCCGCCATATTAAACAAGTGGAGGAGAGGCGGATTAAAATACAGTCTCCCTCCGACGTTCTGCCCCTGGTCGCTCATTTAAACGACAGCAAACAGGAGCACTTCCTCTGCCTCACGTTGAATGGTGCCAACGAAGTGATCACCACCAGGACGATTACCGTCGGGCTTCTCAACCACAGCCTTGTCCATCCGCGTGAGGTCTTCTCGGATGCTATCACCGACCGGGCGGCCGCTGTGATCTGTGTTCATAACCATCCATCGGGCAGCCTGGAGCCCAGCAGTCAGGATCTGGCGATCACCCGTCAGCTCTCTTCGGCAGGTGAGATCCTGGGAATCCGGGTCCTGGACCACCTCATCGTGGCAAAAACGGGATTCGTGAGCCTGCGGGAGAAGGGGCTGTTGTAATCCAGAGACCCAAGATATCTTCTCTACTTTCCTTCTACGAGCAGTTTTCCGAGTTCGAACCCTTTCTTATATGCACTCTCCATGAGATCGGGCCGGGTGGTGATATCGCGGATGTGATCCATGTCCGGGATCAGGAGCTCGTCCTGGTATTTCACGTCGATGATGTGAAAGAAGGCCTTCATGGTCAGTTTCGCCCCGTCAAAGACATTGGGGATCTTCATTCCAGAGATGCCGATGTAAAGGCCCCGCCGCCGGGCGATCCGCTCCTTCGGGACCAGGGACTCCTTCCTCTCGTACTTGGCCATGAAGAAGACCTGGAACCGGTCCATGAACCCCTTCAGGGCTCCTGGAATCCCCATGGTCATGACCGGTGTCGCCACGATCAGGCTGTCCAGTTCCTGGAACTTGTGATACATGGCCTGCATATCGTCGTCCATCATGCAGGTCCCGTGCTCCCGGCAGTACATCATCTCCATGCAGGGCTGGAAATCGAGGTTTGCAACAACGATCGTCTCTGTCTCGCATCCGGCATCGCGGACGCCCTGCAGGGCACGCTCCAGGAGCCTGGCCGTATTCCCCTCGGTGAGCGGGCTTCCCAAAAGACCCAATACCCTGTATCCCATATCAGAAACCTTGCCGTCTCTCCGGGGATATACGTTTTGATTCCGGCCGCCCTGGCTATATACCCTCCATTTTTATGCGAATTTAAATTTCCACGTCAATTTGAGGTTTTAAAAGGATACGAACAAAAGGGATATATAACTTCTGCGACCATAGAACGTCTTGGTGATAGATTTGACCGACACCGTCAAAGCCGGGCAGAAAGTTGGGCCCGGGAAATATGTCTGCATCGATTGCGGCAAGGAGTACAAACTCGACAAGGCTGAGCAGGACCTCAGGAAATGCCCGCACTGTGCCTGTGCAGAGTACCAGTGCTTCCCAATGACCCATATCCGCCCGGATATTAAGACGCCGGAGGATGCAATGAACCCCCCGAAGAGGGGAAAGAGCAACCAGTGATTCTTGGTTTTTGAAAGAGCGGGCAGAGCCGGTTGTGGAAAGGCTTTCAGAACAGATCTGATCTGATAAAGTTCCCACAACTTTTTCAGAGAGGATAATGCGGCCTGGATGGTCGGAATTTTTCCTATCAGGAGGTAGTTTTGAAATGGTGAACGTATCGAAAGAGGGACAGGAATTCGAGTGTGAGATCTGCGGGAATGTCGTCGTCGTCAAGGTCTCCGGCGGCGGGGAGCTGGTCTGCTGCGGCCAGCCCATGACCCTCGTCAAGGGGTGAACTGCGATGACTGGAACGACAAAAGATCTCGAGAAGATGATCGGGAAGGTCCCGAAATTCTTCAAGGACCTTGCGGAAAAAGACCCCCAGATGTATGAGATGGTGATGAAGCTCGAGGGCCACATCTGGGACGATGGGGCGTTGACCCGGAAGACCAAGAAGCTCATCGCGATTGCGATCGCCGCATCCCTCCGGGACCAGCACGCGACAAGGGCCCAGCTTCTGGGGGCCTCCAATCTCGGCATCACCAAAAAAGAGGTGGAAGAAGCGCTTCGGGTCGCATTCCTGCTCGCAGGAATGCCTGCCTATGTCTATGGAAAATCCCAGCTTGACGAAGTCATGAAGGAGTAATCCTATGTGCGGCGAAGGAAATTCCATGCCAATCCTCGGTGAACCGGCCCCCGACTTCGAGGCCCTTACCACACAGGGAACGGTCAAACTCTCGGACTTTTTGGGAAAATGGCTGGTCCTGTTCTCGCACCCGGCAGATTTCACTCCTGTGTGCACTACAGAATTCATTGCATTCTCCGCGATTGCGGAGGAGCTGAAATCCTTAAACGTCCAGTTGATGGGACTCTCCATCGACTCGGTGCCCTCGCACCTGGCCTGGATCCGGAGTATCAGGGAGAAGATGGGGGTCGAGGTCCCGTTCCCGATTATCGCTGACCTGGATATGAAGGTCGCAAAGAAGTACGGGATGATCCATCCAGGACAGAGCAACACGGCTGCAATCCGTGCGGTTTTCTTCATCGACGACAAGGGGATCCTGCGGGCGATGATCTACTACCCGCTCACCAGCGGGCGCTACATGCCGGAGATTGTTCGCCTCATCAGGTCCCTCCAGACCACGGACAAGCACGGGGTCGCTACCCCTGCCAACTGGCAGCCGGGGGAGAAGGTCGTGGTCCCGGCGCCGAAGACCAAGGCGGAGATGGATAAGCGCCTGTCGGAAGGGTACGAGTGCAAAGAGTGGTATCTCTGCTTTAAGAAGATCTAATTCTTATTTCTTATTTTCCAGGCCTTCCATGGCCACTTTTCCCTGTTCCGATCCTTTTTCATCTCCAGGCGCCAAACGGTCAATGATGGAGATCAAAGTCCTTGCATTTGCCGGCAGCCCGCGGAGAGGCGGGAACTCCGAGATTCTGCTCGACTGGGTGCTGGAGGCGATGAAAAAGGAGGAAGGAGTGGTCATCGAAAAAGTGCCGCTTGCAGATGCCAACGTAAACCCGTGCAGAGGGTGCAACGCCTGCGAAACTCTGAATAAATGCGTGCAACGGGATGGAATGGACGTCCTTCATGACAAGATCATCGAGGCCGACTGCATCATCCTCGCAGCACCCATCTTCTGTATGGGAATATGCGCCCAGGCCAAGGCCTTGATCGACCGGTTCCAGGTCTTCCGGTCCAGGAAATTCGTGCTCAAACTCCCGATCGTTCCTCCGGAGCGGAAAGGGAAGCGCATTGGCATCTTCCTTTCCACCGCGGGCCAGAACTGGGATCACGTATTCAATGGCGCAATCCCCTCCGTTAAGTGTTTTTTCCACGTCATCGATGTCCGGGATGCCGACATCCACTACCTGATGGTGAATGGGGTCGATGAGAAGGGTGCCATCCTGAATCATCCCACCGCCCGCGAGGATGCCGCGCGTCTCGGGCGTGAAGTGATCGCAGAACTGCGGACGCGGCTCTCGTCCTGAGGCTTCTAATGAGCGTAATCGTGCTTGGCATCTCAGGCAGCCCCCACCGGCACGGAAATACAGAAACCCTGCTGGACGCATTCCTCGAAGGAGCGACGGCTGCCGGGGCGGATGCGGATAAGGTGATTTTAAAGAGCCTGAACTACACCCCCTGTCGTGGGTGCAACACCTGCCATAAGACCGGGGAATGCATCGTGAAGGACGATGCCATCCCCCTGTTCGAGCGGATCCTTGCCGCGGACTGTGTGGCGGTTGCCTCCCCCATCTACAGCATGGGCATCACCGCTGAATTGAAAGGCTTGATCGACAGGGCGCAGTACATCTGGGCCAGGAAATTTATCTTAAAGACCCTTTTTTTCCCGGATGAGCACATCCGGCACCATAAGGGGATCTTCCTCTCCACCGCCGGGCTCTCCTGGGATAACGTGTTCGATGCCGCTTTCCCCGCAGTCACCGCGTTCTTCAACACACTCGGGTTCGAGTACTACGACAATATCATTGCCAACGATATGGATCGTTACCAGGGAATCAAGGGTCATCCCACTGCGATGAAGGAGGCGTATGAGAAAGGGGAGAAGGTGGTCCGGTTGATCGAAGCGATGAAAAGGGAAGGGTGAACCGGAGGATCAACCAATCTGCCCCGGTCTTTCCTGGTTCTGTTCAACGGATGCACCCCACGGATATCATATTTCTCAGGATCCGGAAAAAGTGTTCCACCTCAGAACGACGTCCACATCATTCCCACTGCGAATGCATTCCGGTACTCTTCCTCAGTAAAGCCGGGGTTCTTTTCCGCCAGAACCCTGACTGCGGTGTTCCGCGCCTCTTCCCCGCTTCCGAAGGCGCCCTTCCGGAGGGCATCGCACACCTCGTAGACATCTACGGAGAGCCTCCGGACCCGTATAGGGCCTCCCTGCATGCAGCGGCGGTGGCTTCCGGCACCCGGTCCCAGATACGGTTTAACAGGTCCGACTCGTCCGGGGCCGGGCAGGATGGCGGGGACCGCCCCTGTCGGAAGACCAGGTCGAACGCAGCGGACAGGACCTTCGGATCAGTTCTTGGGGGGGTCTTAGGCATGGCGCGGCCCCTCAATCTACCGGGAGAGGAATTTTCGCGGTCCCGTGGGTCCAGTCGCCCGGGTCTGTCCAGTCAGCCTGCAGGATCCTCGCATACTACCTCTCCACTCACTTCGATGAAGTCGGTTCGGTTTCTTCCTTTTCCTGATCGGATGAAACGGCCGAGACCATGAGGTGTACCTTGTTCTCCCGGCAAAACTCCTCCACCCTCTCGTGAACCCTTCTCACCATGCTGCCGGTGATGAGGATCAGACTGTCCTCTCCCAGCAGTGCCTTCAGGATGCATTTATCGATGACCCCATAGGTGAAGTCAAGGGGGATCTTTCGTTCCGCTGCATACTGCTTGGCACGGGTTCCCATGGCCCCGATAGAGATTCCGGGCCGGGCAGTCTGCAAGGCATGATGCTCCGCATCCCATGACGTATCCACATTCAGAAGCGTAATCCTTCCGGGTTCCGTGTAACAGGGCTTGTTTCTGAAGGCGCGGTCAATGACATTGAGCATGTCGAGGACAGTCCTTGGCCTCCGTTCGGGAAGGCGGAACCCCCGTCTCTCCAGTTCAAGGTACAGTTCGAGCAGCGTCGGCATGGAAAGCTGGGCTTTCCGCACCAGTTCCTGGCTCCCGAATGCGACGTCCGGGACATCCTCCTGGAGGATTTTTCCATTCAGGAGAAGGATAGCCCGGTCGGCCCAGGGATAGGCAAGCTCGATATCATGGGTCGAGATGATCACCGTCTTTCCCTGCTGGTTCAGCTCCTCGAGGAGTTCCATGATATCCTCCGATCCTGTGGGATCCAGGCCACTCGTAGGTTCGTCAAAGACGAGGATATCCGGGTCCATGGCCAGCACCCCGGCGATCGCCACCCGCTTCTTCTCACCCCCGGAAAGGTTGTGGGGTGGCCGGCGGTCAAATCCCACCAGACCCACCTGTCGGAGGGCTTTTTCCACGGCGGCTTTGACCTTTTTCTCGCTGTATCCCAGGTTGGTGGGTCCGAATGCCACGTCCTGGAAGACTGTGGGGGAGATGATCTGCCGGTCAGGATTCTGCATGACGAACCCGACCCTCTTTCGAAGGCTGCGAAGAGAAGACCGATCGTACCGGATCGGATCATTGTCGACGAGGATGGCCCCGGAATCCGGACGGATCATCCCGTTGAACATCAGCAGCAGCGTGGACTTTCCGGCGCCGTTGGGACCCACGAGGGCAATCTTCTCCCCTTTGCGCACGTGAAAGCTGATCCCCCGGACTGCTTCCATTCCCCTGGGATAGCGATACCGTATGTCCCGGGCTTCCAGGATGATGCGTCCCATGCTTCTGCTCCTACAATATGGTGAGATGTTGGGTGGTCACGACGATCCCCCCCGACACCAGGAGGAACGAAAAGACTGCCATGGCCGATGGCAGGCGAACAGGCCTGCCTTCTCCCAGTACTGCGAACTTCCCCTCGTAACAGCGAGCCTCCATAGCCTTGATCAGGTCTTCGCCCGCTTCCCAGCTGGCGATGAAGACAGCCCCGCAGAGGGTGGCGAACGACCGGATCGACTCCCGGAACGATCTATATCCAAGGCGCATCATCTGCGCCTGGTACACCAGGACGAGATGTGCCATGATCATGAAGATGGTGCGGTAGATGATCATTGCGAGATCCAGGACCTCCTCCGGGAGCCGGGCACGCTTCATCACGATGAAGAGATCTGTCATGGGAGTTGTCAGGGCAATAAAGAGAAGAGCCGACATCCCCCCCAGGACCCGGAAAAAGACGAATATACTCTCGTTGATGCTCTCCCTGGTGATCGAGAGCGAGAGCCAGGAGAGCGGCTGCCAGCTCCAGAACACCCCCTCTCCTCCGCTGAGGAGGAGGATCACACTGACGCTGAACAGGGCAAAGATCACGGGTGCAACGAAGATCTTCCCGTAGGTCTTTTTGTCAATACGTGCGAGAAACAGAAGGGACAGGGAGAGCGCTATCGCGATGAACAGCGGAGCGATGTAACTCGTGGAGAGGAGGCACAGGAGGATGCCTCCGAGGCCTGCAGCGAGTTTTGTGTAGGTGTTGACCTCCCTTAACCCGTTCTGCTGGGCGATGTCCTCGAGGAGTTCTTCGTACATGCAATACCTGATCTCATGTACTTTTCAGCTGCTTCTATTCTTCTGACCTTTCCAGTACCCGAATACCCATCCTACAAAGATGCCTCCGACAGCTGCCTGGAGTGCAAACAGCCCCGATTCAATCTCGCCGCTCGGAGGTTCCCACTGCGGCACGAGGGGCCGGAAATCCTCCGCTGAGACCCCGGCAAGTTCTGCCACCCTGGCCGATCCCACCGTGTCGGATCCTGCATACCCGGCATCACTCATCAGGGAACTGGTATACAGGAACAGCCCGCAGAAGCAGACGACTGCAACGACCGCGATGATCTCCAGGCGATAGCGGAACGCCATCAGGAATCACTCCCTGCAGCCCTGATCCTGTCCTCGGGGAACACCTTCAGGCGGACGAGGATCTCGGGCTTCAACTGCACGATATACTTGAAGACCAGTGCCAGGACCACACCCTCCACGATTGCCAGCGGGATCTGGGTGAGGGCGAAGATTCCCATGAACAGGGCAAACGAGGTTGCGAATCCCCCCACCTCGGCAGGGTAAGCGAGTGCAAGTTCGAGGGAAGTGACGATATAGGTGCAGAGATCGGCGATGGTGCATGCCAGGAACACGGTCAGGTACATGCTCACCCCTGTGTCCCGGAGTGCCCGGTAGATTCCCCATCCTGCCAGGGGGCCTACGATTCCCATCGATACGATATTTGCTCCAAGGACCGAAAGTCCTCCGTGGGCAAGGAAGAGGCTCTGGAAGAGGAGTACGATCGCGCAGATTAGCGAAGTGATCCATGGCCCGAAGCAGACCGAGGAGAGCCCGGTGCCGGTAGGATGCGAGCAGCTTCCCGTGACCGAGGGGAGTTTCAGGGAGGACAGGATGAAAATGAATCCTCCTGTCACCCCGAGCAACGGCAGCGCTTCCCGGTTTGCCTCAAGAATCCTTTTCAACCGATAAATCCCGAAAATCAGGCATGGTGCGGCCACAAGCCACCATGCAAGAGCCCATTGCAATGGCAGGAATCCTTCCATGATATGCATGTTTTCCGATCTCCTTTACAATTAAATTTGATTTAAAACAATTTTATTTGTATTAGCTTAAATTTCTATATATCTCTTACCATTTCGCACTTCCGAAAAAGTAAGTGTAGATCAGAGATAGAGAAAGGTTGCCAGTAGGATTCCAAACGCGGCCGCGATCAGGACCGCAAAGATCGCCGGGTTCCAGGCAAGCACCTTCCTTCCGTCCAGAACGCTCACCGGGAGCATGTTGAATGCCGCGATCATCGCGTTTACCTGGAGTCCCACCATCCCGATCATGGTGAGCAGGTTCCGGTTGAGGAGGGACACATCCACGGCAACGGAAATGAGGAGGAGCAGGGCGAAGGGGATACAGAGGAGGAGGTTGATTGCCGGGCCTGCTGCAGATATCTTGCCATTCTGCTCACGGGTCAGCCCCGGGCCATAGATCACGGTCGCACCCGGTGCGGCGAAGACCACCCCAACGAGGGCGGCCATGGCCACCGCCACCACCAGCATGAGGTTGTCCTTCTGGAACTCCGCCCAGTATCCGAAGCGCATGGCCGTGAACTTGTGAGCCAGTTCGTGGAGGATGAACCCGATACCTACGGTCACCATGGAGATGAGGAGGAAGAGAATATACTCATCAATCGATGCCTTTCCGGTAAAGATTCTTCCCCCGAATCCAATTCCACCGATATATACAAGGGAGAATGCAATTGAAATGGCAAGCCAGGCGATGAGCAGGTCAGATCGCTCCCGGCGGGTAATGCGCTCGAGCATGGATATCAGTCCCTGATCTATTCGCCATCTTCCGACTTATCTCCTTTGCACCCGGCATGCAGGTACGCTTCCGTGTACTATTTTTTATCGGACCACTGATATTCCTGGCATGCAGGATCCGGGTTCCAATCGGATACGGGGCTTTCTCCTGTTTGTCCTCATCGCGATCCTGCTCCTGGTGGCTGCAGGGTGTACTGCGCCCCGCTCTCCGGTGGAACAGGATCCAGACCATACAGCAACTCCCACCCCTGCTCCCACCGGAGGGGGGACTGCCACCCGGACCGGGATGGTTGCATTCGTAAACGAGGCGGTCCAGTACGCGAGGACCGAAGGGAAAGAACGGGCCCTCGCCGAATTTGACAAACGGAACGGCTCCTTCTTCCGGGGGGTGCTCTACATCTATGCCTACAACCTCTCCGGCACTACCATCGCTCACCCCGTCAACCCCGAGAAGATCGGTGTCAACCGGTTATACGAGACAGATGCCCGCGGGAACCTGTTCATCCGCGACTTACGGGATACGGTGGTCGCGGAGGGGAAGGGCTTTGTCCGTTACTACTATATCAACCCGGTCCATGACAATGCCGTAGAAGCAAAACTGGGGTACGTGGAAACGGTCGACGGCGAATGGTGGCTGGGGTCAGGAATTTACGATGACGATTCCATACCCCTTGTCGAGGGAGTCCCCGACAGGCTGGTCATGTTCGTCCGGCATGCAAAGGCTTACTCGATCCTCGATGGAAAAGAGTCGGCACTCTCTGCATTCAACGACATGAACGGTTCGTTTGTCCGGGGAGACGAGTACATCTTTGCATACGACTACAACGGCACTACCCTTGCCTGGCCTTACCGTCAGGATCTCGTGGGTACTAACCGTAGCAATGCCACAGATCCGCAGGGATTCGCCCATGTCCAGGCGATGATCGACGCAGCCCGGACCGGAAGCGGGGTAGTGAACTATGTGAGCCCCGATCCGTTGGGAAACGATACCCCTGCGAACAAGACCAGCTACGTGATGGATGTGGACGGGAACTGGTTCCTCGGATCCGGCGTGTACGAACGGGGATGAGAGGGACAATCCCTCGCTCCCTTTTTCCAACACTCCCTCCGGCAAACCTATATCCGTCTTCGAAATTGATTTCTATATGCTATGCCCATCGAAGCACTCAGAGCCGAGATCAACGAGATCGACCAGCAGATCATCGATCTCATCGCCCGGAGGCAGCGGCTCGCGGGCCGTATCGCCCTGGTGAAGACGAACGAGGGGCTCTCGATCCACGACGAGAAGCGGACCCGCGAGGTGCTCGAGAACGCCTTCAATGAGGCCGTGGAGAAGAACATCAACCCCGTGTACGTCCAGAAGATCTTCACCCTTTTGATCGAGATGAGCGAGGAGAAGCAGAGGGAGTGCTCCGGCGACGGGAACCTCCCCTGATCCCGGGGATCAGAGGACTTCCCACAACAGTATGATCCCGAGCAGGATCATCACGGCCCCCATTGCCAGGCGGATGTACGGGCGTTTCTCCCCGCGGAACTCCTCCAGCCTTTCCGGAGGGATCCCGAGCGTGACGACTGCGAGGATGATCACCAGCGGGAGTATGAAAAATACATTATACAGGAGCAGGTATGGGATTCCCTGTGCCAAGGTCACCTGGTGGGAGAGCATCGATAAAATGGCAAGGTAAATCCCTCCTGTGCAGGGGAGCTCGAACATTCCCACGAGGACCCCCAGGACAAATGCCGCTGGCAGGGAACCTTTTTTCACCCAACTCTCGATGAGCCCTTTCTTCGATTCGGGGATGGAGAGAAGGGCAGTCTTCTTCTTCCAGGCAGCCTCCCCGATGCTGACGACTCCTGCCACGATCGCGATGATCGCAGCCACGAGAGAGATCAGGCGGGAGAGCCCCGAGAACTGGATCACGGCAAAGAGCCCGAGCCCCGAGAAGAAGTAGAAGACAAAGACTGCTGCGATGAACGTCGCTCCCACCATCGCCATCCTTTTCCTTGTGTCCAGTGCGATCAGGGAGAGGAGAAGGAAGATCAGGACTGCGAAAGCACACGGGTTTATCCCGTCGACAAGGGCTGCAGTGACGATCAGGGGGACAGTGAGAACCTCTCCCTCCCCCCCGGAGGGAACTGGTTGGGTGGAACCGGTCTCGCCGGAGCTGAGCCTGATGGCATCTTCGAGATTCCCTTTGATCTCCTCCTCTCCCGAGAGGACGAACTTCCCGACGAAGAGGGAGGGAACGGGGAGGAACTCTGCTCCATAGGCCTGCTTGAACTCCTGGAACAGGATGCGGGCGGAGTCGCTCTCCCGGATGTCGTGATAGGAGAAGACAGCTTCCGTGTGAAGTATGGCCATCTCCTCCATGAACGGGAGGGTTCTCTGGCACTCGGCACAGTTGGTATTGTAGAAGAAATAGACGATAGGCCTGCCGTCCTCGTGCAGGGGTACGGAAAGCGTCTGGTTGAGGGAAGGACTGGCAGAGGAAGGAGGAGCAGGAGAACCGGCCACGCAGGGCAGCACTAATAGGGCGAGGAACAGGAGGATCGCGGCGAGTCCCCCATGGAGTCGTATTCCGCGTGTCGATTCGATCGGCGTAAGGATCCTCCTATCGTGCAGAGATCATGGTTCCCACGCCCTCATCCGTGAACATCTCCAGGAGGAGGTTGTGGTCGATATTGCCGTTGATCACATGGCCGAAGGCCACTCCCTGGCTTACTGCCCGTACCAGGGAGCTGACCTTGGGGATCATCCCCTCGGATACGGCCCCGGCTTCAATGAGATTCTTTGCCTCCGAAAGAGTGAGCCTTCGAAAGACCTTCGTGCGCCCGGCATCCATGATCCCGTCCACATCGGTCATGTTGATGAGCTTGTAGGCCCCGAGTGCGATGGAGATCTCGCCTGCAGCGGTATCCGCATTGATGTTCAGGCTCTGGCCGCTCCGGTCGATCGCTATCGGGGAGATGACGGGGATGTATCCCGCGTTTAGGAGGGTATTCAGCACTGCAGGGTTGATCTCCTCGATCTCCCCCACATGGCCCAGGTCCACCTCCTGCTCTTTCCCCGCGACATGCACCCGCTGGGGCTCCATCTTCCGGGCGATGATCAGGTTGCCGTCGTTCCCAGAGAGCCCGACCCCCTTGCCGCCGCATTTGGCGATAAGGGAGATGATATTACTGTTGATCTTTCCCACGAGGACCATCTGGGCGATCTCGAGCGTTTCCTCATCCGTAATGCGGAGACCTGCAACGAACCGCGGCTCCTTGCCCATGGCCTTCATCTTCTCGGTGATCTCAGGACCTCCTCCATGGACCAGCACCACCCGGATGCCCACGATCTGGAGGAGAACCGCGTCCTTGATGGCGCTCTCCAGGATATTCTGGTCCACCATTGCATGCCCGCCCAGCTTGATGACCATGGTCCTGCCATGGAACTGCTGGATGTAGGGCAATGCCTCGGTGAGAACCTTTTCCCGTTTCATGTGGTGTACCTCCCGTTGATCTCCACGTACTTCTCTGTCAGGTCGCAGCCCCAGGCGGTAGCCCGGCCGGTGCCCGAGGCGAGATCCAGTTCGAAGACCACCTTCTTCCCCTGCATCAGGGCCTTTGCCCGTGCAAGGTCCACCACGATCTCTCCTTCCTTCACCAGGGCAAGCCTGTTCCTGCCATCTCCAATCCAGAGGTTCACCGCGTCGGGATCGAACCGGACACCGGCCCGGCCTGCCGCGGCAATTACCCGCCCCCAGTTGGGATCCGCCCCGTACACTGCGGTTTTCACCAGCGGGGACTCCGCGACGGTACGGGCTACTACTGCTGCATCCTCCTCTGAAGGGGCCCCAATGACCGTGATCTCCAGAAGTTTTGTGGCTCCTTCCCCGTCCGCCGCGATCTGGATGGCCAGCTGGCGGCAACATTCCTCAAGCGCGGAAGAGAATTCCCCGGTCTTCACCCTTCCGGCCTTGCCGGTTGCGGTGCACAGAGCAATGTCGTTCGTGCTTGTATCGCCATCCACTACAACCCGGTTGAACGTCCTTCGGGAAGCATCCTTCAACGCCTTTCTGAGGGTCTGGGGAGAAACCTCGGCATCGGTGTAGAGGAGGGCGATCATTGTCCCCATATTGGGGGCGATCATGCCGGAACCCTTCGTGATGCCGCCGACCGAGAATCCCTCTCCCCTGACCAGTGAATGTTTCTCGGTGATATCCGTGGTCATGATGGCGCGGGCGGCCATCTCCTCGGCCTTTCCACTCCGTTCAAGGTGCGGGGAGACGCGGGTACACTGATCGCGTATGAGGGGCAGGTCCAGATATCGGCCGATCACCCCGGTACTGGCAATTCCCACTTCTTCCTCGGTTATGTGCAGGCATCCTGCTGCGACCTCTGCCATGGAAACGGCGTCCTCGTATCCCCTTTTCCCCGTGTATGCATTGGCACACCCGCTATTCACCATGACTGCCGATAGCCGGCCTAGTTTCATCCGCTCCTCCATCAGCTTCACAGGGGGAGCTTTCATAAGGTTTTTCGTAAAGACACCGGCCGCAGTCCCATCTGCACGAATGAGGGCCAGGCCGTACTTACCCTCCTTGATGCCCCAGGCGGTAACCCCCTCCACCCCGCAGATGCTCTTCACGGTCCGGAACCCTCCGGGGCGGAGAAACCGCTGCCTACGCCCTGGACGATATCAGCCCGCGCTATGATGCCAACGAGAGATTTGCCCTTCACCACGGGCAGGCGGGCGATCTTCTTCCGGAGCATCAGGTGGGCTGCCTCCTCGATGTCCGCCTCTTCCCCGATCGTTACAACAGGGTGGCTCATCACCTTCCGGACCTCCGTGCTCCCGATATCCGAGAGGGCGGACTTTGTCTTCTCCCAGTTGATGAGCTCCCTCACCGGGACTTCGATGATCTCGAGGGGTGAGGGGAGCCAGAGGTCATCCGAGACCCTCCCGGTTTCCAGGAGGGCGATGATGTCCGATTCGGTTACGATTCCGACCAGGGTCTCCCCTTCCATGACCGGAAGTCCTCCGATATGGTGTGTGCGCAGGAGGGCTGCGGCCTCCCGGACTTGGGCATGGGCAGAGACTGTGATAGGATTCCTTGTCATGATCTCCCTTACTAGCATGTTTGATCCTCCTTCTTTTACGGCAGGAGGCCGGCCCCGGTCAGGCCCGCCTTCTCATCGAATCCGCAGATGATGTTCATGTTCTGGATTGCCTGGCCGCTCGCACCTTTTCCCAGGTTATCGATGGCAGAAACGACAACGATCCGCTCTCCTTCGCTCTCTGCCCTGATGTCGCAGAAGTTCGTGCCCCGTACCGCCGCAAGGACAGGATTCTGCAGCCGGACGAAAAACTCATCCTTATAGAACTTCCGGTACAGGGCTTCCACGTCCTCCTGTCCCATGGGCTCATTCAAGAGGATGTGGGCGGTGGTGAGGATCCCGCGGTTGACCGGTACGAGATGGGGGGTGAAGTAGCACCTGGCTTTGGATTTCAGGCTCGCCAGCTCCTGCTTCATCTCGGCCAGGTGCCGGTGCGTAGTCCACTTGTAGGGATTCACGTTATCGCCCACATTCGGATAGTGGGTTACTGCCGACGGATTGTCCCCTGCCCCCGAGACCCCGGTCTTGGAGTCATAGATGATCGTGTGGGCATACCTGGCGAGCGGAGCTGCCGCCAGGGTCGCCCCGGTGGGGAAGCACCCGGGGTTGGAGACAAAGTCCGCTTTCCGGTACTCTTCCCTGTGAATTTCAGGGATACCGTAAGGAGCCTCGAAATAATCGGTATGAGCAGCTCCGTACACCTTCTCGAAGATCTCGCGGGGCAGCCGGTAATCTGCCGAAAGGTCGATGACTTTGATCCCGCGGGAGAGGAGCGGGCGGGCGTAGGCCATGGCCGCGGTATGGGGGACGGCCAGGAAGGCCACATCCGCAACGAGTGCATCCGGGGCGGGATTCGAGAACGCAAGGTCGCAGAGCCCCTTCACCTGGGGATGCACCGAATCGACCGGAGTCCCGGCCAGTTTCCTGGAGGTGGCGCAGACCACATCGGCCTTCGGATGGTTGAGCAGCAGGCGGATCAGGTCGCCCCCGGCGTACCCGGAGGCCCCGACGATGGCGATATCCATACACACCTATTCGAGTGCGACATTTTAATCCTTATTCCCCTTAAAAGAACGGATTTCCGGAATTCCACCACCCGGTACCGATCCGGTCCGGAAAGCGCGTGTCGGTGCCGCTCCGGACGAAATCCTCCGATTACTCCCTGGAGAGCCCTGCCTCCGAAGACCTCATACCTCTTTTCCCTGGAGATGAGATAGTGGAATGATTATTCCCCGACTGCCCGATTTCCTGGAACAACAAAGCATCAGATTTAATAATTATAATGATTAATCATTATAATAGAGTCCAGAGTTATCCCGATAAATTGGATTGTTTCGGGATTTCAGCAAATTCCCGGTGGTTCTTCCTCCGGAGGAACGGACAGACGAACACAACCTGCAACTCACTTAGGATGCGATGATGCGTGAACGCCGGGATCCGTACGGATCTTCCCCGATCTCGCATTCACCGCACGGAAACCCACCATGGCTGATTGAATGAGTCTGAATGGAAAGGTGCAACACAATGGCAGAATCCTTTAACGTGCCGCTGGTCGACGACGAGAAATACTACGTTCCCGACCAGTCCTACAAACAGAACGCGTGGACGAAAGACTATACGACTGCTTATTCGGAGTTCCTGGCGGATCCAGAGGGTTTCTGGGAGAAACAGGCCGAAGAGCTGGAGTGGTTCAAAAAGTGGGACAAGGTACTGGAGTGGAAGTACCCCTACGCCAAATGGTTCGTCAATGCAAAGTGCAACATCACCAGCAACTGCCTGGACCGGCACGTGAACAACCACAGGAGGAACAAGGTAGCCCTCATCTGGAGGGGCGAAGAGGGGGAGGAGCGGATCTTCACTTTCAAGAAGCTCTACCAAGAGGTCTGCCGGTTCGCCAATGGGTTGAAGAAACTCGGGGTGACGAAGGGGGACCGGGTCTGCATCTACATGCCCCTGGTACCGGAGCAGATCATCGCGATGATGGCCTGTGCCAGGATCGGTGCAGTGCACAGCGTGGTCTTCGGCGGATTCGGGGTGAATGCGCTCAACATGCGCATCCGCGACGCCGAGGCTAAAGTGGTGATCACCGCGGATGTAACCTATCGCCGGGGCAAGTCCATTCCGTTGAAGACCATTGTCGAAGAGGCTGTCATCAACGCCAGCAGCGTTGAGAGGGTGGTAGTGCTTCGCAGGGATATGGAACAGCCCGTTGAGTTGCATAAGGAGATGGAGATCGACTACTACGAGCTCCTGGAAGGGGTCTCCTCCGAATGCCCTGCCGAGGTGATGGATGCCGAGGATCCCCTCTTCATCCTCTACACGAGCGGGTCCACCGGGACCCCGAAGGGGATCGTGCACACCTGTGCCGGCTACATGGTGGGAACCTACTACACATCCCTGCATGTCTTTGACCTCAAGGATAACGACGTCTACTGGTGTACCGCCGACACAGGATGGATCACCGGTCACAGTTACATAGTCTACGGGCCCCTGTGCGTGGGCGCTACGGTGGTGCTGGCCGAGGCCACTCCGGACTATCCCGACCCGGGATCGTACTGGAAGATCGCCCAGGACCTGGGAGTGACCATATTCTACACGGCCCCGACGGCAATCCGGATGTTCATGAAGGTAGGTGCAGTCTGGCCCGACAAATATGACCTTTCCTGCCTGCGGATCCTGGGATCCGTCGGAGAACCCCTGAATCCCGAAGCATTCGAGTGGTACTACCACACGATCGGCAAAGCCCGGTGCCCGGTCGTGGACACCTGGTGGCAGACCGAGACCGGGATGCAGATGATCGCCTCGATGGTGGGCGAACCAATGCGCCCGGGGTTTGCAGGAAAGCCCCTCCCGGGTGTGGAGGCCGACGTGGTGGATAAGACGGGGGTCTCCGTCGCCCCCGGGCACGGAGGATTCCTGGTGATCAAGAAACCATGGCCCGCCATGCTCCGGACCGTGTACAAGAATGATGAACGGTACCGTACCTACTGGAACACCATCCCGGGTTGCTACACCGCCGGGGATCTTGCGGTGAAGGGGAAAGATGGCTACATCATGATCATCGGGAGGGCCGACGACATCATCATCGTGGCGGGCCACAATATCGGCACGGCCGAGGTGGAGAGTGCACTCGTCTCGCACCAGGCGGTCGCCGAGGCGGCAGTCATCGGGAAACCCGATGTCATGAAGGGGAACGTGATCAAGGCCTTTGTCATCCTGAGAGTGGGATTCTCCCCGAGCGAGAAGCTCAAGACCGACCTCATCTACCACGTACGGATGACTCTCGGACCTATCGCCATGCCCTCGGAGATCGAGTTTGTGGACAAGCTTCCCAAGACCCGGTCCGGGAAGATCATGCGCCGGGTGCTGAAGGCCAAGGAGATGGGGATCGATCCCGGAGACATCTCAACGCTGGAGGAGTGAACAACTCCTCCTTTTGGATGGGGCTCGTATGTCTCAAACCAAAACAATCTTTTCGATGCCCGCGGAGAAGGGGCGCTGGATCCTTGTTGCCCTGGGGCTGGTGATCAACCTCTGCCTTGGGACCATTTACTCCTGGTCCGTTTTTGTCAATCCCCTGACAGAGTATTTTGCAGGCACGCTCGGCCAGCAGGTTACAGCCAGTGAGATCCTGATGCCGTTCTCCGTGTTCCTGGCCTTCTTTGCAATTGCAATGCCGCTCACCGGGAAGTACATCGATACGATCGGTCCGAGAAACGTTACCATCATAGGGGGTGTCCTCACAGGCCTCGGGTGGCTGCTCGCCTCCACTGTGACTTCTGTCTGGATGCTTTATCTTGTATACGGGGTGATAGGAGGAATCGGGGTCGGGATCGCGTACGGGGTTCCTGTGGCCGTGGCGGCCCGGTGGTTCCCGGACCGGAGGGGGATGGCTGTTGGTCTTGCGGTCCTGGGATTCGGATTCTCGGCGTTCATCACAGCGAATCTTGCGGGTTATCTGATTACTGCGATGGGGGTGATGACCACGTTCAGGATCCTTGGCGTGGCCTTCCTCGTGCTGATCATCCTTCTGGCCCTGCCCCTTCGTTTCCCACCTGCAGGCTGGAGACCCGCAGGATGGACTCCTCCCACCCCGAAGGCAGGAGAGATTACCTGTGAATGCGACCGCGGGGCGATGGTCCGGACTTCGGCCTTCTACGGGCTCTGGATCTGCTTTTTCATCGGGTGCCTGGCAGGGTTGATGGCGATCTCAATCGCAAAACCCGTGGGCACCGATCTGGGAGTGGAAGCGGGGCTTGCTACAATGTTAGTGGGATTCTTCGCAATTTTCAACGGTGGAGGAAGGCCTGTCTTCGGGGCACTGACCGACAGGATCAATCCCCGGAACACGACACTGATCTCCTTCGCCCTGATTGCGTTCGCGTCCCTCCTTATGTGGCTTGTCCCGGCCGAGGCTACCTACATCCTTGCATTTGCCATTCTATGGGGTTGCTTGGGCGGATGGCTGGCGCTTGCCCCGGCAGCAACCGGATCCTACTTCGGGACCTGCGATTACCCCCGCTGTTACGGAGTGGTATTCCTGGCATATGGGGCAGGCGCGATCGCTGGTCCCCAGCTGGCCGGATTCATCAAGACAACGACAGGAAGCTATGCCGGGGTCTTTCCGTGGGTGCTTGGACTGGCCGTCGCAGGGATCGTCGTAGCCTGGACCCTGATGAAGCCCCCCAGGCGGTAATTTTTTTACTTTTCCTGATAGTGAGAATGGTGCGACTATTGTCACCGGACCCCTCCACGGGGCGCCGGACGTCACTCCCATTCCCTCCCCTTTCCACATGGATGTTCCAGCCATGAGAACCAACCGCGAATCCGGACTTCCCCCTGTCGTGGGATCGGATCCCAAAATCCTGATCCTTGGAAGTTTTCCGAGTAAAACCTCCCTTTCGGAAGGCAGGTATTATGCGAATCCCCGGAACCAATTCTGGCAGGTGATGAAAGTGCTTTTGGGTCTCCCGGGGGAAAAGAGCCTGGCCTTGTATGAACAGGCACTCTCCGATCGCGGGTTCGCCCTCTGGGATCTTTTCGCCTCGAGGAGATACCAGGAAGGGAGCCTGGACGGGAATATCCGGGATCCCATCCTGAACGATATCCCGCAATTCCTCCGGGACCATCCGACGCTCCGGTGCATCGGGCTGAACGGTGGGAAAGCAGGGTCCTGCTTTGGAATTATCCGGAGAGGCACGGACATCCCCCGAATATCCATCCTGTATCTCCCCTCCACGAGTCCTGCGAATACGCGGTACACGTTCGAGGAAAAAGTAAGGCGATGGCGGGAGATCCTCGGCCACGCCCGGTGATACGGAGTATTTCCTAAAATTCTCCAAGTTCCAATGGTTTCCCGATCTAAACGTGGTATTTGTCCACGTCGTCCTTTGCGATTCCCTTCTCCACCCCGACCATGGAGACCAGGATCTCCTGGAAGAAATAAGCAGCCAGTTCGAAGTCGCCTCCCCCGTAGATGAACGGGGATTCGCAGAGGGGGAGGTGGATGGTACATGCCGCTGTTCCTCCGGGATTGAACTCTCTGTTCGCAGTAATCACTGCAATCCTGGCCCCTGCGTCCACTGCGTTTCCCGCAGCGGCCGTAATCTCCGGCCGCAGACCGCTCTTCGAAAAGAGAACCAGGAGATCATCCCTGCGGATGGGCATCCGGACCTGGTCTCCGATCCACCATGCGGGGGGGTAATATTCGCAGAAGTGTCGGGGCCGTATGGCAAACGACAGAGCTGCGGCCCCGCTTCGTCCGAACCCATAGACATGGACTGCCCCGGACTCCTCCATGAGGGAGATCAGCCCCCGGATCGCCTTCTCCTGTTCCATAAGGTGAGTATGGACCACCTTCAAATACGAGAGATATGTGGTTCCCGCTTCCTCCAGCACTCCGCTCCTCCGGGCACCTTTCATGCGCTATCCTTTCTCCACCAGAATAGTATCCTGTTGCCGGGTAAAATTCCTCCGGCCCCGCCGGGCAGAAGTCCGGGTTTTTGTTCCCCTCGATCCCCGTCATCATTTTATCTCACCGAACCGCAATACCTTGCTTTTGATGAACCTCCCCGTTGTCCTCACCTTCCTGCTCGTCGGAGTGGCGGAGATCGCGATCCCCCTTCTCCTGGGTTATATTGTCGTCAGGAAATTCGGATTACAATGGAAAATATTCGTGTACGGCGCCCTGTTCTTCATCCTCTCACAGGTCATCCACATTCCCCTGCTCTACCTCCTGCAGCCTCCCTACTCGGAATGGGTGGAGTCGATCCTGCCCGACCCGGCCCTTGCACTGGTTGCCATCGCGTTATTCCTCGGGCTCTTTGCCGGCGCACTCGAGGAGGGGATACGGTACCTGGTCTTCTCCCGGTTCTTTCGGAGGGAGAATATCCCCCAAACCCGGGAGAACGGCCTGCTCTTCGGTACAGGCTGGGGCGGGATCGAATGCATCTTCGTCGCCCTCCTGGTCTTTTCGGGCCTGGTCAGCTACATCACCGTAACGTCGGGTATGATCGATCCCGCAATACTCAATGCAACACTTACCGATCCGTCTGCCGCCGAATCCCTGGCAGAACTGGCGGCTCTCGCACCCCTTGACATTCTCCCCGGCCTCCTTGAGCGGATGATGACAATCATACTCCATATCACATGGACCCTCCTTGTGCTGCTGGCAGTCCTGAAAGCCCGGATGGCCTTTTTAATTGCAGCGATCGCATACCACAGCGTGGTGGACATTGCTGCAGTGTATATGGTCGGGACCTTTGGCATCTGGCCTACCGAGGGGGCGATCGTGCTGTTCGCGGCGTTGGGCGCAGGGATCCTGGTGTGGAGCTGGAACGCGATCGGGGAAAGAAGCGAACCTGGTACTTCCTGACCAGGACCGGGTATCGGTGACGGCCGGGGGAAGATAATTCCCGGGATTCCGCCGGGAGTAACCCTCCCAGGTAGGGTTTTTGAGGGAGTACCAGGAGAATCCGGATCCCCCTCCAATAATGATCAATTCCCTAACCTAATTTTACCGCGGCTTTTTTTGCAAGATCTTCCAGGAGAGAGTAGTTCGCCGAATCGTCGCCTGCCATCGTGACGAAGATCTCATAGACATCGCCTTTCCCGAATGCGATCACAAATCCGTTGAGCGATGCATTGGGGTACATGAACTGGTAGGCGATACCCGCATCGCCGATTCCAGGGTCGTCAATAGAGGAGAGCGACCAGGTAGCAAGCTCGGGGTAGCTCTGGAGGAAGACGAGCTCGAGATTCTCACGCGTTACAGGTTTCCTGTACACGAGGATGAGTTGATCGACCAGTTCGCCCGACGAGGGTTCCGTACTCTCGTTACTCGCCGTGACAGTGTATCCGCCCAGATAGTCCGGGTCCGACAGGAGCGTGCTCTCGTCCGGGGGCATGTAATCCCCTTCGTACACCATCACGTATCCTGTGGGAAAGTCGGCCAGTTTCAGGGCCATCCCGGGAAGGGCATCGGGAGATGTCTCTTTTGCGGATGCCGTCTCTGCCTGCGAGGATGGCGAGGAGGGTGCTGCCGGTTGGGAACTGCATCCGCAGGCCAGGACCATCCCGACCAGGACAACTGCAAAAAGACCGAAGTATATTCTTCTCATTGGAAACCTCACTATGGAGTACTGACTTCCGGTTCAATAGGGATTTTGGTCCGTCTGCATTCATGAAAGGCTCCACCTCCCGCTTTCCGATACTCCCCCCAAATCCAGAATTCCTTATTAAACCGGGAAAAAGCCTTTCAGCATAGAACCCCTCCAAGGTTTACGGGTACGGATCGTGATGACAGAACTTCCTTTCAAGGAGATCGGCGCTCGGTTCTCCTCCGCGTTCCGGTTGAAGACCAGGCCCCTCGTGGTCTACGGAGCCGGACACCCTCCGGGGAACGCAGTCCACCTGTCGAAGGTGAACCGATGCTTCGCAGTCTCCATGTACCGGATGGCAACCGGGGGACCGCCGAATGCCGTCTATGCGACAGGTGACGAACCGGAGGGCTGCTGTCCCGGAGGGCTCTCCCACACGGGCTTTACGAAAAAACCCGGATACATCCGGTACTTTGTCTCCACCGGGAGATCGGACGTCCATGGGGGAGCGGCCGAGTACCTCAAGGCCACCCCGGATCTCGTGGACCGCTGCTTCGAGGCGCTGGGAACTATCACACCTCCGGGAAAGTTCCTGGTCGTCCAGGCATGCGAGGCCCTTCCCGATCCCGAACCGCCCATCCGGGCGATCTGCCTCTTTTGCAACGCGGAACAGGTCCGGAACATCTCGGCGCTGGTCCACTTCGACCGCGACGATCCCTTCTCCCCTGTCATCGTCCCGTGGGGACCTTCCTGCTCCACGTACATCACGTATCCTGCAGGCCTCGCAGAGAAAGCCCCGGCGGATACCGCCTTCATGGGACCGCAGGACCCCACCCAGAACCACAGCCTCCCCCCGGACATGATGGCGATCGGCATCCCTGCCGGGATGGCGGTGAGAATGGCCAGGAACATTGATGACTCGTTCGTCGAACGGCGACCTAAAGTAGCCTTCCCCGGTCATAAGGGATGAGAATGGAAGAGACCTGTGCTTCTCTGCCTGATCCTGCTGCATCCATGGGCAGCCTGCCCTGGACAATCCTGGAGGAGGCGACAGATCTTTCAATGGAGGTTGTGGCGGTATCAGTTCGGGAATGACTCCCTCGGATAACTCCCTCAATCTTATCCCACAATCAAAGAACTGAAGTCCCGCAAAATTTTCCCGGGCACGGGAAACTGGTAACCAATCGCGGATCTCAGGCTATTGAGATAACTCCAATACGATGCAGTCCTGGAAAATGTTGCAAACGTGGAATTGATCAACGCTTATGTCATGAGCGGAAGGTAACCGGACAACGGACACATTTCCTATTCACTCACGAAACCCGCATGATCCACCGCGGTTCGATGGCTTTTGTCGGGCAGAAGTCCCTGCATTTGAAACAGGCGACGCAAAGGTTGGCACGGTTCGGTTCAGCCTTGTTCCGGACGAGTTCGAATACCCCCATCGAGCAGCTGTCCACGCAGATCCCGCACCCGTTGCAGAAACTCCGGTCCACGTAGACCTCCATCAAAATGGTGGGAGAGGGTCCGACTTCCAAAACTATCCGCCAGATGAAATGAAATCCCTGATGATTGAAAATAATTTCGGAATTTATCCAATAAATTGTTCCGTTTCCATGAACGGATCGATTTCCCGGGATACCCTTGGCGATACTCCTGTGGACTGGAATCCCTCTCGATCCCCCCGGGCTTCTAATTTTTCCACTTCCATAAATACAATTTCCGGTGCATAACTATGACTACTATGACAGCGAATACCAGCTCGCATGCAAAGTGGTGAAATACGGCATATTCAATGGGAAATTGCCGATTCAATTTATTCTTCTCTAAAAGACGGAAAAGTGCTCGTCGGGCAGATAGGGGATATCATACAACTTTGTGATCTTCATTCCAAGGGAACCACGGTGGCGAAATTTCTCCAGAGGGCTGAAACCATGCCGCATATGCCGTTTCAAATCAGGCGGTCATTTAAGGGGGAATCATCCCATCATGGGCGTATGTACCGTATCAAATTGAAGATCAAATAGGCCCCCTGGTTTCTTTTTGCATTTCCGCGGATACCGGCACACAGGTCGGAGGGGGGTTCCCTGCGGCATTCTTATTTAGGATGAATTGAATCATTAAATTGCGAGGAATTCCGGCATCTTTGCCATCACGTGCAATTCCTGTGCCTGGGTCGGATCAGAAGAGCTCTATGCTGGAGGGAGGGGAATGACCCAATATGAGTATAAGACAGTAATCCTGCAATTGGAGGGAATGGGTTGGCTTAGTTCGAAAGAGATCCCCCATCTGGTGCCAACCCTCAATCACGAAGGGATCAACGGATGGAGACTGAAAGACACCATCCTTCCTTCGGGCACTACTGGTGAATGTGATAAAATTATTCTCATCTTCGAGCGGGAAGTCACTCCCCGATAATCGGGAAGAGGCCATCCGATCAAAAAAACCATGCAAACGGGAGCTCCTGCGAAATGGATCGCGGAGCCAGAGCCCTTGCCTCTGCTATCCTGTAGGGCAGGTGCCGGATCCCAACCCCGGTCCAACAAGAGCCTGACATTTCCTCCCGTTCTTCAACCGACCTTCCGGACCCTTCCTACGCTTCCGTCCTCGAGCCGGACCTTGATCCCGCGGGGGTGGAACGAAGATACCGTGAGAATCTCCACCACCTTCCCTTCCCTCAGCTTCCCGGTTCCCTCGTCCTTCTCGATCTCGATCGCTACGTCTGCCCCGGGATAAATACCACTCCGCTGCCGCCCGTCAATCTCTTTATCCCGGGGTTTTTCATATCGTTTCGGTGTGAACCGCCTCATCGACTGGATTCCTCCCCATGAGATCGCCAAATAGATCCCGGAAAACTTGGGTTCGCTAATCCTTCGACGGCTCCCGGCTAATACTCTCGCTCCGGGATCGTGGATGGGATATGCATCTTCGGATTCCATCAGGAATCCCTGCCTGGTTCAACCTTCTTCCGGGATATCCACCATCGGGTATATACCCGTGAGGAAAGATTCACTGGTACAGGTAATTCTAATGAAGAGCACGCTCTTGATCCTACTCGTAGTATCCATCCTGATGGTCATCGCAGGACCGGTTTCCGGCGAAGTTACCCTGCAGGTGGGGGCAGCCGCAACGGAGGGGAATGTGTACTCCACCGGGAATATCTATGTCGCATCGAGCCCCCCCGGTGCCTCCGCCATTCTCGACGGCGGAGTTGCCCAGGTGTTCACGCCCGGGACATTCACTTCTGTTCCGCCAGGCACCCACGGCGTTGTCATTGTAAAGCCGGGATACCAGCCGTATACAGGCACCGTCAAGGTGACCACCGGGACAACGCAGAACGTGATCGTGACCCTTAACAGCTCTGTCATGGCTCTCCT
>DAEV01000087.1 GCA_002509495.1 Methanolinea sp. UBA473 | reverse complement strand
ATCCGGTGAAGATCTTCGAGCAGACCCAACAAAAAGAGAACTAATTTTTTTAAATCAGGTTATCTGAGATCCTTGCAAACACTGCGGTGAATATTCCCGGCATGGATCGGATCTCATCCATCATCTCCGATGTGACCTCGCTGTCCACGTTCAGGACCATGATGGCCTGTTCGCCCGGATTGATCCTTCCCACCTGCATGCCGGCGATGTTGACATTCCCTTTCCCAAGGATGGTGGAGGCACGCCCGATGACACCAGGTTTGTCCAGGTGGCGGGAGACGATGACGTACCCTTCAGGGATCATGTCCATAGTATAGCCTCCGATGGCCACGATCCTGGACCTGCCCTTGAAAAAGACGGTCCCGCTCATGGTCTCCTCCATGGTCTCGGTCCTGACCTTGATCGTAACGAGACTCTTGAAGCCCTCCACATCAGGGGTCGTGGTCTCCGAGACGCTGATCCCCCTTTCCTTTGCAATGAACTCGGCATTTACGATGTTTACCGGAACCTGCAGGATCGGATCCAGCAGCCCTTTCAAGGCCATGAGAGTGATATAACGGGTGTTTTTTCCGAGGGACGCAAGCTCCCCCGAGAATGTGAGTTCCACCTTCTCCACCCTTCCCCCCATGAGCTGGATGAGGAACCTGGCCATCTTCTCTGCGAGGAGGGCGAACGGCTCGATGGTATCGGCATATTCGGCAGGGACGATCGGCGCATTCACGATATATTTTGCAGATCCTCCCTTCAGGACCGAGATGCACTGCTTGGCAATGGAAACCGCCACGTTCTGCTGTGCTTCCACGGTGCTGGCTCCCAGGTGGGGGGTCGTGATCACCTGGTCGAGATCGAGGAGCGGGGAGGCGAGCGGGGGCTCCTCTTCAAACACATCCAGGGCGGCGCCGGCCACTTTACCCGATTTGATCCCGTCACAGAGGGCCTTCTCGTCGATGATCCCCCCGCGGGCACAGTTGATAATCCGGACGCCGTCTTTCATGGTGGCGATTGTCTGGGCATTGATGATGTGCCTGGTCTCCTTGATCAAGGGGGTGTGAACCGTGATCACGTCGGACACCCTGAATAATTCCTCGAGGGAAAGGGCTTCGACTCCCATCTGGGCTGCACGATCCTTGCTGATGAACGGGTCGTACCCGACGATGTGCATGCCCATGGCCGAAGCTCTCTTGGACACTTCGCGGCCGATCCTCCCGAGTCCCACGATGCCGAGGGTCTTCTCGTTCAGCTCGACCCCCATGAACTTCGATCGCTTCCACTCCTTCCTCTTTAACGAGGCATTCGCCTGGGGGATGCTCCTTGCCAGCGAGAGCATCATGGCCATGGTATGTTCGGTGGCTGCCAGGGTGTTCCCCTCGGGGGCGTTTGCCACGATGATCCCCCGCCGGGTCGCAGCCTCCATATTGATATTATCCACCCCTGCTCCAGCCCTCCCGATGAACCGAAGCTTTCCTGCGGCCTCGATCACCCGTGCGGTCACCTCGGTGCCGCTCCTGACCAGAAGGGCATCATAGTTCCCGATGATTGCCACCAGCTGGTCTCCTTTCAGATCAGTTTTCACGTCGACGGCGAATTCACGCCGGAGGATCTCGAGTCCCTCCTCCGCCAGCGGGTCGCTGACCAGTATTCTTGCGCTCACCATAAAACCAGAGATATCATTAGTACCGGGACCTATTGAGGGTTTTGTCCTTCTTCGCGCCCAGGTCGACCGTTTCAGGCATAAATGCCGGTCAACTCTCGCGGGAACTCCGCAGAGGATGATAATTTATTAAGCAGAGAGCCGTTGAGATTATAGTGGTGCGTGCATGAAAGAGATGCCCGATATTCTCTGGCTTGAAGAGATCCGCAAGGAGGACATTGCCGCCGTGGGGGGGAAGGGTGCATCCCTGGGGGAGATGTCCGCCATCGGACTCCCCGTTCCCCGGGCGTTCGTGGTCACCAGCCATGCCTTCCGGCAGTTTTTGATCGAGACCGGCCTTGAAAAGACCCTCTTCTCAGGCCTGGACAACCTGAACGTGGAGGACAGTGCAGAGCTGGAGAAGGCGGCGAACGCGGCGAAAGACGCTGTTCTTAAGGCAAAGATCCCAGCTGTGATCAAGCAGGGGATCCGGGATGCCTACCAGCGCATGGATCCAAAAGGGCTCGTCGTAGCGGTCCGATCCAGCGCAACCGCCGAGGACCTCCCTGATGCGAGTTTCGCGGGCCAGCAGGAGACCTACCTGAATATCAAGGGGGAAAAGCGGCTCATCGAGGCGGTGCAGAAGTGCTGGGCATCGCTGTATGGGGGAAGGGCGATTTATTACCGATCCCGGCAGGGATTCGATCACAGGAGCGTGAACATTGCAGTCGTGGTCCAGGAGCTGGTGAACTCCGAGAAAGCGGGCGTAATGTTCACATCCCATCCGGTGACGGGCGAGGGGCTGACCATCGTCGAAGGATCCTGGGGCCTCGGGGAGGCGGTGGTCTCCGGATCGGTCTCCCCCGACAACTACGTATTTGACCAGAGAACCGAAAAGGTGACGGACAGACTCATAGCAGACAAGAAGATCCAGATCGTTTCCGAGGGGGACCACGGTACAAAAACTGTGGACGTTCCCGCAGATAAGCGGAATGCCTCCGTCCTTTCCGACGAAGAAGTCCGCCGCCTGGCTACATTCGGGAAGATCGCGGAGACCCACTACGGGATTCCCCAGGACGTGGAATGGGCCATCGTGGGGGAGTCCTTTTACATCCTCCAGTCCAGGCCCATCACCACCATCAAATCTGCTGCTATGGCGAAATCCTCCGGCGATTCGGGCACGGGAACGATCATCCTCCAGGGCCAGGGAGCATCTCCCGGAGTGGCCAGCGGAAAGGTGGTGATCGTCGCGGATGTCAAGGACACGGGAAATGTGAAGGAAGGAGATATCCTGGTCACCCGGATGACAAATCCGGACATGGTGCCGGCCATGCGAAAGGTCGCAGCGATTGTCACCGACGAGGGTGGTATGACCTGCCATGCGGCGATCGTCAGCAGGGAGCTCGGGACGCCTGCAGTGGTAGGGACCAAGAATGCGACGGGCACCCTCAAACCCGGCCAGGTCGTGACCGTGGATGGGGAAAAGGGATTTATCTACGAAGGATTCCTCGAAATCCCGAAAGAGAGAGTGTCAGCCGCAACAGGGGTAGCGGGGAGTGCACCTCTCATCACTGCCACAAGCGTTAAGGTGAACGTATCGATCCCCGAAGCGGCGCAGAGGGCTGCGGCCACCGGTGCCGACGGGGTGGGGCTGCTCCGGATCGAACACCTCATCCTCG
>DAEV01000126.1 GCA_002509495.1 Methanolinea sp. UBA473 | reverse complement strand
AACGGGAGCGGGCCCCGCCTTCCCCGGGTTTGCATTCGAAGCCGCCCTGTCAGATACATCGGATGATTTGGGAGTGAAAAAAGTAGAGACTCCTCCGGGTCTCAATCCCCGCACAGTGCATCGATCTCTTTCGAATAGGGCTTGATGTCGATTACCGGTGTCCCGTCCAGGGCATCGAGGCCCCGGACCGTGAGAACACCCTCGTGTTCCCCGAGAAGGTCGACGACTGAGATGGCGACCGGGTTCGGACGGTCGGGGGAGCGGGTCGCAAAAACCCCGTGCTCCACCGGGTTGTGCGGGGGAGTTGCCCGGAGTGCGGTCCGGTCGGCCCGGTCAAACCAGCAGAGTACGAAAAGATGTTTCTTCCCGCCAACCCGGAACAGGCCCGGGCGATAGGGGGGATCGATGACGATCTCGGAGACCGTATCCGATAACCTCCCCTGCCTGGGGGCATCTCCCCGCTCGCGGTAGGGAGACCTGACATAGCCGATCGGGTGGAGTTCGATGCTCATAGGGAATGATGCTCCTCTTCCGGCATGAGGATATCTGCACACGGAATGCAAACCCGCGAACCGTCGAGAGTGCGGGTCTTCGCATCGGCCACCGGTTCACCGCAGCGGGCACAGGTGACGGATGCAAAGATACGCGCTTTTCCCGGAGGTTCCATGGCAATTTCCCTGATGTCAAGGATCGCGTCTTCTTTCGCCGCCAAGAGATCGGCGATGGCTGCCCGCATCAGGGACCGGAACTCGGCCTGTTCCCGGGTCGTTGCGGTCCCGGAAAAGACCTTCTTCCTGAGATCGTCCATCGCCGGGCGTTCCGGGATGTCCGCCTGGCGGACGAGGACCCGTACCGCGTTTCCGCTCTCCCGCGAGAGGAAAGAAAAGACATGCTTTCCATAGTCCCTGACGACCAGGTTGCCCTTTCCCGAGGTGCAGCCGGTCACCACCTGGACGGCATCCACGCCGCAGGCATCGGTCTCGGCGATGCAGACGAGTTCTTCATCGTACGGCCGTGGTACCCCGAGCGTTCTCATCGCTGCGGTCGCAACCCGGTAGCCCGTGGCAAGGCCCGGGCAGGCATGGCCATGGAAACGGACACATTCTTCGAATGAGGGATATTCTGTGGGAAAATGGATTCCTTTTTCTTGTTCGTGCATAGGATCTCTCCTTAGGATGGATCTTCAAGCGGTTCAGAGGCCGTATTCCCGGGAACCACGCATCGGACACCCCCCAGCTCGCCGATGATGACAGGAAGGCCGTACACCTCCTCGATCACCCCTGGGGTAACCACATCGTGGTTCCCGTGCGTGAAGACCCGGCCCGCCTTGAGGAAGATGAACCGGTCCGCATACCGTAGCGCCTGGTTGAGGTCATGCATGGTCATCACTGCCGCGATGTGGTGCTCTCTCACGACCTGGGTGATGATCGTGAGGATATTGACCTGGTTTTTCAAATCGAGGTTGCTCGTAGGCTCGTCAAGGAGGAGGACTTCTGGCTCCTGCACAAGAGAGCGTGCGATAGCGACCTTCTGGAGTTCCCCGCCGCTCATCTCGTCGATGCAGGCCATCCGCAGGTTCTCCATGGAGAGCCGGCGGAAGACGGCATCCACGATTTTTAAGTCCTTTTCCTGGACGTCCCACCCGATATGCGGACGTCTCCCCAGGAGCACGGCATCGAAGGCGGTGAGCCGGCCTGTCTCGACCCGCTGGGGGACGTATCCGACACGCCTGGCGATCTCCATCGTATCGAGCCCGTAGAGGTCATCTCCGTCCAGGAATACCGTGCCCTTTCGCGGGGTGAGGATCCGGTTCAGGCACTTCAGGAGGGTGGTCTTCCCGACACCGTTGGGACCAAGGATTGCGATGATCTCGCCTGCATGGATGGTGAACGCGATCTCCCGGAGCACCTCCCTGTTCCGGTAGAAAAACCGGAGTTCTTCGACCGCGAGGATCATCGCCGATACCCCCTTAAAAGCAGGTAGAGGAAGACGGGTGCACCCATGAACGCGGTCAGGACTGCAACAGGAAGGACATAGGGGGCCATGACCAGTCTGGCGACGGTGTCCGATGCCAGCAGGAGGATCCCCCCCATGACGCAGGACCCCGGGACCAGGTACCTCTGGTCGTCGCCGATGATCCTCCGGACCATATGGGGGCATACCAGTCCCACGAAGCCGATCACCCCGAGGAACGCGACGATCACCGCGGAGACCAGGGCAGCGACGACCATGCCGACCACGCGGACCCGTTCCACGTGGACTCCGAGTCCCTTTGCCGTTTCGTCTCCGGCATCGATCGCGTTGTAGTTCCAGCGGTTCGCGACAAAAAAAAGTGTTGCCCCCGTCACGATGACCGAGATAAGTCCGAGTTCCGGCCAGTTCGCTCTCGAGACATCCCCGAAGGTCCAGAACACGACTGCAGCAAGCTGGACGTCCGTGGAGAAGTACTGGAGGAACATGGTCCCTGCGGTGAAGAGGGACGAGAGTGCCACCCCGGCGAGCACCATCACCTCGGGAGATGCTCCCCGGATGCGCGAGATGAGCAGGATCACGGCAGTCGCAAGGAGACAGAAGCAGAATGCCATGAGGGTGGTCAGGTACGGGTTGTGGATGGTGATGGCATCGGCTACCCTCGACTGCATTGTGCCGGCCCCGAGCACGATGACCGAGACCGCGGCGCCGAACGCCCCTGCATTCGAGATGCCGAGCGTGAATGGAGATCCGAGCGGATTCCGGAGGATAGACTGCATGGCAACGCCGGCCACCGCGAGCCCTATCCCGGCGACGATGGCCGTCAGCGCCTGGGGGAGGCGGATGTTCCAGATGATCGCATCCCACTTATGGGAGATATTCTGCCCTAAGAGTGTCTGCAGGACTTCAACCGGGGGGATGGCAACCGCACCGACCGAGATCGAATACACGAGGAGCAGGAAGAGAAGGAGGATCCCCCCGACGATCCAAAACGATTTCTGGCGGACATATCCGATGTAGTCGGCCGGGACCTCTCCGTCGGCAAAGTGCATGGCCTCTCACGCTCCCCGCCTTACACAGTTCTTTCTCATATCCCTATCCTATCGGAATCCGGGCAAATCCAAGGTCCCTGTACTGGCTGTTCAGTCCGGAGAAGACAGGTTTTCCCACGAAAAACGTGTAGATCTCGTCGGCCTTTTCTGCCGGGTCGATGTCGGCAAACCGTTCGGGGTAGAGGATCTTGCCGACGAAGTAGGCATTTGCGAGCACCGTCTCGTAGTTGGTGCTGTAGAAGTTATAGGGGAGCACTCCGTACACCCTGTTTTCCTTGACCGCGGTAAGGCCCTGGAGGGCCGGATCGGTTTTCAATTCCCCGACTGCCCCCTCGTTCTCCATCTGGAGGGTCCCGACGTCGATGAAAAGGAACTCAGGATCCCAGTCCACGAGCGCTTCCTTTGCAATATCGGCATGCGCAGTCCCCATCCCGGCCGCGACATTCCCTGCGTGCACCCAGAGGAACGGCGGGTAAGCCGGTTCGGTGGAGATGATCCCGTGGGCTCCAGCGGAACTGACGCCTCCCACATAGGCTGTTTTTCGCTCGGAGGCCGGGATATCCGCGGTTCGTGATTCAAGGTCCCGCATGGTCTCCTCGATATAGGCGATCACCTCTTCCGCCCGGCCCTCTTTTCCGAGAGTGTTACCCATCACCCGCAGGCCTTCGAACATCTCGTCCTTCTCCTTCCCGTCCCGGAGAGATCCGTAGGGGAACGCCACGACAGAGATCCCGGTCTTCTCCTGGAGTGCGTCGGCGTCCGCGATGTTTGCTGCCGCCGTTGTCGTGGTTGTACTTGTCTTGAAGATGAGCCCGGGGCCGATCCCGATAATCTTCTCAGGGTCGTCCTTGCCCCGGAACTCTCCGATGAGGGGCAACGATTTGAACCGGTCTCGATAGACCAGGGCATAGGGACGCCCTTCGATGGCCTGGTCCTTCTTCTCGATATCGTCGACCCCGACCACGAGGTCCTGGCTTTCCAGGTAGACCAGGTACCGGAGGCACCCGGATCCCGAACAGACCACGCTCTGCAGGGGCACCGGGACGGTAACCTCTCTCCCAAACCCGTCCGTAATGTTGCGGGTGGTTCCTGCAGCAGCATTCTCAACGAGAGGCCGGGTGTTGCTTATACATCCTGCTATTGTCAGCATGGCGCAGGAAACCAGTACGATCAGCAGAACGGAAAAGGATTGTTTCATACAAATTTTGTTTTTTTTCACACTATTTCAATATATTGATCTTATTTTTATGCCTAAATAAGGAGTTTTATTTTTAATAATATGAAAATGTATACACAATATTTAAAATAAGTAAATATTTTTTCTCTCTTCCAGGGCGACAGATTGCCACAGGGCTGCGATGTATCAGCGTGGAATACAAATCTGCTGTATCCTGTATTCCGGAAGGGCCATCCTTTTTCCACCCCGCCCTCACCCAGCGAATGCAGGGACTCTATCGTATCCTTTCCAGACGCAAAGTGGGAGAATACTCAGCCAAACATTGATTTAACAATCTTTTTATCGCACCGGACTTCATACTAGAAGGACGGGAATATCAATATGGGATTCACATTCGACGATTCAATTCAGTTATGGATTGCATTCGGCAACTGGATCAATTTGTATCACAGGAATCCCGGGGAAATAACGGAAGAAAGCCGGTTGTGGATGAAACACCTGGTCAGTGTTCTGGATAATATCATCGCAAAATCGGTGATCCCGCCGGAACAATTGTCCGCGATCTCACACGATTCGAACCCCCTTTTTTTCCGGGCAGTAACGGGACCTCATGCAAAAGAGATCATCGATTCGGTCCATGCGGGAGTCTTCTCGATCGAACCCAATCCTAATTTTGAATCCTGGACCGCGAATATCGAGGCGGTAAAAGGGAAAATTACCGGGGAAGACTCCCAATACAACGTGATTTTCATTTCCGAATATCCGACCTCGGAACCCGCATTCTACGTGGGTGGCGAAGACTATGAGATCCTGTATCCCAGGAACACTTCCTGGCGGATTATTACTCATTCGACCCGGGAGGATCACGGTAAACCAATCTCATTTGTCTACGTAAAAAGAAAATTCGTTCGCGAATAGGACGTTTTCCATGGCACCAAAGAAGTCAAAAGGATCAAAGCGCCAGGTCGATGCCCCACCGGCCGGATATTCCCCGAATCTCAAGAAAGATCCCGTCAAAGACCCGTTCAATGTCCGCACGGTTCTTGAACAGCACCAGGTTTCCAGGGAAGAATACGAAGAGCGGTTTTTCTGGAACGAAGGCGAATTGAAATTTTCCAATGTCAAGATCGTGCCGACTCAGGAAGAGATCGAACACGGAAGGAAAGTCATTGCGAAAATAGAAAAGAAGTCCTGATCGCCTTTTTTTGTGCAGACGACTCTCCGGCGCTGCACCCGGGATCACGAGCGGGCACCAGGATTCTAATCCGATAGCACTGGTTGAACAACATGAGGGGTTCAAGCTGTTGCCCGGTCTCGCTGTCACCGTTCATAAGGATGTTTTTTTGACCGAAACGATTGCCCGGGATGCTATTTCAAGTCGCTCCGAACCTACCGGCACATTCCGGAATTAATCGGGGATTCTCAGCCATTCCTGGCTGTTTAATTTGATAAACTTCATGTATTCATTAAGAGTATCTACTGAAGGGGACAATATGCCGGGTGATACCAACCAGGGGAGAAATCCTGAGGATCCACTGAGCTGGAAACAATCAGGGAACGAATTTTTCAATAATGGGCAATACGAGGAGGCTATTCATTGTTATGTCCATGCAATTGAACTGGATCCGGATTTTCTGGATGCATGGAATAATATGGGCCTGACCTTGCGGAAACTGGGAAAACTTGCGGAAGCCAGGCAATGCAATGAGAAAGTCAAACAATTAAGACGAGCACAGGAATCGCCGGTGCCTGAACCATCCAGAAAACCGGCGGAGAATCAATCGGTCTCGAAAAAATTGGAACATGTTGATGAAATAAGAGAGAAAACCGGGAGCGATGAGATTAAAAACAGGAAAATCATTGCGGATTCACCAGAACGAATTGAATCCGCAATCCCGATAGAATCACCAGGTCCCACAGGCATTCAAACGGGCGGTCAACCGGTTACCGATGAGCCTCCGGTTCCCAAACCCTCTGCACCTGATACATCCAACATCCGGACCCCGACCCATATTCCTTTAATCGAGGGAGAGACTCCGATCTGGTTCGGCCAGATGAGCTGGGCCGCGAACTGGGTCTGGTTATTGGGGGCGGTTGTATTCTGCTGGACGATCATCCTCCCCATCATTTTCATCGTGATCGCATGGAGAAACGTAGCGACCTCCGAATATTTCATATCGGACAAAAGAGTTTACTCCCGGTACGGTTTCCTTTCGCACGCGGCAAACGACCTTGAAATGGGATCGATTACCAATACTTCCATTCGCCAGGGTTTTTTCGGGAGAGTGTTTAATTTTGGGGACATCCTTATTGCAACACCCGGAACTTCGACGGGAACCGGGATGTTCCCGGGTCCTTCGGAGCCCATGAAAATAAAAGGAATCATTGAAAAGCAGATTTCAAATCAGAATAAACAGGAAATATCCGCGGGTATTCCACGATGAATTCGGAATTGGCATAGTGGACTTTAAACTCGGATATCGGCGGTTTTCCAATTTCATTGTGTTTGAAACACCTGAACCACACATTTTCCAATTTCGGCAAGTTTGCTATCGTTTCTTCCCAGATATCCTATACCAGTCCCATTCCTTCGGATGGTGAAAAAAATTATTTACCACCCAGCGATGAATCAGACACCATGGAATTTCCACAGGGTCCGATGTGCCAGAGCTGCGGGATGCCGCTTTCCAGGGCCGAAGATCATGGGACGGAACAGGACGGGAGCAGGAGCAAAGAATATTGTTTTCACTGCTTCCAGGCCGGAAGGTTCCTTGACGAAGGCATCACCCTTGAGGAGAAAATAGAGAAGAACGTGAAATTCGGCGTCCGGATGGGTATGCCGGAAGAGGTGGCAAGACAGATGTGCAGGACGATCCTGCCGAATCTCAGGAGGTGGCGGAAAAAGTAAAAAAAATCCCGGGTTCTTTTGAAGGGGTTCGTGCCCAGGTTACCCCGGGCTCCGGTCGTAGAGCCGGATCATTACAATTTGGGGAAGCAATCCATGAAAAAATTAAAAATAGCAGTTACAGGCATGGACGGGCCGATTGCAGAGCTTGCAGCCAGTACTGACCATAAAATTTTGGGAACCTGGGCGGCCGACTGTGCCGACCGGGTATTGCACTATTTTGAAGACCGGCATCCGGAGGACGATCGTCCCCGGAAGGCGATCGAAACATTGCGCACATGGGTAACAACAGGCGTGTGTTCGATGGCTGTGATCCGGAAGGCATCGCTGTCGGCTCACGCGGCTGCACGGGAGGTCGAAGAGGATGATTCGGCCCGTTCTGCCGCCCGTGCCGCCGGCCAGGCGGTTGCAACCGCCCACGTTCCGCGTCATGCGATCGCCGCTGCCCTGTATGCAGCTACCGCAGTTCGCGACTCCACGGATCCCGCGGATGCCGGGGCTGCCACGGTCGAGGAAAGGAACTGGCAATACCGGCACCTCCTCGAACTTTCGCAGGGTTGAGACTCCCCTCGACAATCCCGCCGCAGAGAACGGTATTCCGTTCCAGTTCCGATCCTTCTTACCTGTGGATCTCCATGATCCCCGGGATCTGACGGGAGAACTCCTCCACGATCCTGGTCTTGATCGATGACCGGTCCTGGGATACCGTGATATACTTGAGGATCAGGACGATGCCGCGATCGCTCAACTGAAGGTTGATGGTGGGACTGGTCTCGAACCCGGGCAGGTACTTCTTCTCGCCAAGCTGCCTGAACTCGAGGTCTGCCCGCTCCTTGATCTCCCCGGTGTGCCGGTTGACGGTTTCGATGAGGGTCGTCCGGGCTTGTTCGAGATCGGCGGTGAACGGCAGGGTGATCCGGATCTCGTCGCTGACCACCGAGATGTGCTTCGTGGTGTTGGTTACGACCTCCCGGAAGAGGATGCCGTTCGGGACCGTCAGGATCTCTCCCGTAGGACGGTCCCCGGCCTCCCTGTCGAGCTCCATCAGGGTGGTCCGGAAGACGCCGATGTCCATGACGAGGCCATAGTTCCCCCGCAGGCGGATCCGGTCGCCGATCCTGTACATGCGGGTCGTAAGGAGCACCAGGCTCCCGACGAGGTTCTGGATAAAGTCGCGGAGGGCGATGAACACCGCGCCCCAGAGGATCCCGAGCGTAATCATGACCTGGCCAAGATCCCCGATCCAGATGACCATGGCAAGGAGGAGAGTGATGCCGGCCAGGATGACCGTAAAGATCTTGACGGCGGCCAGCCGGGAGGTCTCTTCCTGGATCCCGCGGACGATGATCGCGACGCCGATCGAGTACAGGAGGATGATCAACAGGATTATCAGGAGCGTGTTGCCGATGTTGGCCAGCACCGGGATTGACTCGAATGTGATGGTATCGATCACGATGAGGACAAGGATCGCGACGATTACTGCAAGGATATAGCGGAGCGGAGTGGAGTAGGATCGCATGAGTACCTGATCGGTTTTTTCACGGGGTTTGTCATCAATGTGTGTGTTACCCTGTCGGATCCGGAGATCCCAAGAACCTTTATCCCTTGTGCTTTTCCGGGAGGGAGCGGCTCAATAATCCCGACACCGAATTTTCTTCCGACAAGTGGGGCAGGCATAGGTTACCGTTCTGCACCGGAGGATTTGGAGATACCGGATCGTCGAACTGGATCCGGGCGGGAGGGAGCACTACACTTCAATATCCCGCATCGACCCGGGGGTCTTCTTTTGTGGGGTTCCTGGTACTTGCATTTTGTGAAATTCGGGGATACTTTTAACAGCACGGATGCCCATCCGGCTCTGGAGGATCAGCCTATGGATACCTTTGAGACGATGATGAAAAAGTTAAAAGAGATGCCCCAGGAAGAGAGGATGAAGATGATCGAGATGAACAGGTCGATGTGCACCTGCCCGTCCTGTCCCAGCCACAACGCCTGTGCAAAGAAAGCCAAAGAATCCTTCTTCTGCTCAACCGGAAAGAGTTTCATGTGCATCTCCGAAGAGAAAGGATGCATATGCCCGACCTGCCCGGTCGCAAAGAACCTGGGACTGAAAAACAAGTTCTTCTGCACCAGGGGAGCCGAGAAAGCCCAGCGGTACGAACATACCCTCTGGGGCTCGACGATGGTCTGAAGATCCCTCTTTTTTCCCCGGCAGGAACCGGCCTGTTCTTCCTCACCCGGAAGATCCGTCACGAACCCTTTTTGCCCATGGTCACCAGATCATCTGAACCTGAGCACATGGTCACCAGTTCCCGCCCGATTATCTACCTCAACAACGCCGCGACCAGCTGGCCGAAACCGCCCGAAGTGCTGGCCGCGATCACAGAATCCTTATCCCTCCCTGTCTTTGGGTCAGGGAGGACCACCGGCACCCAGGGGGAGGACTATCCCACGCGGGCCCGGGAAGCGTTGGCCAGCCTCCTGGCCGCAGCTCCCCCGGAACACATTGTATTTGGCCACAATGCAACCGATTCCATCAACATCCTCATCCAGGGATTCCTCGCCGGGAGAAAGGACTGCTGCCATGTCCTCACCACCGAATTGGACCACAACTCCGTGCTCCGGCCCCTCCACGAGTACGAACGCCGGCACCGGATCCGGTTGGGCATCATCCCCTTCGAAGGCTGCTCCGTCCGTCCTGACGCAGTCGAGGCAGCCATCCGGCCCGATACCCGGCTCATGGTCATGACCCACGGCAGCAACGTTCTCGGCTCGGTGCAGGACATCCATCGTATCGGGGATATCCTGCACGACCACGGGATCTACTTCATCGCCGACGGAGCACAGACCGCCGGCCATATCCCCGTCAGTCTCCGGGATCTGCCGGTCGATGCCTATGTATTCACCGGCCATAAAGGCCTGCTCGGCATCCCGGGGACGGGAGGATTTTTTATCCGGGATCCGGAAGCAATCGCCCCGGTCCGGTTCGGCGGGACGGGGACGGACTCCTCCTCGCTCCTCCATCCCCGCGAGATGCCGGAGCGGTTCGAGGCCGGGACCCACAATGATCCCGGACTTGCCGCACTTGCCGCCGGGGTGAAGTTCCTCGCGGATCGCGGGGTGGCATCCATCGGGGAGAAGGCAAGGGGGCAGACATCGTTTCTCATCGGGGAGCTTGCGAAGGAGTCGAACATCACCCTCTACAACGATCGCCCTGATCTGCCGATCATAGCCTTCAATATCCGGGGCTTGCCGAACGACGACGTGGGGTTCATGCTGGCACGGGCCTACGGAATCATTGCCAGGACCGGGCTTCACTGTGCTCCCCTTGTGCACAAGGCCATTGACGGAGGGGCCGGCTGCGTGCGGCTCAGTCTCTCGTGGTGTACGACCGATGAAGAATGCCGGATCGCAGCGGACGCAATACGGGAGATTGCAGGGAATGCGGATTCTTCGGTCGATCCGGCATAAAGTCTGCGCGGACGGCTCCCTTTTGAAGGAGTTCCTCCTTGACAGCCCTGTGCCGGAGGAATTTTTCACCTGCCTTTCCCACTTCGGCCAGGTCGACGCGCTCCCCAATGTCGGCAAAGGGTTCTACAAGTTCGAGAAACCCGACTGGTTCTCCATCAAGGGCTTCATCGGCGATACCACGGTCGAGGTCCGGTTCAGGAAGGAGGTGATGGACCTGACGTCAGATTTCCTCTACACTCTTTTCACTTCGTACCACGAGGGAACAATGGACCTCGCTCTCCTGAAACAGAGAGAATCCGCGGTCAGGGAACGGGTGAGCAGGCGCCTTTTCGGGACGTAATTGGATGGAGATCCCATGACCGAAGACGTGTTCGAGCAAAACGCCCGGGAATATGATCGCTGGTTCGATGAGCACGCGACAGAGTATCACGCGGAACTGGCCCGGGTCCGGCGCCTCTTTCCACCCCCTGACTCCCGTGCAATCGAAGTGGGGGTCGGATCGGGAAGGTTTGCTGCGCCCCTGGGAATCACGCTCGGCATCGAACCCTCGCTTGCTCTCGGCCGGATCGCACGCAGGCGGGGGATTGGGATCATCCGCGGAAGAGCGGAGGCACTCCCTGTGAAGGACGGTTCCTGCTCGTCCGTGCTCATGGTTACGGTCATCTGCTTCCTGGATGACCCGGTGCCGGCCTTTCGGGAAATTCACCGGATCCTGGTCCCGCGGGGCACGTTTGTCCTTGGATTCATCGAGCGGGATGGACAAGTTGCCCGGAACTACCTGCACGAAAAGGGAAAACACAGGTTTCTCTCCCGTGCCCATTTCTATTCGCCGGATGAGGTCCGGGTCTTCCTTGCCGGTACCGGGTTCCGGATACATAATTTAGATTCCAGGGCTGGCTTCTGCGTAATTGCAGCCCAGAATGACTGTTCATATCTGCATCCCCCTTCCGATGAAATTCGAATAAGGTAAGGCTATCCTACATTCAATTTTAACGAGGAACAACATTCAGAAAAAAGCTGCAATACCTGACCCGATTCATTTTTCCTTCTACTCTCTATTCTCCATTCCGATGATCTTCCGGATCTGTTCCTGCGTCGCAGCCGGCGTACCGGTGGTATTGAGAACATAGAGTTCAGTCCGGGCGAGCAGATTCAGGATAAACCGATCCCTGAGTTCCGTCTTGCGTGGGTCCCGAACGAGGAGGTGAGAATTGAAATACCCGTTTTGGGAGAAGGTTGTTCTACCGTCTGCGGGGCTCATCGGTGCGACCACAGCGGGATCGGACGGATCGCGTTTCAGGATGATCACGGTGCGAATCGTGGTGAGCGGGAGGTGCCGGCCTTTCCCTATGACCCAGCGGAGATCGGCGACCGCCCGCCCGTCGGCATCATACTCGTGATCCGCAACCAGCCCGTCGAACTCCCTCCAGATGGTCTCAAGATCCTGCCGGATATAAAAATTCCGCTCCGACCCGTACGCAAGGATATCCCGGTCGAACACACGGGCATAAAACCAGTCGTCCGCGACAACCCGTGCCCGGGGGTCGGTCAGAAGGCCGTACGTCTGGGTTGTCTTCCCTGCCCCTGAGGATCCCACGATGCAGAGCCCCCGGCCGTCGATATCGATGCAGGCGCCGTGGACTGAGGAGATGCCGTGCTCGTCTTCGAGGATATCGCCGGCGCAGCTGAGCGCGATCGACTTGATCCAGCCATAGTACCGGATATTTACGAGGAACGCGGTCTTGGAGTACGGGTCGTACAGGACGGTGTCCGGAGGATAGGCAGGATCGTGGAAGACGAACAGACGGCCGTGCGACCGGACATTCTGGGACATGGAGTGGAAGTTCTCCCGCCATGTGTCCATCAGAGAATGATCGTCACAGAGGAGTTTGATGCAGCACCCGTAGATCTCGGACTTCACCTCGTACCGGGCTTTCGGCAGGTACCGCTCCGCAAGTTTCTCCTTCTCTTCCGGGCTGATGAGAGTAATCGTGTAGGTCATGCGCCATCACAGGACTTCGCAGGGATGCAGTACTGCCCGCGTCCGGTCGTCTCTTCCCTTCGTTCGTCCTCTGTCAGTGTACACAGGTTGGTACCCGATGCCTGATAAATAAGCAGCCCGGTTTATTCGATTCCTGCTGGATCCTTCCTTTCATGTACAAGCGATCGGCGGCAGCAGAAAGATCCACCAATCCGCCGGGCATGGTCGGGGATCTGAAAAACGATCGATCGCATGAGATCGACCACTAGGATTAAGCCAGTCCGGATCCAACCTGGAATCCAGGGAAGCAATATGGCAGAACCAGATACGCCGAAACGATCCGAATCGTCCCGCCAGAAGTACCGGCGGTGGCTGCTCATCCTCACGTTCGTCCTCATCCCGGTGACGATCTTCTACATCTCACCGATCGTCATCATGATGGGAGCGTCCGAAGGGATCGTCACGGGCTCCTTCCTGCTCTATATCATCCTATTCGTCCTCGCCCTCTTCGCCGGGCGGATCTGGTGCGGGTGGCTCTGCCCGATGGGCGCCTGCCAGGAGCTCGGATCGCCGGTGATTAAGAAGAACGTGAAGGAGGGCTGGCCCAACTGGATCAAGTACGGCATCACGGTGCTCTGGATTGCCGCGATCGCGAGGGCGTTTCTCGCCGCCGGCGGGATCCAGGGAATCGATCCCTTCTACGGCACGGTGAATGGGATCTCGGTCTCCTCCCTCCAGACCCTCGGGATGGTGGCGATCATCTTCGCAGGGATCTTCCTCGCCGCGTTCCTCACCGGAAAACGGGGTTTCTGCCACATCCTCTGCCCGATGGCCGGCATCATGGTCGCCGGCCGGAAGATCCGGAACCTCCTCGGCTGGCCCGCCCTCCAGTTGAGTGCCGATGCGAGCAAGTGCACCGACTGCCTCACCTGTTCCAGGAAATGCCCGACGGGGCTCGACGTGCACGGAATGGTCCGGAAGGGGGATATGGAGAACCCGGACTGCATCCTGTGCGCCACGTGTGCGGATGTGTGCCCGGAGGGTGTGATTGGGTACGGGGTGGGGGGGAAATAACCCGCAGACAGAGGGGAGAGGGGGAATCTTTTTTATTCACTCTCTGGTCGCCTGTTCCAGCACCTGCTGAAAAAGGAGTGTATCAGTCCCCGGACTCCTTTTTCTCTCCCGTTCTGAAGCGGGAAGGAAGTGCCCGGAAATACCTCCAGTGAAGGACCAGGTGCAGGATGATGAGAGCGGCAAGGGCAAATCCCGCGTAGTTGTGGAGATCTTTCCATCCATTCCTGGTGATTCCAAGATAGAGCGCCAACCCGGAGAACCTCCCGCTTTCCGGAAGGATCGCATAGAGCACGATTCCGGAGATGAGGTTCGGGATGAGCACGATCAGCATGAGGAGGTCCACTACGGAATTGATTGTCAGTTTCATCCGTATCACACAGGATGCTGGTGGAGGGTAGAGGATATTAATACTATGGAAGTAGGAAGGAACCTTCGAATTTTTACCTGATGGTCCGCCATTCCCGCTTCCTGGCCCGTTCTGGAGAACGATCGCATGAGTACCTGATCGGGGAGATTCACCGCGATTCATCCTTGCATGTGTTGCTTCGTTTTATTGGATATGGGGGGATCGGTGAACGCGGGTGATGAGAAAATCTCCTCGCAGCAGACCCGACCTTGATCGGGGCACGAATTGAGGGTAAACTATCCGTGAATTTTTTTGGCAGACCCTATTGTGAGTGCTGAGGAAAGGAATTCTTCCTGATGAAAAGGAACCACATTCCACCTATCAGGAGCCCGATACACCCGATCACCCATGACTCAGCATTCAAAAAAACCATAAGTCCGATGCAACTGAGTGCACCGACGACCGGCACTGCCCGGGGATACCTGCGGTGGTCACCGGGCAACCGGAATGCGGCGATGTTCGCGAGCAAGTAGTAGAACAGCATGGCAAACGTGCTGACCGCAACGACCAGCGTAAGATCGGCGAGAAGGAGAGCCGCGATCATGCAGGCACCGGTGGCCGAGATCGCGTAATGGGGTGTACAGAACCTGGGATGGATCCTCCCGAACAGCAGGGGAAGATCCTGGCTGCGGGCCATGGAGAAGACGATGCGGGATATCCCGAGGATGGTAGTCAGGAGTACGCTCGCCGTTGCCACCATCGCTCCGAGTGCGATCGCGATTCCCGCCCAGGAACTTCCTGTAATCGCGATTGCATCGGCGAGGGGAGATCCGGAGCCCGCAAGGGCCGGCGCCCCGGCAAGGCCGGTTGCGACGATGCTCACGAGGAGGTAGAAGACCGTCGAGATGCCGAGCGCAAGAAAGATGGAACGGGGGATTGTCTTCTCCGGATCCTTTACTTCCTCGGCCATGATGGTGACCCGGGCAAAACCGATGTACGCAAAAAAGATGAGAGCCGCCCCGGAAAGAACCCCCGCCGATCCTTCCGGGGCAAAGGGCGTAAAATTTCCCGTACGGAAAAATCCCATGCCGAACGCGATGAAGAACAGGAGGATCAGGACCTTTGCCGTGACAAGGAGGTTATTGAAGAGGACAGACCCTTTCAGTCCCAGATAATTGATGGCAAGGAAGATCAGGCAGATTGCGACGGCGATTCCCTTCACCGGGATGGACGGGAAGAGCGTGGCAAAGTAATGGGCAAAGCCAAGTGAGACCGCCGCCCCGACAAAGATGTTGGAGAAGATCCACATCCATCCCGCGATGAACCCTGCAAACGGGGAGATGAGTGTCTGGGCATAGGCATAGGTCCCGCCCTCTTCCGGGAGGCACGCGGCAAGTTCGGCGACGCTCATTGCCGAGAAGATCGCAATCGCCCCGGCGATCAGAATCGAGACGACCATTGCGGGTCCGGCAATACCGGCGACAATGCCGGTGACCACGAAAATTCCGGACCCGATGATTGCCCCAATCCCAAGCGCGGTCGCACCGAAGAGACCGATCTCGCGTTTCAGAACCGGACGGGGGCTCATACGGTACCCTTTTTCCTGACTGGTATTAAGGATACAGTCGTGGTTACAAATCGCATTATCCAGGTACTCGTAGTCTTCGGCGGATGACCCGAAACCTTGTGAGTTGGGCTGTCCTCCGGGCCGGTACGAGCAGATGCACGGACTACCTCACCTGTTCGAAGAAATGCCCGACCCCTACGGCACGAGACGCATCACCAGCAGGTCTTCGCTCGCCTCGTGGTGGGAAAAACCAGTGACTACGATCTTCCCGTCGGCCTGGAGTGCAATCCCCTGCCCGTAGTCCGTGTGGTTCCCGGGGCCGTTCCAGAGGATCTGACCCCCCACCCCAAAGGCCGCATCGGGGGTCCCATCGGGAAGGAACCGGACGACGAGCACGTCGTCAGAGGTTTCGTTCTCCGCGTATCCCGCGACCACGATCTTCCCGTCGGCCTGGACCGCATGGGCGTAGCCGTACTCGTCCCTCCCTCCGGCGTCGCCGAGATGGACCACTCCCCCGGTGCCGAAGGTGGGATCGGGCCTGCCGTCCGTCCTGTAACGGAGCAGGAGGAGGTCGAATGCATCCCCGACCGATGCCGCCCCGCTCACGAGGATCCTTCCGTCGGGCTGGAGGACCACCCAGTTTCCGTAATCGAAGTTGTCCCCCTCCCCGCTGTAGAGAACCGCCCCTTCAATCCCAAACGTCCTGTCCAGAGTTCCGTCGTGGTTCAGGCGGAGGAGGAGGAGATCGTCCCTCTCACCGACCACGCGGCTCCCGGTGGCGAGTACCGTTCCGTCAGGCTGGATCGCACAGGCAAACAACCGATCCATGCCCGACCCCCCGTACGTGAACAACCCGGTCCCGGCAAACCGGGAATCGTAGACCCCGCCGGGAGTATAGTGGATGACCAGGGCGTCCTGATGGGTGGCATTCGAGGTCTCTCCAACAACGAAGATGCCGCCGTCCGGCTCGCAGGCGATACCAAAGCCGATATCGGTCATGGAGCCCGGCGAGCTGAACGTGACCACTCCACTCTTTCCAAACGTGGCATCAAGGGTCCCGTTCAGATCGTACCGGATCAGGAGCACGTCCCTGTGGGTGCCGTTCCGGGTAAAGCCGGTGGCAAGGATCTTTCCGTCGTCCTGGAGCGCAAGCCCGAGCCCCCGGTCGTTATCCCCGCCGTCGTAGTAGGAAAAGCCGCCGTCGCCAAACCCGGGATCGAGGGCGCCGTCCTTCGTATACCGGGCGACCATCAGGTCCTCGTTCACGGTGTTGTTGCAGTACCCGAGGACAATGAGCGATCCATCCCTTTCGACCGCGATCTCGACACCCCGGTCCTTCTCGCCCTCCGCATGGGTCGACATAACGTATCCATGCGGGGCATTGAACGAGCGGTCCAGCGACCCCGGTGACGGGACCATGGCCGGAGGCGGAAGGGAAAGGAGTGCCAGCACTCCGATCAGGACGAGGATCACCGCAACGGGCAGGAACTTAGGGATACGCATGCCTTCTCCTTTCAGAGCAATCTGGCAAACTGGCTTAATAAGTATTGGTCCCCATGGGCCTGTTGCCTCCCGCACTAAAAGAACGGCGGAGAGGGAGGCAGGAACAGGGCATGGTACCTGACAGGAGATAGAATGCAATTGGTGGCATCAGACATGGGCAAGCAGGGGGGAGTGTATTCCACCGGTTTGGGTCGGACACGAGGATGAGAGTGATTATATCACATGACAACCTCTCAATTTTCTCATCGGATGGATTGGAATGAAACCATTTTTCATTGTTGCAGGGCTTTTCCTCCTCATTCTTATTGCTTCTGTGAGTGCAATACCCGATGGAGGACCCGCCCCTGGCTATACAGGGAATGGATCGGGGGGAGATCTCTCCCTGAACAGTAGTGAAGGGGACGAGGTCTACCCCGGTATGGTCGAATCCTCAGGCCTGCTGCTCCGTGCACAGTTTTCCGCAACGCCCCTGACGGGATATGCGCCTCTTGCGGTCCGGTTCACTGACCTCTCAACGGGGATTCCCCTTGCATGGCAGTGGGAATTCGGGGACGGGAATTCCTCCTCTGATCAGAACCCGGAGCATATCTATTCATCCCCGGGGAAATTTGTGGTCAGGCTGACGGTCTCTTACAGCACGGGCAATTCATCCTCCCAATCGGTGATATGGGTGAGAAAAAAGCCCGTGTACGTTCCTGTGACCCCCTCGCCGACCGTCCCGCCCACGGTCCAGCCGACCCCCGACGGGAGGAACGATGCCACTTCCTATACCATTGCCGCCAACCGGGAAGCGAATAACACGCCTGCATGGGCGAATGGCGAGGAAGATTTCGACTTTGCGAACCGTGGATTTCTCGCATCGGACGAACCCCTGATCATCCCCTCCCCCCTCCCGAACTTCTCTGCCTGGAACATGGAAGCCTATCGTTTCCTCAACAACGGCACCGGGTCGGACACCATCCACCCGCTCCTCTACCGGCAGGCCCGGTTAAACAACATCCACGGCCTCTTCGCGGTCACCGATCGCATCTACCAGATCCGGGGGTACGACCTCTCGGTGATCACCTTCGTAAAGGGCGACACAGGCTGGATCATCATCGATCCCATGACGTCGGTCGAGCCTGCACGGGCGGCATTGGCGCTGGTGAACAGGACGCTCGGGGATTACCCTGTCAGGGCAGTGATCTATTCCCACCCCCACGTGGACCACTACCAGGGAGTAAAAGGTGTCACCACGGCGGAGGCGGTCGCGGCGGGCGACGTCGAGATCATCGCACCCGTCCATTTCATGGACCATGCGCTCGCCGAGAACGTGTACGCAGGGAATGCGATGCAGAGGCGGGCGGTATACCAGTATGGACAGCTTCTCCCGAAGGATGAGAAAGGGCAGGTCGATGTCGGCATCGGCAAGTATCCCTCGTCCGGTTCCACCTCGCTGATCGCCCCCACGACGGATATCTCGTATACCGGGCAGGAAGTCACCATCGACGGGGTGCGGATGGTGTTCCAGTTCGCCGTGGACACCGAAGCTCCCGTCGAGCTGAATATCTGGTTCCCCGAGGAACGTGCCCTCTTCATGGCGGAGAACTGCGTGGGAACGCTCCACAACGTGCTGACGCTTCGGGGCGCACAGGTGCGGGACCCGCTCGCATGGTCGGAGAACCTGGATGAAGCGCGGCGGCTCTACGGCGACGAGGCAGAGGTGGTATTCTCGGCCCACAACTGGCCGCGGTTCGGAAACGACAAGGTCGTAGAACTCCTCGAGAACCAGAGGGATATGTACAAGTACATCAACGACCAGACGCTGAACCTCATCAACAAGGGCTACACCATGGACGAGATCTCGAACATGATCGAGCTTCCCGACTCCCTTGAACAGTACTGGTATACCCATGGTTTTTACGGCCAGCTCTACATGGGAGTAAAGGCCACGTATCAGAAATACCTCGGGTTCTACGATGCAAACCCGGTGAACCTCAACCGGCTCCCCCCGGAAGAGTTCGCCACGCAGGTCACCCGTTACATGGGCGGAGCCGGTGCCGTCCTGCCCCGTCTCCGTGCGGATTACGATGCAGGAAACTACCAGCTGGTCGCATCCATCGCCCAGTACCTCGTCTTTGCCGATCCCGCCAACTGGGAGGCGAGAGAGCTGGAAGCGGACGCACTCGAGCAGCTGGGATACCAGGCGGAGTCCGGAACCGCCCGGAATGCCTACCTGACAGCCGCAAAGGAACTGAGGAGCCGCGACCCGGTCAGGGGGAGGACGACAATCTCCCAGGATATCATGTCCGCGATGACGGTCCCCCAGCTCCTCGACTTCCTGTCGGTCCGGGTCAACAGCGGGAAAGCCGCCGGCCAAAACTTCAGGATGAACCTCGAGCTCACCGATACCGGGGATACGGCGCTCATCCAGGTGAAGAACAGCGTGCTCTACTACTGGGAGGGCGAGTCATCGCCGGCAGCGGACGTGTCCGTCCGGATGCCCCGGAAGACCCTCGAACAGCTGGCACTCGATCCCTCCGTTTCTTTATCAAGCGTAGAGACGACCGGGGATTCTGCCACCTGGAACCGGTTTGTCGGGATGCTCGACGTGTTCGATCCAGGGTTCAATATCATGATCCCGTAATTTTTTGATCCTGTCCAAAGATCGGCTAAGATAATCCCTGATGGGATGATCTCACTGGTGACAAACCAAAAGGAGATCACCCCAGATGGATATCGTGCACGCAA
>DAEV01000118.1:3870-5487 GCA_002509495.1 Methanolinea sp. UBA473 | reverse complement strand
TGTAAACATAATTCGGGATATCACATTTCCTCTATTGTTTAGAAAACTATTTAAACTGTTTTTGAAATACTACAGGGCAGTGATGTCCATGACCCGATACCGTTCAATAGCCATCCTGGCATGCATCCTGATCATGCTCCTGATGCTTTCCGCAGTTGCCGTCGCTGCTCCGGTAAAGTTCACCAAAACGGACAGGTTCTCAAAGTCCAGCCAGTCCTACTGCCCGACCTGCAGCCCATGCCTGAGTTGTGCCGCAACCTCATCCTTCTCTCTGCAGGAGAAAAATCTCCCTGCAACAATAACAGGGCTGAATCTCCCGACGTTCAAGTTCGAACGGCCCACCAATATTGGATGGAATGCATTGTATAATCCCCCGCTCGGGTGTGCGGTAGGTAATTGCGGATAACCAGGGAACTCCGCTCTTTTTTTCAACATTTTTTCCACAGAGCGTAGTAGTGCTTATCGTTACAGGAGTGGGTATGTTGTGATCCCGTGAATGGCGGCCTCAATTTCGTGGGATTCTTTAACTGCAAAGGTTTATCTCACGAATCAGGCCGTGGGGTGCCACCCCCCCAATGATAATTTCTTTACATTTTTCCAGGCATACGCATAAGGAGCAGCAAAGGAAATTGACAACGGCAACCCCCGTGCTGCCACGCGAACCTCCACCTCGTCTGGAAGGTCTGCTCTGCATAGAGGACATGTTCTCATGACCGACCCAAACAACGAAGTCCGAAACGTCCTGGAAAGCCTCGTCCAGGATGGTGGAGAGATCGGCGTTCAGGTAGCCGCATACCTGGATGGGAAACTGGTGATTGATGCATGGGCAGGCCTGGCCGATGAGGCGAGCCGGAGTCCGGTAGATGGTGGCACGCTCTTTACTGCCTTCTCCATCTCGAAGGGCATAACCGCTACCTGTATCCATATCCTTGCCGACAGGGGGGTTTTGGACTACGATGCGCCAATCGCGAACTACTGGCCGGAGTTTGCTGCAAGGGGTAAAGCCAGTGCGACCATTCGCCATGCTCTGACCCATCGGGTCGGCATCCCACAGGATCCGCCAGGGTTCGACATTGGCATGATGTGCGATTGGAGTGCCGTCTGTCAGGCGGTCGCAGGTCTGGAGCCGCTCTGGGAACCGGGTACCAGGATTCACTACCACGCCTTGACCTATGGGTGGATACTGGGCGAGGTAGTACGCCGGGTTGATGGAAGACCCATTAAACGGTTCCTCCAGGAGGAGGTCTGCCGGTCACTGGGTATCACCGACCTGTACTTCGGTGCTCCACCAGAAGCAGAGCGCCGGATAGCGACTTTGAGGAATACACCCGGTCTGGCCGAATCACTCTCCGGGATGGGCATACCCATGAACCACCCTCTGCGTGATCCGGCGGCGACGTTCAATCGCCCGGAGGTGAGACGGGCGACCATCCCCGGAGCAGGTGCGATCGTAAACGCCCGCTCCCTTGCACGTCACTACGCTATGCTGGCAGGAGGCGGAGCGCTGGACGGTGTGCGGCTACTCAGCCAGGAACGCATCGCCATCGCTGGCATACCACAATTCGAGGAACCCGATATGATAGATCTCCGCTGGTGGACAGGGCATGGTCTTGGCTA
>DAEV01000118.1:0-3862 GCA_002509495.1 Methanolinea sp. UBA473 | reverse complement strand
AAGAACCTGCTGGACATGTCGTCGAGTGAGATGGACTCGGCTACCCTTGTCACTGAGGTTACGATGGAAGCCCTGGAGATTGCGTAAGGGACCACCTACCAAAAGGTCCACTCATCCATGTCCGGGAGAATGATCACGAAACAGTGCGAACGCTGATCGAACAGGAAGGAAGAGGAGCCGAACATGGTTGGCAGTCAGGCAACCCAGGAAACTATCAACCAGCGGAACGGAGGCCCCCACCGAACGCGGCAAGGACATCGTCGGAGCGGAGCGATAGCGGCCCATGGTCAACCCGCCAAAGGCCGAGCACACTCATCAACGGGAAGCGGGGCGGTGGGTGAAGGGCGAAAGCCCACCCTTTTTTCGGCCTCCACCACCGGAAAAATGGAATTTTTTGTCCAAAATGCTGCGGGTGGGAGTTGGAACGGCGTGTTGTGTGCCGTTCTTTTCCCGACCGCGCATAATTTCCCCTTGCGAACCGATCCAGTTTCTTTCACCTGCCCCACTATCATTTGACGGGGCATCGTGTTCCGCTCACTTCCAGACCGTCCGCTCCTCCGCATCCTCCGGTGCTCCGGACTGTCGTTCGCTCACATCAAGCCCCTGTTATTCCCATTCTGGTCTGGGGATGATGACGCCCACGGCATCGTCGTTACACTTCTCACCGTCGGCTGTTCTATATCGCTCCTCGCAGACCGTTGAGACGGACTGCTCGTCACTGTATCCCAGAACAGCATAGTTCGGCTCCGCTGATGCGTCGCCAGATCTCCCTCTCCCCCACACTCTCGTCGCTTCCAGGGGGGCACTGCTACCCCCTTCCCGCTCCTCGCCTTCCGGGCCGTGCTCCTCCTCTCCCTCCAGGAGAGGCAGTGTTTACGATAGATGCCCTTCGGGCCAGTTCGGTTCTCTGGGATCTCGAGGCCGACCGGTTGACCTGCTGGGCGGGAACGCGACCGGAGGGAGCGGCCGACCAGGAGAGTCAAGCCTGTCGGCCGTCTGTGATTCGCGAACAGTCACAACCAGCGGAGCGGAGGCCGCCACCGAGCGCAGCGAGGGCGTCGCCGGAGCGAAGTGACAGAGCCCGGGAAACTCCGCCGCAGGCCGAGCCCTCGGAGCGAGCGGAGCGAGCAGTGGGCGAAGGCCGAAGGCCCGCTCGTCTCCAAATGATATTACTTTCACACCACATGGCAGCACTATAAGCCATTTTGAACCTTATCATATATTGGTGAGAACCACCATGAGTCAAGCAACAACCTTCGAACACATCGGGGCCGCCCGTCAATATGAGGGGACCCTGCGGATCGACATCAAAACAATGCAAGCAGTCGTCGCCAGGTCCGACGTCGCCCGGCTCCTCGACCGGTGGCCGGTCGATGTCTTCGATATCTCCGATGTGATGAAGACCGCCGGCAACCCCTCGCCGGTCGGCAGGGCGTGGGTCACCCGTTCGGGAAAGGCCGTCATGTACATGATCAACGGTATCAAGTACATCTCCCCCCTCGCCCAGGTGAAGGGGGCCATCACGGGAGAGCGGAAGTACGCCAATGTCTCGATCATGAGAGAGATCGCCGGCCTCCCGGCCCTCTCCTCTTCTTCCGTGGCCGAGGTGGCGGCATGAACAGCGAGGCAGACGCGGTAGTAGTGGCGAGGCTCTACGAGAACGCAAAGCGCCTCGAAGAACAGGCGGCCGCGATCCAGTCCGAGGCCATGGACCTGCGACAGCAGGCCCGGGAGATCGAGAGCCGATACGAATTTCTTGGTCCCTGTATCGGGTGCGATCGGTACAAGTCCTGCCCCCTCGCGGGAACATGTGCCGCGATGGACCAATGCGGGAAGGCCCGGGATCTCGCAGGGGTGGCGGCATGAGGATCACAATATCCGGCGGGGAGGTCCTCTCCCTCCCCGGCTGCCTTCTCCGCTTCGGCTCCGGGTTCTGCATTCATACCCACGAGATTACACATGAGATTAAGGGCGGCCATCCCGGTCCCGGTGTCACTGCGGGCGGGATCTTCGCGGGGACCAGGTCTTCGGCTATCCCCATGATGCTGGATGGCTCACAGACGCCGGGACGATGTGGCTTTTCATCCCATGTCCTGATTGCGGGTACGAGATGGCCCTCTGGAAGATAGGAATCCCTCGGGACCAGGACTTCCGGACCCATCGCCCTCTCTCTGAACGCGATCTCTGTGATCTTGCCTGGGCGGCACCGGATCCGGCAGGTATCCGGGTGATCTCCACAAGGGGGCGGTCCCGGTGAGTAGCCATGAGGGAGAGACCCTCTCCTCTCTCTTCGGGGAAGTGATCCACACCTACACCCGGGCCGATGCACTACGGGACGGGACTCTCGTCGAGATCCCGGGCGACATCTGCCGGGAGGCCGGCATCATGGTCCCGGTGGCCGTGACCACCAGCGTGTGGGACATTATCGCTCCCGAGAACCTGGACAACATGCCGGGGCAGAGTGTGGCCGGCAGGACCTGGGACCTGCTCTGGATGCTCGCATGTGCGGCCAGAACGCCACGGGCTCGCGGGCGGTCCTCGATCACATTCCAATGCATTTTCCTTACTCAGCGGGAGGCGATGGGCGGGGCCGACGTCACCGAGCATAAGACCATCACCCTGCGATCCGTGTGCGGACCGGGGGACCAGGGCGAACCGGTGATCACCATTATGCTCCCCTGGGAGGATTGATCATGAGTATCGCGATATCCGGAGGTGCGAGTATTCCACCAGCCCCCACATTTTATACGACGGACGAGGTCGCCGACCTGCTGAAAATCCACGTAAAAACGGTGCGTGAGATGATCAAGGCCAAGCGGTTGCAGGCGGTAAAGGTCGGCCAGGAATACCGGATTACCGAGGACCAGATCCGGCAGTTCGTGGAAGATAATAAGACAACGTGACCGGGGATCCCGGCATCGAACCACCATGAGTCAGATGTTGGAGAATGCCGGCCGGCCCGGTCATATACTGATGGGCGGGCAGGGGCATTACACTTTTCTGCAGGTTCATGAATTTTCCCCCGCGGGCCTTCGGCCTTCGCCCACTGCTCGCTCCGCTCGCTCCGAGGGCTCGGCCTGCGGCGGAGTTTCCCGGGGCATCTGTCGCTTCGCTCCGGCGACGCCCTCGCTGCGCTCGGTGGCGGCCTCCGCTCCGCTGGATTGTGACTTGATGGGAGTCATAGACGGTACGACAGGCTTGACTCTCCCGGTCGGCCGCTCCCTCCGGTCGCTTTCCCGCCCAGCAGGTCAACCGGTCGGCCTGCGAAGTCCTGGTGCACCGAACTGGCCCGAAGGGCATCTATCGTAAACACTGCCTCTCCCAAGGGGAGAGGAGGAGCCCGATCCGGAGGATGCGGAGAGAGGGGGATACTCGCCTATCCCCCGGCGCGACGCAAGGGCGGGGGAGTGGGTATCTGGCGACGCATCAGCGGAGCCAGGGATGGTAAAAAATTCCAAACGATTAATTTATTGTATCGAATGATGATTTTCAAACATGGGAAAGGCCGTTGTTAGTCTTTTTTTAATAATTGCCATGTTAGCATGTGGTTGTTCGGATATCTCATCGTCGACCAACCAAGAACCGACTGCGCCGTCTGTTCTCACCGTTTCGACCAAAGTCAGTCCTTTACCAACTACTATTGCTAATCCCATTCATACAAAAATGGCTACAATCAAAAAAATTGTTGAAAATTATTATGAAACTCATACCTATTCGTTGCCCGATTTATACGTCTGCGGAGACATGTCGTGTGATGTCTGGGATATCCTTAAAACCGAAGGAATTACTGCAAAGATACAGGTTGGGAATGTGGATAAGGATATTTCAGATATTAAATGTAGAGTGCCACAATTAATGTCCG
>DAEV01000007.1 GCA_002509495.1 Methanolinea sp. UBA473 | reverse complement strand
TGTAGGCGTTGGTGATCAGCGCCTCCACTCCCATGGCCTGCATCTCCGCGGGGGTCACCGGCTGGAGATGGGGGTTGATCACCGGGAGTAGTGCCGGTGTCCTGACTGTCTTCCCACCCACCTTGAGCCTGCCTGTCCGCCCTGCGATGTCCTTCCCCAGAACCTCGAATGCGATAGCCATGGTATTTCCTGAAATTTCTGCACTATTTGGGTCATGGAAGGCAATAGAGATATGGCTCGGGGGTGGGGGGCGACAGCCCCCCCCGCATTCGCAATTGATTCGGGCCGGATACTGAGAATCGGGCANNAGGAGGGGTCAAGACCCCTCCTTGCACCACTCCGATTTGCGATAGGGTCCGGTTCCTAGTTCCTTCTTCAAAGAGATCCTTGTATATTAGGTGGATCCGCAGGCGGAGGCGCAATACGAGCCTGTATGGATAATCGAAAACATGTCCAGGTGGGAATGTCAGGCCACTGAAGGTGGCCCCGGGTTGCGAAGGGCAGAGCCCTTCGCGGTGATCGCGGGGGCGGCGGGGTGCATCGTGTCGGGGGCGGGGGGCGACAAGACCCGCATTGCATCATCAGGATATAACCTCTCCCCCAGGAGCATCGGATGACGCTCCTGGTTGATGCGGGAGCTCATGAGTTGAGAGTCAGAACTCCGGACGCAGGATGTCAGGCTACCGGCGGCGCCCTCATGATTCGAACAGGCTGACGCCCTTCGCAGGGTTAGTGACCAGGGTCAGTGATTGATATTGAAGGAATGTTTGGGCAACGTCCTCACTATTCCGCCCACAATGCGCCGTGACACTCGTTTAGGCTGGAGCCTCCGCCGCCAGGGCAACCCCATGATGCGATAGAACGCATTTCTGATTTGCATGGCCTGAAAAAAAGAGGAAATTTGCTACCACAGGTAGCCCGGAGGTTTGAAAAAGCCCAGTCTCCTCTTTGTGATCATGGTTACCGGGTGACAATCCGGGGCGAACCTGCGGATATGCCGCGAGCCATACGGAAATGTTCAGCGGTATTTGCCTGTGAAAACGATCTCCCCGTGAGGACCTGTATGTTTGGTATTGAGTTACTCACCTCTGACATTATATCGAGTCTGCTTCCGGTGTGCATCTCTGCGAAACGGGAATTTCCCATGGTGAACCTTGACGGGAGATTAGGAACCGCGGAGACCTGTTGTGCGGCAATTGTCAGTTCCTGAAGTTCCTGCTCGTGCAGCGTCGGGCCGATTGTCCTGGCCTGGCTCAGCCAGAGCAGCCGGATGATTTCGTTAGGGAGCATCGGCTCATCCTCCCCACATGGCCAGACTGCCACAACCGAATTATAATAATCCTGATCTTCCAGGCTGAGCTGTTGCCAGATATCCGGGTAGGTATCTTGGATATATTCACCAATCATCACGATATTATCGGGATCGATGATAAAGCAGAACTCGCCTTGCGAGGACAATTCGGGCTGGATAAGAGCCTCTTCTACCTGATCCCCCTCGAATACGCATGAATCGCTATAGGGATCGGACATAAACGACGCGGTTCCCGGAAGGATTAAGGCCCCGCCAACGAGTATTATGCTAAATAGCCTTAACAGAGTTGATTCGTATGGAATATCTTTCATTATCCTTTCCTCCGATCACATCTATTGAATTAAGATATTGTAAGTTCCCCGGCAGTCCAGGAGTCCACATGGAGAACTAATACACCTCCTTCCCAGACTTTATGACAGCCAATAGTCCGATATGTTCCGGGTGATGCCACATAAAGTCCAGACTGTGAAAGCTCGTCTGTAGTGTCACGCACTGCTGATTTTGATGCTACCAAGTCCCAGTTGACACCGTTCTTTTTCTGTAATCCCGTTTGAATCTGCATATCAACAATCGTTTCAGGAACAGTATGTTGGGTCGATGAATAACGGATTGTGTTTGGTAACAGAAGGTTGATTCCTTCACCTCCCATTAGGGTATATGATCTTGTTGTAAATGGGGTTATTAATCCAAGGTTTTCTATAATTTGTGAAATTTTTCCCTCAAACGGATCAGGTGTAGAATCAATTATGCTATGCTTTTCGTCGATTGATTCAAAAGGACATTGAATCGTTTTATCAACCGAATTCGTAGCGGATACAACAGATAGCGTGATAAAAAATAATATCAATCCAAAGAGGATAGGATACATCTTCTTTTTTCGAACTTTTCTATTCATTGTACAATCTCCTTTTCAACAATACGGTTTACCGAAGAGTGATAAACCACGATGGCACTTCATTCGCTATGGTTCTTTTTTAGTGTCATCTGTTCCTCTATTAATCAGAGAGTAATTTATAATTATTTGTATATATTTTTTAATTTCATTAAAAATTCCAATCTTATTACCGCAGGATATATGGTTTATTCGATATTCGCGCCTGCTCGATCCCCATTCTGGATTTGTCCAGCATAGAATGTGTTTTATTAGCGCTAAGATCTTTCGGCCGATGCCAAGTGCGTAAGTCCTGAAGGAGATTGATCCCTCAAACGGACGATTCGATCAATAGTGGTAGCAGATTTACCCTGGATTATCGGACCAAGTCGCGGGTAATTCTCTTGGAACAATCCAGATAGGAATGTACCAGTCTCTCACCCCATTGCCGTGCAGAGGGATCATAACTGATGAGTTCAGTCTTCGGGTCGTAGATGCTGTTCTTGGTAAATAGGGAGAGCCAGAGATAACTGTCCGTGGCGATGCAGGCGAACCTGATCTCCTCATCTGATACATAAATCTGTAAATTCGGCAGGTTCAATCCCTCATTCAGTTCGTCCTGGTATTCGTCCCTGACCCGGTGAAAGATAGACCGGGTCATTACGATCAGGACATCCGTACCTTCTCTTGCACGTTCTACGAAGAATGCCGGATAGGAGGGGTACATGACCGGTGATATCCCGGTGACACTCCGGGAATTACGAATATTATCCAGGAAGTCTTTATGAGGAACGAAGATGTCTGCCGTTTCGACCTCATTGACCAAGACATTCCCGATATCCCCTATACTCAGTCGGAAGTGAAGTGGGAGGACCGAGAAATCATGGTCCGACAGATAATCCTTTAGGTGACCAAAAAAGTCGATAACCTGGACAAATGGAACAAGGTGATGAGTAATCGATTTCCCAATGTCAGTCAGGGAATAACGATCCCGGTCTTTCTGCACAAGATCACTCTCTATGAGGATCTTAATCTGGGGAAGCATCCCGGTCGACGTGACCTGGAGCGTTTCCCTGATCTCATCCCATGATCTTGGGCCTGACATTAGCATTATGAGAAGTCTTTTTCGTTTCTCGGAGGAAGTCACGATGTTCAACAGGTCTGGCATGTTATATCCAATAAACTGTATATAAAATTAAATTATTGAACCTTCAGGGTATTCATCTGAACTTACCTTTTGAAAAGGTTCCGCGAAGCCCTGCATCGCTGTTGCCAATCAGGCAGAACAAAGGCCTCCCAGAACCCCACAATCTGAAAGACTATTATCCAGGACGATACTCCTTTCTTTATACCAGGGATCCCCCTTCTCACCCCTCGTGAAAGATCTGCCCCTCGAAGGTGAAGACTTCCACACCCTCCTCTCTCCAGCAGCCGGCAGGCAGATTCGCTTTTCGACATGCATGGGAGAGGAACGTGGCGCTGTCCCATCCGTACTCCACCGGCACCTGGGGGAGCAGGAGGCCGCTCCGGCCGTATCCTTTCACAATAAGGCCGTGGCGGCCGACCTCCACCGCCCGTGGCCGCTCCCCGGGTTCCACCCCGAGATGTTCGGGGACGGAGAGCACGGTCACTTCGACCCTGAGTTCGGCCAGTTCCATCGCCCGGACAGGCGTGAACCTCGGGTCTTCGAGGGCTGCGGAAAGGGCCGCCTCGGGAATGGCTTTTCCAAGAGGGAATGTAGGGTAGGGAAACCCGATGCACCCCCGCAGCTCTCCTTTCAGGGTGAGGGTAACGAACACACCCCTCATCTCGGAAAATATGGGAGGAAGAGGGGCGGTCTCCTTTCCTTTCCCCCCGATCCTTTTCTCCAGGGTTGCCCGGGCCAGGCGGACGGCCAGGACGCCCTCTGCAGGTGTCAGGAGCTCCATCAGATGTATATGAGTGAGCGTCGTTTATATATAGGGAGAGGGAGAGTGCGGCCGACGG
>DAEV01000096.1:27365-47531 GCA_002509495.1 Methanolinea sp. UBA473 | reverse complement strand
TCAAATAAAAATGTTTATATCATATGGGGCCTTGCATTCAGGTGAATCCCATGATCGATCGTGGGTGACACCTGTTTTTCATGGCAGTCCCGGATGAAGTGAGATCTCGTGTATCAAGTCATTTCCCGGCCGAAAAAGCCTTTGAATTCCACGAAAACCATTTAGAAAGTTTCTTTTAATACCATCAGGTACATTCCAGTACACGAGGGTATCCAACATGGAAATCAATGGCGTTACCATCGACAACACCTATGCAGAGGCGTTCCCGACCTGGATTGCACGGGTCATCATCACTGCAGTGACGGAGGAATATGCATTGAAAGCTGCGACAGAAGCGACCGGCTTTGCAACATCGGCGATCGGCTGCCCCTGCGAGGCAGGGATCGAGGGAGTGCTCGAACCCGACGAGACACCCGACAAGAGGCCCGGGGTTTCAATCCTCGTCTGTGCTTCGAAGAAGAAACTCAAGGAGCAGGTTGTGGAACGGCTGGCCGAATGCGTGCTGACTTCTGCCACTACCGCCGTATTCAACGGGCTGCCCAATGCGGAAGAGAAGATCGCAGTGAAGCTTCACTTCTTCGGGGACGGCTATGAATACCAGAAGGAGGTCGGGGGCCGCAAATGCTGGGTCATCCCGATCATGGAAGGGGAATATATCGGCGAGGAGGAGTTCGGCATCGTCAAGGGGGTTGCCGGCGGGAACTTCTTCGTAATGGGAGAGAACCAGATGGCTGCTCTCATGGGCGCCCAGGCAGCAAGCGATGCCATCCAGGCAGTCTGCGGGGTCATCACAAGCTTCCCGGGAGGCATCGTTGCCAGTGGCTCAAAGGTAGGATCGAACAAGTATAAATTCATGGTAGCCAGCACCAATGAAAAATACTGCCCCACAATCCGGGAAAAAGTCCCGGACAGCAAGGTTCCGGCAGGGATCAAGGCGGTCTACGAGATCGTGATCGACGGGCTCGACGAAAAAGCGGTGGCCGAGGCCATGGCCAAAGGAATCAGGGCAGCCGTGACGGTCCCGGGGGTCAAGTTCATCAGTGCCGGCAACTTTGGCGGCACGCTCGGCCCCTACAAGATTGAACTCTCAAAGATCCTCTGAACCTTTTTTTTCTCTCCTTCGATCCCGTTTCGATTCCTATATATATCCCGTCACCGGATATCTCATCAACGAGATTTTCGGCGACAAACATGATCCCCCTTTCAAATCCATATGTCATCCGTTACCCGGAAATCGTAGCCGTTGCCGACGAGTCGGGGAGCAGGGTGGAGCTCATAGAGTTCTTCGAGTGCGTGGGAGGAGCGATGTGGGCTGCGCGACACTATTCGAAGAGTCCCCTCGTCCGCTCGGTCCGGACAGTCGGGGGGAGCAACCGGTATCTCCTCTCGCCGGGCATCGTGAACCTCGATCTCCAGGGGTCGAAGTTCCCGGCCGGGATCTGCGGTGCCGGGGTGGAGCGTGACGAGATTGCCATCTCCTACGTGGGCCTTGGAGGCGGCGGTGTCGGCGCCACCGGATGTCGCTCCTATGCCGGCGGTGTGATACGGTGCGAGAGCGAGGTATCCGGTGGGGGGAAGAAGGCAGGCTCCACGATCTGGCTTCCGAGGAGGCAGCGGGTCCTGATCGGTGTCGACGATACGGATACGCCCGACGAAGGGGCGACATGGACCCTCTGTCATAATATCGCAAATGCGGTCGCCGACGAGTCCTCCCGGTATCTTTCCCATACCATAGTACAACTCTTCCCTGTGCCGTACCGGACCAAGAACTGCGTGAGCGTAGTCTGCGAGTTCGCGTCCAGCGATCCTTCCGGCCTGACCGCCCGGTTCCAGGATCTTCTGGAACGCCACACTCTCTCGGAAAAGACAGGAATGGCGACCTGCACCCTGTTCGACCCGTCCCCTCTCGAGGCATACGGGTGGGCGGTGAAGCATGGGGAGGTCGGAGCAGGGCTGCTCGCATCCCTGGGGACCGGGGGTCTTAAGTTCCAGATGGAAGGCCGTGGTATCATAGGGGCGGTCGCTGCTATCCCCTTTGCCACCCGGTACGAGGAGGCGCTTTGCCTGTGCGATGGGAGACCCTGAAGGCAAGGCTGCTCGCAGCGGGGACCGCCCGGCTCGAGGGAGAACCTTGCGACGAATATGTCTCGTCCTCCACAGCGGGTCCCGGGGCCGGGGGAAAGGGATCGATCTTCTTTTCATCCGGGGGAAAACGGGTGCGCCTCGCACTCGATCCCGGCTCGGAGCTAACGGTGCGTCACCTCGGGGGTGGAAAGGCAGTGCTGGATCTGGACGGGCAGAAGGTCGGGGGCAGGCTCGACATGATCGCCCTTCACTGTCCCGGACAGGCTTTCATCACCGTCTCGAGCGGATGTATTTTCTCATGCCGCTACTGCGAAGTGCCGAGGCTTCCCCAGCGCAGGAAAACGGTAGAAGAGATCCTTTCGATGGTTGAGGGGGTCAGGGACCGCGCCCGCTGTATCTCTCTCACGAGCGGTGTGATGGGGAGCGTCGAAGAGGAGGAGCAGTATGTTCTATCGGTCGTGGAACGTCTCTCCGTGATCGGTCTGCCCATCGGGGTCTCAATCTACCCTCTGGAGGGCACTCCGGGAAGACTCAGGGCTCTTGGTGTTGCCGAAGTGAAGTTCAATGTGGAAGCGGCCACGGGAGAGCTGTTTTCACGGATGTGCCCGGGGCTGTCATGGGAGGGAATCTGGGAATCCCTCGAAGAATCCGTGGCCCTGTTCTCGAAGAACCACGTCCATTCGAACCTGATGATCGGCCTTGGGGAGACGGACCGGGAGGCGGAGGCGTGCATCCGGAGGCTGACCGGGATGGGGGTGATCCCTGTCATCAGGCCCCTGAATCCGGTCGCAGGGCTATCAGGCTACGCCCGGCCGTCCTCCGACCGGCTGCTCCGGATGTATGCCATCCAGGCAGATGCCCTTCGGGAAGCAGGCCTGGACCCCGCCCAGGCGCTCACGATGTGCGTTGCCTGCACAGGATGCGACCTCACACCCGGGAGGGATGACGGATGAAGAAGGGGATCGATTTACTCGCGGATGCACTCCTGAGGTATAGCGAAAAGCGGTATATGGTGCCGGGCTACCCGATCACGGAACTCGGGGCCCGTTCCGGCGCAGAGATGGTGGTCAACGAGAAAACCGGGCTCGAATATGCCCTGGGGGAATCGCTCTCCGGGAGGAGGGCGGCGCTGATCGTCAAGAACGTGGGGGTGAACGCATGCGTCGATCCGCTCGTCCAGGCCACCGCCCAGGGGCTGAATGCAGGAGTGGTGCTCGTAACCGGAGACGATCCCATGGCCATCGGTTCGCAGACTTCACAGGACACCCGGATCCTGGGGGAGTTCGCTGAGATTCCCGTACTCGAACCAGGTCCTGATTCCTGTTATTCGTCCGTGGAAGCGGCATTCCAGGCGTCTGAAGAATTTTCAAGGGTGGCGATGATAAGGCTCACCCCCGCCCTGATCTTCGGGCCGGCAAGCGAGGTGCCTGTACCTCGCCGGGACCGCAGCGGGCGATTGTCCGACCGCAGCTGGACAATGTTCGGGAGGGTGACCGCATCCCGGGCGCTCTTTCGGAAGATGCAGGCCTGGGCGGAGTCCTCTCCCCTGAACCGGTGGGAAGGGGAACCAGCCGGGATCGGGCCCGAGCCGGGAGAGACGAGGGTCGTCACCGTCTGGCCGCCGCCATCGAAGCTCGTCCAGTACCGGGAAATCCGTGAACAGGGCCTTCCGTTTGCCCGGGATCACTGCAGCCACGTCATCCTCCCTGGGAAAGGGATCGATGAACCGCCGCAGACCATGGAGGCACGCGGATTTTACCGGACGTTCTGTAACGGATGCCCGTTCAAGTCCCTGGTCTCACTGATGAAAGAGGCCGGGATGCACCCTGTCTGCGACGCGGGATGCGTGGTGCTGGCAATGAATCCCCCCTACGGAATCGGTGTCGCCAGCTACGGGATGGGTGCGAGCATCGCGGTCGCGAGCCGGAGCACGGGAGTGGCTCTCACCGGCGATTATGCATTGATGCACAGCGGGATCAATGCCCTCGTGGACGTCTTCGAGAAGCGGCTACCGCTTCTCTGCGTGGTGATGGACAACCGGTGTGCGGCGATGACAGGGAAGCAGCCGGCGCATCCGATCGAGCGGTACCTCTCCTGGGCGGATCCCTCGGTGGCGGACGCGGATGGGACGGATGAGATCCGGAATCTGTTGAAGACGATGAAATTGCCCGGGGTCCTGATTGTCAGGGGAGAATGCCCGGAGGGACAAGACCATGAAACCGTGGAATATCGAGATCTGTGATGTAACCCTGAGGGACGGGGAACAGACCCCCGGGGTCTCGTTCACATGCGAGGAGAAGGCGAGGATTGCAGAGGTACTGGACCAGATCGGGGTGGAAGTGATCGAGGCCGGGTTTCCGGCAACCTCACCCTACGAGAAACGTTGCGTGAGCACTGTGGCCGGCCTCGGCCTCAATGCCCGCATCTGCTGCCTGGCAAGGGCACGTACGGGGGATGTGGATGCAGCCATAGAGTCCGACGTGGATATGGTCAGCATCTTCATACCCACGTCGGAACTTCACATCCGGCACAAGTTCCATAAGCCCCGCGAGCAGGTGCTCGCCGAAGCGCTGGAGATGATCGATTACACCCACGACCATGGGCTGGAAGTGAGGTTTGCCGCGGAAGATGCGTCCCGTACCGAACTGCCCTTCCTTCTTGAGGTGTACCGGCAGGGGGAGGAACATGGAGCCGAACTCCTCTCATTTGCAGATACGGTAGGTGCCCTGACGCCGCTGCAGATGTTCCGGACCATGAAAAAGATCGTCTCTGCAGTCAGAAAACCCGTCTGCGCACATTGCCACAACGACATGGGGCTTGCCACGGCCAATACGATCACGGCGGCCGAGGCAGGGGCGTTCCAGTTGCACACCACGGTGAACGGGATCGGGGAGCGGGCCGGGAATGCCTCCCTCGAAGAAGTCCTCGTCGCCCTCCATATGAGAGGCGGGGTCCGCCGTTACGATCTCTCCCACCTGGTCCCGCTCTCCGGCATGGTGGCCCAGTATTCGGGGATCCAGGTTGATAAAATGAAACCTGTGGTGGGGGATCATGCCTTCCGCCACGAGAGCGGGATTCATATCGCCGCAATTCTCGAAGACCCGGATACGTACGAGTTCTTCCCTCCCGGCCTGGTGGGGGCGGAGAGGAAATTCACGCTCGGAAAGCATACCGGGAAGAAAGCCCTTGAGCATGAGGTCGCCCGCCTCGGATATGATCTGCCCGAGAAAGAACTCTGCCGGGTTCTGGAGATGGTGAAGGACCGCGGGGAGAAGAAAGTCGATCTCACCGACGAGACACTGATCGACCTGATCAAGATGGTGATGGGGGGACCCCCGCTGTGAGCACCCTCTCGGAGCGTATCCTGGGCGCTGCTGCCGGCTCCTATGTGGACCACAAGGTCGACCGGGCCTACGCGCACGACGGCACGGGAGTCCTCGCCCTGGCATCCTGGAAGGCCATGGAGGCCGGTTGTATTGCAGATCCCGGCCGGACCTGCCTCATCTTCGACCACATCGCCCCGGCCAACAATTCGGTTGCGGCGGGATTGCAGCAGGAGCTCCGGACGTTTGCAGGCGAGCAGGAGATATGCTTCTCGGACATCGGGGGCGGGATCTGCCACCAGGTGATGGCCGAGGGGATTGCCCTTCCGGGCGAGGTGATCGTGGGTGCGGATTCCCACACCTGCACGCTGGGCGCCTTCGGGGCTTTTGCGACCGGGGTGGGCGCGACCGATATGGCAGCCATCTGGGCGGAGGGCGCGACCTGGTTCCGAGTCCCGGAGACGATTGCCGTCAATCTCACAGGGAGGTTCCACGGGGCAGCGGAGGCAAAAGACCTGGCTCTCACCTACGTGGGGAGGCTTGGAATGGACGGGGCAACTTATCGGGCACTGGAGTTTCTGGGGGAGGGGGTGGTGTCGCTTTCCATGGATTCCCGTCTCACGATATGCAACATGTCGGTGGAGACCGGTGCAAAGACCGGCCTTTTCTATGCAGACGAAACGACCGCCCGGTTCCTGGAAGGATTCGGAGTTCACGCGGAGTCACAGGAACCTGAGGACTGCTGCTACCGGGAAGAATTGCACCTCGATCTTGGCGAGATCGTCCCGGTGATTGCGGTCCCGCCAAGGGTTGACGCGGTGAGGCCGGCGAAAGAACTTGAGGGCATCGCCCTCGACCAGGTTTTCCTCGGCACCTGCACCAACGGGCGGTACGAGGACCTGGCCCGGTTCGCCCGCATCGTGAAGGGACAGAAAGTGAAGGTCAGGACCATCGTCGCCCCGGCATCGCGAAGTACCCTGATCAGGGCCGCAGGCAACGGGGTCCTGGCGGACCTGCTGGGAGCAGGATGCACCGTCCTCTCCCCGGGATGTGGCCCCTGCCTTGGTGCCCACCAGGGGGTGATCGGGGAGGGGGAGGTCTGCCTCTCCACGTCCAACCGCAATTTCCGGAACCGGATGGGGGTAGGCGGGGAGATCTACCTCTCGTCCGTAGCCACGGCCGCAGCAAGCGCCCTTTCCGGGGTCATGACCGATCCGGAGGGATACTTTGCGGTTTGAAGGGCCGGCACTCTGCCTGGGACCGGACATCGACACCGATCTCATCATCGCAGGCAGGTATCTCCGGACGAAGGACAGGAGCCTCTGGGCGGCCCATGCATTCGAGGATCTGGACCCTGCGCTTGCAGGGGAGCTCCGGGGCAAAGTCATCGTGGCCGGCAAGAATTTCGGATGCGGATCCTCCCGGGAACAGGCAGTCATCGCGTTAAAAGAGGCCGGTGTGCGAGGGGTTGTTGCTCCCTCTTTCGCCCGCATTTTCTTCCGTAATGCCATCAATATCGGGCTCCCGGTGGCAGAATGCGAATTCGCCTGCCGGGAGGGGGAACAGATCGAGGCGGATCTCAGGACCGGCATCCTGGCTGCAGGGGGACGCAGTTACCGGATGAATCCACTCTCGCCAAGGATGCTCGAGATACTGGCTGCGGGAGGCCTGGTGGAATGGTGGAGGGGGCGGCGGTGATCTTTCCCCGGCTCTGCAAGGAGATCGGGCATGCATCCACCCGGCCTTGCGGGGATAAGGTGTACTTTCTCTCCCGGTACCTCATCCGGGAAGAGGAGGACGGTTGCGAGATCCTGGAGGTGATTCCCGACCCGGTGGAGAAGGGAATGATGCGAAGCATACGGGAAGAACGGGTTCTTGCCCGGCCCGAAGAGATATTCCATTACCCGGACAGGGTCCAGATCCATGACAGGGCGCGTCTTGTCCGGCTGGCGCAGGAAACCGGGCATCGGTGCACGATATTCACCGGCCTTGACGAACATATGACCTTCGTGCTCGATCCCGATCCCATACAGTTCCTGACGATTCATGTGTACGATGTGATCCCCCCTCTCCCCACCCTCTCGGCCTCGGTTTCGGCCCTCGAGACGACCGGGCTTTTTGGGGAACTCGACGTCGTCTTCGATCACCATGTGAGAGATCTTAGGGGGATCCAGGCCGATGTCTATCCCTGCCGGGCGGCCGGGTTTGAAAGGACGCTCGATGCGGACCGGCTCACCGGTGGCGAGAGGGTGGCAGGATGCAGGACCGCCTCCCAGCTCATCAGGGAGTGTTACGGCGAGGATTTCCTGCGTGAGGAGATCTGCCCGCTCGAGCAGGTGCGGGAGGAACCGTTCATTGCCCGTTGTTGCCGGAAAGAGAGGGAAGGAAACGGGAGATGGAACGGCAGGTCCGGCGTGGTGGTCCACTGGGGGGCGGGACCTGCCGAAATCTACCGTGCAGTCTGTTCCCTCGCATCGCAGTGGAGGGAATCTGCATGAAGGTCGCGGTCGTGGAGGGGGACGGAATCGGGAAAGAGGTGATCCCGATCGCCAGGGAAATCCTGGAAACCCTCCGTCCGGACCTTGATTTCTTTCCCATCGAGGTCGGATATGGCCGGTGGGAGCGGACGGGCGAGGCGATCACGGACGAGGAGATCACGGCCCTGGCCTCTGCAGACGCGATCCTCTTTGGTGCGGTTACCACACCTCCGGCCCCGGATTACAAGAGCGTAATCGTCCGTCTCCGGAAGAGCCTGGATCTCTATGCCAACCTCCGTCCGGTCCGGGGCGAAGGGTTCGATCTCCTCATCGTCCGGGAGAATACCGAAGGTCTCTACTCGGGCATCGAGAAGATCGAACACGATTCGGCCTGCACGCTGCGGTGCATCACCAGGAAAGGGAGCGAGCGGATCGCCAGGTACGCATGCGCATGCACGCGAACCCGGAAAGACCTGACGATCGGGCACAAGGCGAATGTTCTCAAGTCCGACGTCTTCTTCCGGGAGATCTGCATAGCGGAGGCCGTATCGGCCGGCGTTGCGTATAAAGACTGTTATATCGATGCCCTTTGCCTCGATATCCTCCAGCATCCTGCGAAGTACGATGTAATCGTCACCACCAACATGTTCGGGGACATCCTGTCCGATGTCGCCGGGTACCTGGTCGGGGGACTCGGGCTCCTCCCAAGTGCGAATATCGGTGACCGTCACGCTCTATTCGAACCCGTGCATGGGAGCGCTCCGGATATTGCCGGAAAGAATCTGGCGAACCCTGTCGCAGCCCTGCGAAGTGCCGCAATGCTTCTTGTGCACATCGGTGACCCCGGCTCCGCGGAACAGATCGAGACCGCCATCACAAATCTGTTTTCCCAGGGTGTCCGGACGAGGGACCTTGGCGGGAGCTTCGGGACAAGGGAGTACGGTGAAAGGATGGTTGCGGAGATACGGGCGAGCAGGCGTTCCTGATGTGCCTTATTTTTATATCATGGATGTAATACAGGAAATGTGTGGTTATGGGCACTGTTTTGGTAGTGGATGACTCAGCGCTTACCCGGTATCTCCTGACGCAGATCCTGATCTCCGGGGGTCATGAAGTCGTGGGAGAGGCGGGAGACGGGGTGGAAGCCCTCCAGAAAGTCGGTGAATTGAAACCCGAGGTGGTCATCCTGGACATGATCATGCCTAAAATGAAAGGTCTCGAAACCCTGAATAAGATCAGGGCGACCAATCCCGATACCAAGGTGATCATCTGTACCGGGGATACCCAGGAATACACCGTACGGAACGTGGTCAGGAGCGGGGCTTCCGGGTTCATCACCAAACCCTTCAAGAAAGAGGCGGTGCTCGGCGAGGTAGGGGCGGTTCTGGCCGGGATTCCCAGATAGACCGTTCCTGTTCTCCGGCCTTTTCGAACGAACATCCGGCAGATGGTCCGGGGATTCCTATCGCAGGTGAATATTTTAACCCTCAGGGCAGACGGGGATGAGGGGATTTTTTCATGGTCAGGGTAGGTGTGCATGTCTCCATCGCGGGGGGGATCGCGAACTCGGTCGCCCGGGCGAAGGAATCCGGGTGCGATGCGTTCCAGATCTTCTCGCGAAGCCCGAGGGGATGGGGATATAAGGATCTCACAACCGAAGATGTGCAGGAGTTCCGGGACGCCCTGGAGCATTCAGGACTGAATCCTGCAGTGGATCACATGCCCTACCTCCCCAACCTGGCCACATCCAGGGAGGACATGTCAGGGAAATCGGTCGGGACACTCACCGCGGAGCTGCTCCGCTGCGGACAGCTCGGAATCCCATTCCTGGTCACCCACCTGGGCCACCACACAGGAGAGAGCCTTGAAGACGGGAGGAAGAGGGTAATCCGTGCCATCAATTCGGCGCTCGATCATGCGGACAACCGGACGATGCTCCTGCTGGAGAACACCGCAGGGGAGAAGAACGGGGTGGGGAGCAGGTTCGAGGACATCCTCGCCGTGATGGAGGGGATAGGCGACCGCTCCCGGACAGGAGTCTGTTTCGATACCTGTCACGCATTCGGCGCCGGATACGATCTTCGCACGCGGGAGGGGATCGAGGAGACCTTCAATTTGTTCGACGAGATGATCGGCCTTCGGGAGATCCAGGTCATCCATTGCAACGATTCCCGGGGAGAACTTGGCAGCGGACTGGACCGTCACGAGCATATCGGGCTTGGGTCCATCGGGGAGGAGGGTTTCTACCAACTGCTCCGGCATGACCTGTTCCGTTCCCTCCCCCTGATCTGCGAGACACCGGTGGATGAAAGGCGGGACGATCTGGGAAATATCGCAAAAGTCCGGGATCTGGCAGGGGATCTTCCCCGGGATGAGTAATCCTTGAATTCCCTTCCGGAGAGAAGGGTGGCGCGGACTCTTCGCCCGGATCACCTCTCCTGGGCCCTTGCCCGCGAGGATTCCCGGATCAGAACCTCTTCCCGGGATGCATAGAACTCGGATTTGTAGTCCCGTTCCGTGAGTTCCCCAAGCCGCACCTCGATCTCCCGGGTCATCGAGAGGCATTCCCCTCCCCGGGCCCCGGTTACGGAAACCGATACGTTTCCTTCCCTGCCGATCGTGATTTCCAGTTCCTGCAGTTCCATTTCTGATCACTCAATCCAGCCTGATCACCGGCCTGTTCTCCACTGCGATCCGACCGGTCTTCAAGTCCCTGGCCGAAACGAGCAGCTGCTTGTTCCCGTCGAGCGAGAAGCTGAGCTCGAACCGGGATTCGCCCGGAAGGGTGGGGGGATCGGCCGTGAGGAAGAACGGATCCCGTTCGTTGACCCAGAATGCCGCCCTTTGATCGGATTCATCCCGGGATTCAACGAGCCGGACACCGCCCTCCGGATCGCTCACCAGTTCCCGGGAACGGTACTGGTTCCCCTGCTCCGCACCCGGGAGTTCGTATACCGGGATCCCGAGCTGGGTCTGGCCTTCGTACGTGCCACGGATGAGGAACCTTGAAACCGGCCGGGAACTGGGACAGCGTTGCCCCCTCCGCGCGATTGTGCGGAATTCGTAGTTCATCTTTCCGGAGTTCCAGAACCTGAGGGCATAATCGTGCTTCAACTGGAAGTCGTTGTCGTCCTCCGGAAAGAATTCTGAAGCTCCCCTCGCAACAGCATCCAGGGGATATTTGGAGTGGGTTCTTGATCGCCCGAATCTCTCCTCCACCGCCGCTTTTATGGAGGGAATAAGGCTGCAGCCCCCTGTCATCAGGACGCCGGCAAGATCCTCCTCGGTGTATCCCCGCGAACCCGCCGTTTGCAGGGCCTGCTGTATGGTTGAATGCAGGCGGGAGAAGAACCCGTGCCCCTCCAGGATCTTTTCCAGACAGGAGCGCGTGAAAGGATAAGCGGGCCCCTCCCCGGCCCTGATCTCCGTCCGTTCCAGGAAGGTGAGATCTTCCCTGGCCATGCGGCAGGACCTGAGCAGGTCAGGCAGGGAGGAACCTGTACCGGTTCCCTGGTGCTCTGCAAGTTCCCCGACGCCTGCTGCAATCCACCTGTCCATATACATCCCGCCGAGTGCATCCCGTGCGGATCCCAGCACCCGGCATCGGATCCCAGCACCGTCCTCCTCTACCCGTACCACGCAGACTTCCAGGGATCCGCCCCCGAGGCCGAAGAGCATGAAGACCTCTCCGGGTCGGAGCGGAAGCCGGTAGCCCAGGGCTGCTGCGGACGCCTCGTCCACCACCCGGACATGGGACATCCCGATCGCTCCGGCGGCCGACAGGATCCACTCCCGGTAATGGCCATCTGCCTCCGGGGGGACTGCAAAGACGGTCTCGATCCGGCGGGGATTTTCCCCTGAAAGAGAGGAGAGTATCTCAACCAGGAAATCGGACCCGGCCTCCCGGTAACTCCTGGTAGATCCGGAGAGGACGATCCTGGCGGAACTCCGGGAAGAGATGTAGTGTTTCATCCGGCTGACGGTTCCGGGCGATTCGGGAAGACCCCTCTCCATTACCTCCTGCCCGGTCCACCTGTGCCCGTCAGGGGAATAGTGGATGAGGGAGGGGATTACCGGGACCTGTTCATCTCCCGCCCCTGCCCGGATGTTCCGTGACCTGCCGGGTAACGGGATGGCTCGGGACCGCCGCGGATTTCCCTCCCGGACCGCAACAACGGTGTTCGAGACCCCAAAGTCGACACCCAGCGTAACGTTATCCATACCTGCCTCCGTAATCCGCATAAGGCGGCTCCTCAACCACCTCGATCTCGTAGGGGCCTGCAGGAAGGCCGGACCCGCAGCACTCCACCCAGTTACGGAACCGGCCGGATAACAGCCGTTCAAGGAAGAGCCAGTTCCTTGCATTGTGCATGTGAGGCCCGGGAGGGATCTGCGCCCGTACGAACGACAGGTCTCCGGGGGTAGTTTTGCAGAGGGGGCGGGTCCATGGCAGGCGCCAGGTCTTAAGGGATCCGTCGTGGCTGGCAGTTGCAAGGAGATGGTGCAGCGGGAGAAGACAGGCCGAAGAGAGTGGTCCCGGGTGCCTTGCCCGGGTCCGCACCGGAAGCCCGTCCGGGAGAGTCCAGAAACGAATCCCCCCGTTGTCGCTCCCCGAGCACAGGAGGCTGCCATCGGGGTGGAGCGACAGGCAGGTGATCCTCCCTTCCGGTTCCCCCTTTAATACCTGGAGAGACTCCCCGTCCGGAAGGGACCATGTCCGAACGGTCCGGTCCCAGCTCCCGGAGGCAAGGAGTCTTCCGTCTGTGGATATTCCCAGGCAGGAGACGATATGCGAATGCCCATCCAGAACGATTCCGGGGGAACCGGAGGGAATGTCCCAGACCCTGATCGTCCGGTCATTCGATCCCGAGACGAGAGACCCTCCGTCCGGGGTGAAGGCAAGGGATGTGACAAGGCTCCGATGGCCCCGGAAGGTTGCCTTCAGGGTCCCGTCCGGCAGCGACCAGATCCTGACCGATTCATCCCATCCTCCGGCGGCCAGGAGGGTCCCGTCGGGGCTTATAGCGATTGCATGGAGGGTGCCCCGGTGTCCAGTCAGCGTCGCGCGGAGGGATCCGTTCTTCAGGTCCCAGACGGAGAGGCTCCCATCCCTTCCCGCACAGGCCGCAAGGCAACCCGCCGGGTCCAGGGCAAGAGAGAGGATGCAGTTGGTGTACGCATCGATGATCATTCTGAGACCCCCTGCACCGGGATCCCATACCCGGATCCCCCCATCCTCCCCTCCGCTGACCAGGATCCTCCCATCAGGCGTCGCGGCAAGGGCGTGGATACCCGGAGAACGGCACTTCATTGTGCAGACAGGGATGCATTCCGGGATGCGCCGGAGACAAACGGTCCCGTCCCACCCCGAGCTCACGATCGCGCCTGCGGAGCCGGGGAAGGAGATGTGGCGAACGCAGTCCCGGTGGACTTTCCGGCGTTTCACAAGACGTTTCTCCATGACAGACCAGATTTGCAACATCCCGTCACGGGATCCGGCGGACAGCAGGGTCTTGTCGGGTGAGAGGGCGACACAGGCGATCCCTCCGCCATGGACCTGGAATTCCGCCAGTTCTTCACCCCCCGGAAGGGAAAGAACCCTGATACGACCGTCCTGACCCCCAAGAGCCAGAAGGGAGCCGTCAGGAGAGGCCGACCATGCCACGATAGGGGAGTCTCCAGGATCGATTGTCCTTGCCAGGGTGCCCTCCGGAAGGCACCATACCCGTATGAATCCCTGGCCTCCCCCGCTTGCCAGGAACCTTCCGTCTCCCCCGAAGACCAGGAAGAAGGGAGGCGAACGGTGACCCCTGAGGTCGGACGAACGCAATCCATCCTCCTCCCATACTCTTACAAGGCAATCCTCACCGCCGGTTGCGATTCTGCCCCCTGATCCCGCCAGGCAGGTGATCGGCCCGGTGTGCGCCTCCCGTCCCCACCGGAGACCGCAGGTCGAAGGATTATGACATCGAAGCGATCCGTCCGCCCCGGCGCTGACCAGCGACCCGTCCAGGCCATGATAAATAATTGACCGGACCAGACCCTGATGGGCAGAAATGGTGGCCTTGAGCCTGCCTTCCAGGGGATCGAAAAGACGCAGGGTGCCATCTGCATCCCCCGCCGCAAGGATATCTCCATCCGGGCTGAATTCGAGGGCCGTGATACCCGTTCGCCCCCGTTCGAGGGAATGGAGGAGACTTCCTTCCGGGATCTTCCAGATATGGATCGATCCATCATGAATTCCGCAGGCAAGAAGGCCTCCGTCCGGAGAAACCGACATCTTCGCCACGAGTCCTGCTGAGCTCTGCAGCGTGTCGGCCTGGGGATCGCCAGGTTCCGGAGCCGACCAGGAATCGGGGGCGAAAGCGCGGAGATCATTCCACAGGATCCTGTCGCATTCCGGGGATTCCCATCCCGCAGCAGCCAGGCGGTGGATGGTTTCCACCGAAGTCGGCAGGGGCAGGGAAAAGATCAGCCGGAAGAGTTCGTTCCATCTCTGCTCTTCTGACAGCAGATCGATCTGCACCTGCCATTCCCTGCAGGACCGGACGGGCATCTCCGGCTGGTCGCGGCCCAGGACCGGGATGAGCTCGTTCAATCCCCGGCGGCGTGCGGAGCCCAGGATACGCATCCTGACCGGTTCCGGGGAGGCAAGGTATCCCCTGACAAGGAGGGAATGGCCGGGACCGGGGTCAAGCCTGGCGTACTCCTCGTCCCTCCCGGTTAAAAACAGGTAAACCGCCCTTTTCCCCTCGTCCTTCGGCAGGTAGCCGTTCCGCTCCGCAATCGCCATGAGGACGGGATCATCGTGGGCGAGCAGGAAGGCACAGAAGACGTCGATCGCCTCCGGGCTCGCCAGATGAGAGAGTACATCTACGGCCTTACTGCGTCCTTCCGGGGATCCCTGTGCGATCCCTGCAAGGGTCCTTACCGCACCGGGATCTCCCCTCCCGGCTGCGTCTTCCAGTCGTTGAAGGAACCTGTCCCGGAACAGGCTGCCGAAAAGCGGTATGCGGGACGACAGTCGTTCCTGGCAGCGGGCAGGGGATGTCATCCGGAGATCACCGTGTACCGGGTGCCTTCAGGGGATCCAGCCGGATCGAGGGGTTCTCCTGTCTTTCAGGGGTTGTGGGGAAGGATGCGGAGAGGGCACGTCCTTCCCGCAGCCAGAGCCGCAGCCCTTCCACGACCTCCCGCTGGGAGACGGAGAGAGGTACCTGGCTCTGGAGGGCGGCCAGGATGTCTTCCGTAGTGATGCGCCGCATCTGCTGGTTGAAGGCAAGGTACATCGCGTCGATGACGGTCTGCTCGATCTCGGACCCCACGTAGCCTTCGGATACCCGGGCCAGGAGGTCCAGGTCGTACTCGTCGGCCAGGCATTTCCGCTTCCGGAGGTGGACCGAGAATATCTCCCTTCGTTCCGGGAGAGAGGGAAGGTCGAGGAAGAAGATCTCGTCAAACCTGCCTTTCCGGAGGAGTTCGGGAGGCAGGGCCGAGACATCGTTGGCGGTAGCCACCACGAAACAGGGGGCCGTCTTGTCCTGCATCCAGGTGAGGATGCTCGCAAACACCCGCTGGCTTGTCCCGGAATCCCCGTTCCCGAATGAAAAAGCCTTCTCCATCTCGTCGATCCAGAGGATGCAGGGTGAGATGGTCTCTGCAAGGGAGAGGGCATGGCGTGTCCGCTCCTCGGACTCACCCACGAAACTGCCAAAGAGCGCCCCCACGTCCAGGCGGAGGAGGGGAATCCGCCACAACCCGGCGATCATCTTGGCAGTGAGACTCTTCCCTGTTCCCGGGATTCCGATCAGTGCGATCCCTTTCGGGGCCGGCAGCCCGTATTCCCTGGCCTCCTGCGACAACGCCCGGTCGCGAAGGCGAAGCCATTCCTTCAGGGCAGAAAGTCCGCCTACGTTCTCCGGAGTCTCCGTGGCGCTGTAGAACTCCAGGGCTTCACTCTGGGAGAGGATGTCTTTTTTCTCGGCCACGACCCCCTCGATATCCCGGTCGTCCAGTGTCCCGCGCTTTACGATGGCTTTTGAGAAGGACCGGCGGGCCTGGTTGAGGGTCATGCCGAGGGCCGCCTGGATCAGTTTCTCTTTTCCGAGCGGAGTGAGGGAGTTCTGGACGCCGCTTCCCAACAGGAGCCGGTCCAGCTCCCGTTCCAGCTCCCGGGCCGAGGGCGGAGGGATCTGAAGGACCACGGACTCGTCCCGGATCTCCTCGGGTACTTTCAGGGAAGGGGTGATTACCACCATCGTCCGGCGGGAGAACCGGAACTTCTGTGCGAGGGTGCGCAACCTCCGCTTTACGGCGGGGTTTCCCCAGAACTCGTGGAAGTCCTTGAGGAGAACGACTGCAGCATCGTCGGTCTTTTCCAGTTCATCAAGTGCTGCCAGCGGGTCCCTGGACTGGCCCGCACGGCCCTGGGCAGGGCCTGCTCCGGAGAACCCATCCACGAGGTCCCAGGAAAGGCATGGGCGTGGCGGCTGCCACCGGGAACAGACCTCCTGCACCATCCGGACCGCCCGCTCCTCCTCTGCAGTGTGAAGGACAAGGAGGGTGACCCTGGCCCGGAGAGAGAGGTCGATCTGGGCGAGCATCTCGGTATCAGGCGAATCCATCCTCACACCCACCTTCGCACGACGATTCGGACCGATCCATCTTCCTGCTCCTCTTCCGAAACAAGGGAATACCCTTCCCGCGCAGTCTGGTCCATGACAAGCCTTTTTGCGTATTCCCGGGAGATCCCGGGGTAATGCTGCCGGAGGGATTCAAGGATCTTTTTCTCCTCCCCTGCAACACCCCACGAGTCGGTGACCATGTCAAAGATCCCGTCCGTGTTCTGCACGAACCCGATACCGTACCCGCCTTTCCCTGAAACGACAAAATCCACCTGTTTCTCCCCCTGGTACCCCCGAACGACTCCGCCATCCTGCACCTGGTATCCTGCCTCCCGCAGGCACTGGATCAGCAGTTCCCGGTCACGGAACGTGGTCCTGATCCTGGAAAAATGCGACATTGCGATCAGGCACCTCCTTTCCAGGCAGGCGAACGGGACAGGATGCAGCCTCGAGCCGGAAACCCCGTGGCGGTTACCTCCCCCCCGGGGGAGATGACGAACTCCACCTCTTCAGATGCCCTCCCTTCCACGTCCCGTCCCGCGAGTCTGGGCGTCAGAAATACCAGTTCCTGGTTGGAAGACCCTCCAAGAGGTCCGCCGGAACGTTTGTGGGCCAGGAAGGGTCCGGCGACGAGAAGATCGGTCACTGCGAGAAGAGCCCTCCAGGATTCCCGGCGGGTCCGGGCGAGGGTACCACGCGGATATCCCGAATAGGTGACGATGGTGAGTCCTGCATCCTGGAGCACCTGTCCAAGGATTGCCAAAGCCCGTGCCTGGCAGAACGGTTCGCCTCCGGAGAACGTTACCCCCTCGATATCAGGGAGGCCAAGAATCCGTTCCGCCAGCTCTTTCACATGCACGACGTGCCGGGGACGGAATGACCATAGATCCCGGTTAAAACAGCCCGGGCACCGGAGGGGACATCCCTGCACCCAGACGACCGCCCGCCGCCCCGGCCCGTTGACGCAGGATCCGGGCATGAAACCGCCGCAGTTGATGAACATCTTCCCCTCTTCCTCCCCATAGCAGGCCGCCGGATCCCAAGGGATTCCTGTTCGGCCAAGTCCCGGCTACAGCCCGTTAAAATGTCTGAAAGAAGAGGTTTCCTGCCACCCCTGTATAAGTCCTTCCTTGTATGGGCGTATTTTTTCCAAAAAGTACTACATACGAAATACTTATGTAATGCATCAGGGATCCTTCTCCGCAGGGATCGCATTCCCCAAAACGGAGAGTATTCACTGATTGAAACGAAATTTTAAGGTAGATTCCGGAAAACCAGGATTCCACGGGTATTCCATAAGAATGATCTTTTCCTGATCAGGGGTGGGCCTGCCGCATACATATGGAATGTGAAACGATGTTCCGCAGTAAAAATAAATTGTAAATTATATTATATTTAAATTTATAACATTCATTCTGAAGGATTTTGACGAAGACGCGACTCCGCCGCTTTACAGTATTCTTCTGAAATATCAATACCGAGGTATCTCCTGTTGGTTTTTCTGGCAACCAGCGTCGTTGTTCCTACCCCGTTGAAGGGGTCAAGGATGAGATCGTTCTGAAAACTGAATAACTTTAAAATGCGGAACGCAAGTTCTTCGGGAAACATTGCAGGGTGGTTGAATTTTTTCATATTCGTTTCCGGTGTAATCGACCATTTTGCCACAACCCATTTTTTGAATTCATCGGCGGTAATGTCAATATTTTCCTTCGATCCTTTTTTCACAAGATCGCCTTTCGAAAATATTTCAACAAATTCCCAGGTATATTTCAGGTAAGGGCTGCTTGGACTCTTCCAGCTCCCCCACGCCGTATATTTACAATTATAATTGTTCTTTTCCCAAAGGATCTCCCCTTTCCAGATCATTTTTTTCCGGATGAAATAATTCGCAATAATCTGGTGACTTGGGATATGGTCGGAAAACAGGGGTTGAACGTTGACAGCTATTCTGCCTCCGTTTTTCAGTACTCTGACGCACTCGTCAAACACTGCAAATAATTTATTGAAGTATTTCTCCCAGGAAACCCCGTCTTCCCCCGTATCATAGCCTAAACCAAAATTATAGGGCGGCGAGGTGAAGATCAGATCCACACAATTATCGGGTAATTTTTTCAGAACCTCTTCACTATCGGAGCATAGTATCGTATTCTCAAATTCTTTGGGAATTTCATTGTTTTTCTCTGAAAAATTGTGGTTCAAGGCGTAATAACAGGAATTTCTCCGCAAAATTTTATCCGGACGATTCCGGACTTTTCTTTCTTTGTTGTATCCGGTGTAAATTCTCCTGCCGGCCTTCAAACCGTAGCTTCCTATGCCCTCGATTTTACGCAGGATCTCTTCGAATTCATCCTCATGAACCGGGCCGGTTTTCTTCGCATCAATGATTGCTTTGCGTACCTGTTGTTCAAATGAATCAAGGTCAAGCGAATGTAAATTCAGGACGATGTGGTGATTCTTTATCTCAAAGAAAACGCTTTTTTTTGAAAAATGATCATTCATGGACTGGATAATACCGAGATCACCCTCTGTGGGCGATCCAGTGAAACCCGCAGCGAGTAACAGAAATCCATCTTTTTCAGGGATCATCCTTTTGCAAGCATCCAGTAGTCATACCTTCTTTTATTAAGAATCGATCGTTTCATCAGGAGTATTCATATCCATGGACCTGGAGAAGGAATCTTCGGGGGTTATCCCGTCCCCGGAGCGGATCGCTGACGGACCCATCTTCTCTAAAAAAATGAGATTGAGGAGGAGGAAATGAGCGACCCGGCACCACACCGGCGGCATACCCGGATCCCCGCATGATATTATGTGCGGCCCGGTCGAATACTACCGCGTGAACGCCGCGTTCGACGGGACCTGGGTCCGGCTCGGGAATGAGGGGAGGGTGCTCTACGACCAGAGCGGTTACGGACGACCTGACAAGGAGGGGATACGTCTCGCGCCGGAAGAAGCCGCATACCTGGTTCACCGCGGCCGCATCACGGTCCCTGGGTATGATTTCGACCGTATCCTTGCAGTGTTCGCAGTAAAACCCAATTTTTTCCGGAGTTTCCTTGTGTACAGGGATATTCGCGAGCGCGGGTACGTTGTGCAGACAGGCCCCCATGATTTCAGGGTCTTCCGGCGCGGGGAGCGTCCGGGAAGAGGGCAGTCCCAGTACATGGTCCGGGTGATCTCCGAGCGCGACCTGATCGACTTTACCGTCCTCATCCGAGAGGCCGGGGCCTCCTCCAATCTCCGCAAGCAGCATATCCTCTCCGTCGTGGATGACGAGAACGAGCTGACCTATTACGAGGTGAAACTGCATACGCTTTCCGGGGAAAGGGGCGGCGACGCGCCCGGCCTCCATGGAGCGGATCTGGTCGGGAAATATGCGGTGGTCCGGACAGCGGCAACGGATGAGGAGGGGAACGGGATTTTCGGGATCCGCCTGGATCCGGTGCGCCGTGTGCTGTCCCCTCTCGAGATTCTGTCCCTGATGCGATCCGGCAGGCTGACCCTCGCGAGCGACGGGCAGCCTGTCACGGCGGAAGAGTATTTCGAAAGGATCTCCTCAGGCGATCCGGAACTCCCCGGGAAGCTGCGTGTCTATGAAGATTTGAGAAACCACGGCTATGTGCCCCGCACGGGATACAAGTTCGGCCACCATTTCCG
>DAEV01000096.1:17376-27344 GCA_002509495.1 Methanolinea sp. UBA473 | reverse complement strand
ACAGCGTGAAAAAGAAGATGTTGTTCGGGTGCGAACATACATCCGGCATTCAATACGTGGAATTTGCCCGAATCAAACTGTGAGTGGGATGTGATGCAGCACCAGATCAACCCTTGGTCCAGCCAGCAAACCGTAGATCTCGATAAGCTCTTCAACGAATTCGGGATCGAACCGATCAGTTCCGTCATCGATCTCCTGCCGGAGGTGCCCTATTTCATGCGCAGGGGGATCGTAGTGGGGCACCGCGACTACCGGCATATCGCAGGGGCGATCCGGGACCATCTCCCGTTCCACATCCTTACCGGCTTCATGCCGTCCGGGCATCCACACCTGGGGCACCTGATGGTCATGAAGGAGGTCGTCTGGCACGTGCAGCAGGGGGGAACCGGGTATATCACCATCGCCGATCGCGAAGCCCACGCGGTCCGCGACATCCCCTGGCCGAAGTGCGACGAATACGGGAGAGAATACCTGGAGTGCCTCTATGCACTCGGCTACACCGGCCGGACCTACTTCCAGAGCCGGAATGAAGTCCTGAAAAACCTGGCGTTCGAGGCTTCCACCAAGGTGAATTTTTCCGAACTCCAGGCGATCTACGGGTTCGCCCAGGAGACCGCGCTTTCCCATGCCGAGAGCGTGATCACCCAGGTCGCCGACATCCTTTACCCCCAGGTGGACAGTGTCCCGGCCCCCACCGTGGTTCCGGTAGGTATCGACCAGGACCCGCATATCCGTCTCACCCGCGGCGTTGCCCATAAACTCCGCATGTTTACCGTGGAAAACAGGGACGGGTACGTAAGCGTCCGGTCCAAGAACGCCCCCGCAGCAGCGCTGGAAGAGATCCACCGGGCGTTCCGTGGATCGAAGAAGTACGAGGGGCATGTCGACATACCGGACGGGGACTGCCTGGATGTGAGCGCCGAAACCCGGAGGATCGAGATAGCCCACGGGGGATACGGATTCTACACCCCTTCCTCGACCTATCACCATTTCATCCCGGGATTGCAGGGCGGCAAGATGTCCAGCAGCGTCCCGGAGAGCACCATCACCTTCCACGAGCCGGAAGCGACGGTACGAAAGAAGGTCATGGCAGCCCTCACCGGGGGCAGGGCGACCCTCGCGGAGCAGAAGGAGAAGGGGGGGGAACCGGAAAAGTGCCCGCTCTTCCTCCTCAACCTCTTCCACATGGTGGAGGATGACGCAAGCCTCGAAGAGATACGCCGGCGGTGCCTCGCGGGCGAGATGATGTGCGGGCAGTGCAAGAAGGAGACTGCAGAACGGGTGCTGGCCTTCCTGGCGGACTTCAGGGAGCGCATGGAGGAGACGGCACACCTGGTGGCGGTGGATTGAAATGGAACTCTCGTTGAACGAAAAAAGGTTGCTTAAAGCCCTCGAACAGGTAAAATCCGGGGATCCGGACACGTTGGCAGCCCGGGTAGGAGCGTCCCGCGACCAGGTGGTGCAGTATGCCATGCTCCTGTCGGACAGGGGGCTGGCCAGGGTTGAGAAGACGGCGGATATCACCTATACCCTGACCGCGGAGGGCACTCTCTATGCCCGCGAAGGCCTGCCGGAACGGCAGCTACTGGCGAGGGTCGAGGGCAGGGTCCCGATGGCGGAACTGACAAAGCATCCGCTCTCCCGGATCGGGATCGGACAGATGCGGAAGAAGGGATGGATCACCATCCGCGACGGAGTGGTGGAGCGGACGGGAAAGGATGCACCGGGTCCTGACGAACTGGCGCTGCGGGATCTTTCCCTTGGTGGCGAGGGTGTCAGGGAACTCATCAAACGGGGGCTTGCGAACGAAGAAGAGTCGGTATCCTACCGGATCGCGATCACCCCGGCGGGAGAACAGGCGGCAGGGGAGGGACTTGATTTATCGGAAGAGGTGGGGACACTCTCGCGGGAGCAGATTCTCTCCGGGCAGTGGAAGGATCTCCGCCTCAGGAGATACAGCCTCGGGACCCTCCCGAAGAAGGTCTATCCGGGCAAGATACATCCCTACCAGAGGATCCTGGACGAGATGCGCCAGATTCTCCTCGAAATGGGATTTGCCGAGATCTACGGCGGACTGGCCCAGAGTTCGTTCTGGAACTTCGATGCCCTCTTCCAGCCGCAGGACCACCCAGCCAGGGAGATGCAGGACACCTTCTTTTTAAAGGAGACCGTCCCCGTCCCGCCGGGATTCGAGAGAGTAAGGGACATGCATGTCCACGGGGGAACCACATCGTCGACAGGATGGGGAGGCGGGTGGAGCGCGGAGAAAGCGGAACAGTGCGTATTGCGGACCCATACCACCAGCCTCTCGATCCAGCACCTCGTTTCGCATCCGGAACCTCCTGTCAAGGTCTTCTGCATCGGCAGGGTCTACCGCAGGGAGTCCATCGACTCCACGCACCTGGCGGAATTCGAGCAGCTGGAGGGGATCGTCATGGATAAGGATGTCACGTTCCGCCATCTCCTCGGATTTTTAAAAGAATTTTACGGACGGATGGGGTTCGAAGGGGTCAGATTCAGGCCCGGCTACTTCCCTTATACGGAGCCGTCCGTAGAACCCGAGGTCTACGTGGATGGGCTCGGATGGGTCGAGATGGGGGGTGCCGGCATCTTCCGCGAAGAGGTGAGGGCACCCTGGGGTGTCAGGTACCCCGTGCTCGCGTGGGGTCTCGGCGTGAGCCGTGTCGCGATGCTCAGGCTTGGATTGAAGGATCTCCGGTTGCTGTACCGGACCGACATCGACCTCGTGCGGGAGACACCCAGCTGGCACCCCGCCTCGCCGCCGGGCCCGGGGGGTGAATGATGGCGGTAATCTCGCTCTATTACCGGTATCTGGAGAGGATGACCGGGGCAGGAAGGGGCGAAATTATTCAGCGCCTGCCGATGTTCGGTTCGGACATCGAGCGTGTCGAGGAAGACCACGTAGACGTGGAGTTCTTCCCTTCCCGCCCCGACCTGTTCTCTGTAGAGGGAGTGGCCAGGGCGATGAGGGGTTTCCTCGGCCTGGAAACCGGACTCCCCGAGTACAGGGTGACGCCCTCCGGGATCAGTTTCTCGATCGACCCCGGACTGGCCTGTATACGCCCGTACCTCGGGACTGCGGTCATCCGGGGCATCTCCCTTGACGAGGAAGCGATCCTCTCCCTCATGGGTCTCCAGGAAGCCCTGCACTGGGCCCTGGGCAGGGGGAGGAGCAAAGTAGCGATCGGGATCCATGACCTGGACCGTGTCACCCCGCCCTTCCGTTACATTGCCGAAGAGCGGACGAGAACTTTCATACCCCTGGACTATGACAGGGAGATGACAATGGAGGAGATCCTGGAGGAGCACCCGAAGGGGCGGGCCTATGCCGATATCGTCAAAAACTTCCCCAGGTTTCCCCTGATCGTGGACGCCCGCGACCAGGTCCTGTCCTTTCCCCCCATCATCAACGGAGAGCTGACCAGGGTGACAGGGGAATCGAGGAACCTTCTCCTGGACACAACGGGTACCGATGAACGCGCGGTGATGACCGCAGTGAACATCCTCTGCACGGCTCTTGCCGATGCAGGAGGGCGGATCGAGAGCGTCGATGTTTCCGGGTCCCACATTCCGACCCTTGCCCCCTCGACGCGGCTGGTCAGCTGTGCCGAATGCAACAGCCTGCTGGGGGTCGACTTCACCCCCGAAGAGTTATCCCTCCTCCTGGAGAAGATGAGGTTCTCGGCGGAACCCGCCGGGGGCGACAAGGTCAGGGTGGGGGTCCCCTGCTTCAGGGCGGATATCATGCACGACTGGGATATCTTTGAAGATGCAGCCATCGCGTATGGCTATGAACATTTCAGGACCGAGATTCCACCCACCTTTACCATCGGCAGGGCCCACCCTGTGATCACCATCGCATCCGCAGTCCGCTCCCTGGGTTCCGGGCTCGGGTACCAGGAGGTCATCCCGTTCACTCTCACCAGCGAGCGCGTGATGTACGGGAAGATGCAGCGTCCTGTCAACCCCGCAACCCTTTGCGTCCTTCACCCGATCACCGAGGAGAACACAATGGTGCGGACCGGGATCCTGCCGCTCCTCATCGAGACTCTCCAGTTCAATCGTCACCGAGAACTGCCGCAACGGCTCTTTGCAGTAGGGGACGTGGTCGCCGGGCTGGCAACCTTCCAGAAGGCGGCGTTCGTCTCCCTCCACCCGGCAGCGGACTTCTCCGAGGCCTATGCCGTGGCGGATGCCCTCTGCCGGGAATTGTCCATTCCCTACGGCACGGAAGGATCGGAGGATCCGGCATTCATCGAGGGAAGGAGGGGCGATCTCATGAAAAACGGAAGGGTGGTGGGGACCTTCGGCGAGATCCATCCCGCGGTCCTGAATGCCTTCGAACTCGAGCATCCCGTCGCGGCCGTGGAACTGGACCTTACAGCCGTACCGGGATACCCCTCCGGGCTAGGTACTCCTTGACCTCCCGGACCGTGAATTCCCCGTAGTGGAACACGCTTGCGGCAAGGCAGGCATCCGCCTTGCCGAGCACGAACCCGTCATAGAAGTGCTCGAGAGTCCCTACTCCTCCGCTTGCAACGACCGGGATGGAGGCGGCGTCCGAGATTGCGGCGGTGATGGGGAGATCGAACCCGTTCTTGGTCCCGTCGGTCTCCATGCTGGTGANNGCCCATGCGACCGCGTCGATCCCGGTAGGCTTGCTCCCTCCATAGATCACCACTTCGTACCAGCAGGTCCGGCCGTCGGGAAGCGGGATGGGAGTGGCCTTTGGATTCGGGGTATAGTTCCGGCGGACATCTTCAGCAAGGACAATACATTGTGTGCCGAACTTCTCCGCCCCGCGGCTGATCAGGGCAGGGTCCTGCACGGCGCTGGTGTTGATGCTCACCTTGTCCGCACCCGCCCGCAGGATCTGCTGGATGTCTTCCACCGACCGGATTCCGCCCCCGACGGTAAGGGGGAGGAAGAGCTGGTCCGCCGCCCTCTGGATCACGTCGATGATGGTGCCGCGCTGTTCCGTGGAGGCGGTGATGTCCAGAAAGACCACCTCGTCGGCACCCTGTTCGTTGTATCGCTGCGCCAGTTCCACAGGGTCACCGGCATCCCGGAGCTGTATGAAGTGGGTTCCCTTCACGACCCTGCCGTCTTTCAAGTCCAGGCAGGGGATGATTCGGCGGGTAAGAGCCATGGGGGAGAGTTGGGAGGGGAGGTATTATCATGGTTTTGAAAGGGGTTTATCTGCTGGGCGGGGCAATAATCTAGGTAATTTCCGGGGAGAGACAGTTCTCCGGTCTGGATTTGAGTTCCATGAATTCGGGTGAGAAGAAGATCGAGTGGGCCCGCCAGTACATGCCCGTCCTGTCGGGCATCAGGGAGGAGTTCTCCAGGGATAAACCGTTCCGGGGGATGCGGATCGGAATGGCGCTCCACGTGGAAGCCAAGACCGCCAACCTTGTCGAAACGCTGGCAGCGGGAGGTGCAGAGGTCTTCATTACGGGTTGCAACCCGCTCTCCACCCAGGACGACGTGGCCGAAGCCCTGGGCCGGGTTCCCAATGTGCACTGTTATGCAAAGAGGGGGGCGGACCACAGGGAATACTATGCGGCGATCGACAAGGTGCTGGACGCAGACCCCGATGTGACCATTGATGACGGCATGGACCTCATCCACCGGCTTCACACCGCCCGTACAGAACTCCTCGCCGGTGTCAGGGGAGGATGCGAGGAGACCACTACCGGGGTTCACCGCCTCCGGGCGATGGCCAGGGACGAAAAGCTCAGATTCCCGGTCATTGCGGTGAATGACACGCCGATGAAGAGGTTTTTTGACAATGTCCATGGAACGGGGGAGAGCGCGTTAACCGCCATCATGGTCACAACCAACATGCTGGTGGCAGGAAAAGCGGTAGTCGTTGCCGGGTACGGGTTCTGCGGCCGCGGTCTCGCCCGGAAGCTCCATGGACTTGGAGCCAGGGTCATCGTAACCGAAGTGGATTCGAGAAGGGCACTTGAGGCTTATATGGACGGGTTCGCAGTGATGCCCATGGACCGTGCGGCAACTCTCGGAGAGATCTTCATCACCACGACCGGGAACACGTCGGTGATCACAGAGCGCCATTTCCGGAACATGCGCCATGGGGTCGTTCTTGCCAATGCCGGACATTTCAACGTGGAGATCGATGTCCAGTGGCTGGAGGAACACGCGGACACCATCGTCCGGAGGGACGGGATCGACACGTATATGCTGGACGACCGGCCTGTCCACGTGCTCGCAGAAGGCAGGCTTGTCAACCTTGCGATCCCCAAGGGTATGGGGCACCCCATCGAAGTGATGGACCTGTCGTTCGCACTCCAGGCCCTCTGCACCCGGTATATTGCGGAACACGGAAAGGAGCATCCCGCAGGAGTCTATGACGTCCCGGCCGAGATCGACGAACAGGTGGCCAGGAGGAAGCTTGCCGCCCTGGACCTGTCCATCGATGAGATCTCCCCCGAGCAGAAGGATTACCTCTCCGGCTGGGAAGAGGGGACCTGACGCCCCGTAATCCCTTCCCGGTTACAGAAGAGGTATTCCTGGGCGTATCCTGCAAATTTTCCGAAATGGTTGCTTCCAAACCGGTGGATTTGCCCGTAAGATCGCAACTTCCCGCCGTCCTGGTAGCGCGTCTGCAGGATCCGCTGGATCCACACGTCCACAGGGAACGCCTCGTACTTGCCGAACGCAAAGAGGAGGACGCAATCGGCCACTTTTTCTCCTACACCTCTCAGGCGCAGGAGGTCGCGCCGCGCTTCTTCATAGGGGAGCGCCAGGACACGTTCCTGCCACCCCGGATCGCAGGCCACGGTCCGGGCGGTCTCCAGCAGGTAGGAGGACCGGTAGCCAAGCCGGCACTCGCGGACATCGCAGACCTCTGCCGCGGCAATCGCACCGGGGGTGGGGAAGGTGAAGAATTCTCCTTCCCCATCCTCCATCCGGTTGCCGAATCGTTCACAGATCAGTGAGATCCTCCTCTTGATCCCCGGAATGTTGGCGTACGTGGCACAGATATAGGATGCAAGGCACTCCCACGGGGGCTGACGGACGATGCGCAGCCCCCGGCAGCATTCTATCGCCTCGTGGATGACAGGGTCCCGATCGACGGACAGGAGTATACCGGGAAGATCTGCGTCAAGGTGAAAGTATTGCGTAACAAACTCCGTGTCCGCGCCCCGGAAAGTCAGCACCGGGCCATCCTGCCGGATCCGGATACGGCGGGATCCGATTACCCCCCTCCACCATCCCCCTCCCACGGACTCCCAGCGGAAGACCTGGCCGCAGGAGAGAGATCGTTCCAGATCAAAGGGCTGGTCCGGCGTAAGCGTGAGGGCTGGCATAGGAGACTCTTCCTCCAGGGTCTGATACCAGACTATTTAGGAATGGCGGAAACGGCAGCCGGCTCCTGGCCCGGGAGTCCGTAGCGTCAACCCTCGAGGAGGACCCGGTATGCGGCCAGGAATCTCTGGAACTCCATGGAGGGACCCAAAGACCCCCCGCCGGGGAACGCGTTCGCCCCGCGGCTGGAGATGGAAAGTTCTCCCTTCGCGATCCGGACGGACCAGTAGGTTGTCCCACAGCAGCCATGCGCAGAAAAGTATTCCGGCTCCCATTCCGGGCACCCGATCTCACCGACCCGGTTCCAGAAGGTGTTCCAGGAATCTTCCGAGGGAGTTACTTCCCGCGATGCTGTCGGCAAGTTGCCCCCCCTGCTCCGTTCCACCACGAGACAGTTCCCGTTCCACTTTGCATGGCAGGAAGACCCGTCAAAATGGCCGTAGTAAAATTCGAACAGGTCCGGTTGATTGGAAATGCCGGATCCCATCGTACCTGGCTCCCCCATCGGTTTCCCCGAAAAAAGAATGTATCCGGAGAAGATTTATCTTTTTCCGGGTGTAAATGCCCCTCCCGTATAAGATGTTGAAACAGACTGCAGGGGCAATTGTGTCCTGCACAAGGGACGGGATGCCGGCATTCCATGCGGAATGTCCGGGGGGGGATTGTTCCGGTATCTTCACTCCACGCGGACGAGCTTTTTTTAGCCCCGGGCGCCCCATCACCAGCTATGGAGTTATCAGAGAGCCTGAGAAATTTCCTGGAGAGCGGGGAAGATTGGGAGAGGAAGAATACCAACGTAAAAGGTGTCTCCCTCATCAAACTCCCCAAAACCCGGTCGAGACCTGCATCTCTTGCAATCGAGATCAACCCTGTCACCGACAAAGGGACCCCGATGAAGAAAAAAGGGGTCATGCTTATGGGATCGTTTGAGCTTACCGCATTCCGGGAGATCTTCAATAATCCCAAACTGGATGTACTTCTCACCACTCTTGAGGAGATCGCACCCGGGCGGAAGCCACAGAAAACCGAGGAAGGCGGCGTCCTGGAGATCTGACCTGTTGTGGTGTAGTGTTCAGGCCATTCGGAGTTCCCTTTGATGGAAATGCCAGGCACCCGCTGGGGCGCCGGGGGGTTCGAAGGGCTAAGTCCCTCGGGGTGGGAAGGGGTGGAGCCCCTTGGAAGAGGCCAAATTCTTTTTTTCCGGCAGGGGATAAGACTATATTTCCGAACGGAAAACGGATACATAGTATTTCGAGGTGTTTACGGCCTATGAACCTGGCAAAAGCGTTTTTTGCGCCGGGAAAGGGACCGGCGCAGGGTAGGAATCTACATGGAATTCTGCTTGTGATCGTACTTCTCTTCTGCCTGCTCCTCTTTGCAGGCTGCACCCAGGAGTCCCCCCCCACAAACTCGACTTCGCCGCCTCCGACAGTCCTCGTGGATTATATCCGTACGGGCGGGATCGCGGGCATGGACGATCACATGGTCGTCTTCTCAAACGGACAGACAGTATTCACTACCCGTCAAAAATCGGGGGAGTTCACCATGTCGGCAGAGGATCGTTCATGGGTTGAGAAGCTGATCCGGCAGGCAGATTTCCCCAACCTGAGCTCCAGTTACCCTGCACCCTCTCAAGGAGCGGATTATTTCTATTATACGCTCACCGTCGGGGATAAGACCGTACTGACCGAGACCACAGGGATCCCCGCGAGCCTCGCCCCCCTGATCTCGCGCCTCGAAGAGTTGCTTTCCGTACAAGTCAATAAATAAACCCCGGCCTCTTTTTTGCCGGCCTCCCGTGGTACACGGGATGGCGTGGCTTTCGATTCCGGGTTAAGAAGAAATCCTTTCGGACAGGATGAGATCTGAATAGTTCAGATTCGGTCCATAAAAAAAAGGAGAATGTCCGGGTCACTTGTTGTAGATGCAGGACTGGACATCGTGGCCCAGTTTCCCGATCGCGTCCGCCCTGCACCGCTGGCAATGGCGCATCTGCCGGACATATTTGGAGCACTCGTCCTGCATTTTACGCTTCATCTCGGGAGTCGGGGGGGTGATATGGGAGAAGCGGTACTGGGCGATGAGGGGAATCACATTGAAGGTATAGACCCCCATCTCTCCTGCTTTTTTTGCAATTTCAGGGATATGCTCCTCGTTGATGCCGGGAATGTACACGGTATTGACCTTCACGATCATCTTCCGGGCCACCGCCATCTCGATTCCCCGGAGCTGGTTCTCCAGGAGAATCTTCGCACCTTCCACTCCCTCGTACCTCTTGCCCTTGTAATTGATGAACTGGTAGATTTTGGCTCCGATCTCGGGATCGATCGCATTGAGGGTGACGGTGATATTCCCGACGTCATACTTCTGGAGCAGGTCGATCTTTTCGGGCAGGAGAAGGCCGTTGGTGCTGATGCACTTGATCACGTTGGGGAATTCCTCGTGCAGGAGGCGGAGGGTTTCGAGGGTTTCATCGTTGGCAAGGGGCTCTCCCGGGCCGGCGATGCCGATGACCTTGATGTAGGGGTACTGCGCCATCACCTTCCTTACCATCTCTACGGATTCCTGGGGCGTGAGTACTTTCGTGGTAACCCCGGGCCGGCTCTCGTTCACGC
>DAEV01000096.1:5742-17368 GCA_002509495.1 Methanolinea sp. UBA473 | reverse complement strand
TCTCTGAAAAACAGGGGTGCTCCTGGATCTTCCGGAGTTGTTCAGGATCCCACTGGACCTTTTTGCCCGCAACCTCAGCCTCCCTGTACCCTTCCTCTGTCATGCTTCCAACCCTCTGGCCCGATGTCCGGGACCCACCATGCAGTACCATGAGGACTGGCATAATAAAAACAATTCGATTTGGGCACATTTGGTGGTTTTTATGGTCGATTTTTTCAATTCTCTCCCGTCTCCGGGAGTGAACGATACCCGGAGAGATTATTGCCGAGCAGGTGCAACCGCTCTGATCATGAAGCGTCCATCACAGAACCTCCCCTCAGGCTGGGCGTGGAAGGCGATCGTATTCGGAGTAATCCTTCTCTTCCTGACTCTTTTCGCAGGCTGTACCAGTACGGGGGGGGCTAAAACGGGTGATACGGTGCGGGTTTATTATTCCGTTGCCTTACCGGGTAATCCCCCGTTTGACACGAATCAGAACGGAACCCCTCTTGAGTTCATAGTCGGGTCCGGCCAGATGCCCCCCGGGTTTGACAGGGCTGTGATTGGAATGACTCCCGGACAGACCACGACGGTCACGGTCCCCCCGGACCAGGCATACGGGCTTCGGAATGAGAGCCTTGTCGGAGAGGTCGACACGAATGCCCTCAAAGAAATGATGACCCGGCTGGAACAATACGGGGAATTGAGCCCCCGCCTGATCCCTGGGATTGATGAGCCGGTCTGGGAGTACAGGGCTCCGGGCAACCAGGTTTATTATTACCGGTTCATGAATATCACCGCGGAGACGACGGTCGTGGACCAGAATCATTTCCTGGCGGGGAGAGACCTGGTCTTTTCCATCACCCTCGTGGAGATCGTGAGGTAGATCCCGCTACCCCCCCGTTCTTCTGCGCCATGGGATCAATCCCCCGCCTTCCGGGAAGCGTCCGAACCGATCCAGGATATCGAATTCCATTCAGGACAGTTCTGGAGCAAAATGACTCAATAAACGAATATTTCAGGAAAGGAACGGATTTTACAGGGATTAATGGATCGCATCGGGGCGAGCTGCCCGATGCGATCCGATACATTTTTTATCACAATGTGATATCTCATTCTGGTGTACCGGTAACCGCCCCGTCATACAAAGCCTGGAGTACTGCCTATATTGATGNNATGCCACCTTGATTGTATAGTGCTTTTTCAGGCAGGCGTCGCCCGCGGAATCGGTGCACCAAAAAATCCATTTTCTTTCCTGCTATATAAATTACACAGGTCAAATTGTATTTTTCTTGGGTATTTTTGCATGCGTCAGACGTTTTCGCACGCAATCACCGATCGGAAGTCATAGGATACAGGGATAGAAAATAAAAATAAATTAGCCTCAGAATTACAAAAGGATGTATTAAAACCTTTTTTAAAGAATGCGTTTCAAAGCGTTAAAAATTGGTTTCACCGGGAAATGAACGTTGAATTTACCCATGAACGCATAAAACACCCTCTTTTTTGCCAGCAATTTTGAGGGGTGCCGCAGGAAAGAATTATTTAAATTTTTCTGTCATGGAGCCAAACAGGAGATCCCGGGATGGCTTCGGCCCGATCCGGAATCAGGACAGGTGAATTTTATTCTTCCCGGAACGATACGATCAGGTCGTATATGACAAACCTATCAGAGTTCTTCTCGAAGGATGCGTACGCAGCCCACCTTGGCATTACCCTGGTCGATACCGGTCCCGGAACGGCAACGGTAAGGATGGAGATTGGAGAACATCTCAAGAACAGTCACGGGACCGTGCACGGGGGAGCGATCTTCGCCCTCGCGGATACGGCGTTTGCACTTGCATCCAACTCTCACGGGATTCCGGCTGCTGCGATCAGCTCGAATATCACCTTCATGAAATCCGCCCGCCAGGGAGTCCTGATCGCACAGGCGGAAGAGTTTGCAGTGAATCCCAAGCTCGGGACCTATTCCATCACGGTCACCGACGGGGATGGCGATCGGATCGCTCTGTTCCAGGGTATGGTGTACCGGAAAACCCCCCGAAGGGAATAATCCATACGAAATGCAATGGGAAACCAACCGATGGGCCCGGCCGGATTCGAACCNNCATAACCGACTAGACCACGAGCCCGAATAGCCAGAAAGATTCAGCGGTGAGCGTATTAAACGTGTCCATCGGGTCTTGCAGAGAATGGATCGTCGTTCCGAACCCTGATTATTCAGGTTTTACGAATTCGGCATGGATCTCCTCCCTGCGGAGGTCTTTTCCCCTGATCCTCATCGTCCATCCGATCGTCGAAAGTCTTACAGTGTGAAGCGCAGGAAAGAGTTGTCCGACCTCATCTGCAGTAAAATAATGCGTGAGAATCCCGGTTTCCCTCCGGTACGTCCCAGGTTCTGCCACCATGCCCCGGCCGGCCCGGAAATCTCCGGTGGAGAAGACCCGTACATAGATGCGACCGCCCCTGCGGGTTACCCGGGCGGCTTCCCGTGCGATCTGGTTGCGGAGATCCGATGGGGCATGACCGAGCAGGTGAACGAGGAGGACGGCATCAAACGATCCCGTGGAGAAAGGGAGGCAGGCTGCGTCCGCGGTGAGTAGGCTGATTCCCGAAGCGGGGGATAAAGACGCGTTCGAGAGCCTGACCGCCTCACGCGAGAAATCGAACGCAACAATCTCCGGAGCCTCATCCGGCTGTGCTCCAGGCCGCTCCCGGATCAGGGTACGCAGTGTTTTTCCATCCCCGCACCCCGCTTCGAGTACCCTTGTTCCCTGTGAGAACCGGGGTATGCCCTCCTGCCCACGCGCCCACATGCGCCCCTTCCGGGCGTAGTCCCTGTTCCATGCATCCTGAAGTCCAGCCAATTTAATCCCTCCCGGGACAGGATCCTTCCCGCGTAGTTCCGATCCTGTATGGGCCATCCATGATAAAAATCACGCAGATCCCCCTATGGGTGAATACACCGGGTGAATCGGAATGGACGTACATATTCAACCTTCGGAAATCCCGGTTCCGGTTGAGGCATGCTGAACGCAAGGTCGAGTTTGCGAACACAATCGCAAAAAAAGGGATTCAGAGGAGACCGAATGACTTGAGGGTGACCTCGGGATTCACGGTTCCGCAGTGGTAGACCACGCCCTCGGAGAGCTCGTTGATGACGNNCCTTGATCTCGGGGGCTTTCATGGTGAGCATGATCCGGCCATGGTAGATGGTGGCATCGTTGGTGACCCCCATCGCCAGTTTCGGACCCCGGACAGGGGGGAGGGGAGCCGTACCGAACCCTGCCGTGATCTTCCGGGTATCGAACTTGAGTTCGTTCAACTTGTAGATCGCGGTTTCCACGCAGCGGCCTGCGACCTGGATCGATCCGACGATCGATGCTGTCGGAGCCACCACCGCACAGACATTTGCCACATCGATCTGGCAGTCCTCGGCGATCTTCTCCATCACTCCGCCGTTGGGGAGATGATCGCTCTCAAGGGCGATCACAGCCGAGTCGAAATCATCCTCGTACTCGATCACCTCGTAGGTGTGCTTCGGCTTGAGAGACAGGGCCCTGGCCGGTCCGCTGCCCATCGCGAAGTAATTGTTATGCTTGATGGTCCAGCCGGCCTTCTGTGCGCCAAGGCACGAGATAGAGGGAAAGTCGGTGAAGACATCGATGAAAGGCAGGGGGAAGTCCTTGATATGGGCCATACGGAAATTGACCTCTCCCAATCCTCCCATGCAGATCTCTGTAAAAGCGCGTCCTGCTGCGTACCCCCCCCTGGTACTGACCCCGCAATCGATGATACGGGCTCCGTTGTCCAGTTCGTGGTAAGCAGCGTTGAATTCCTCTGCGTATTCCGCGAGGTTCTCGAATATCTCGAGGGCAAGTTCGTTGACACTGAGCACGTGGAGTACCCCCTTTACCATAGAACATAGCCGGATACGAGATAAGAGTTATCAAATGATTGTTTTATAAAAGGGGTTATCCAAGATACTCGATTATTTTCGCCGGGTCGTACCGGAGGCTTATCACCCGGGTCCGGCCTTTTCCGTCGCGATACTCGAGATTGACCAGCCGCATGGCATCGAACTTCTTCACTATCTCGTAGAAACGGGTATATCCGACCTCCATATGCTCTTTTACCGCTTTGTAGACCTCCCCTGCATTCATTTCGTTCCCTTCCCGCGAATACCCGGCCAGGGCTTTGAGAAGAGCTTTCTCCTCGGTCTTGAGGGTCTTTACCGAATGGGCCAGGTGGAGATAACGGGAGATCTGGTAGGCACCGCAGATATCGTCCCTCTCGATCACCCTGCTCGCCCGTTTCTCCGCGTTCAGGGCGGCCCGTTTGAGGAGATCGATCCCCACCCGGAGATCCCCGCTCTTCTGGGTCTGTTCCACCACCAGGTCGAACATCCCGGAGGGAAGCGAGCCTGGATACAATCCCTGTGCCACCCGTTCGCCGATGATTGTGCGGACTTCCTCCTCGGAGTAAGGAGGGAAATAGATCTCCGTTGGCCGGAAGACCGAAGATACCCTCGCATCCACCTCGCGCGAGAGATCCACGTCCATGTCGCTGACGATGACAATCACTCCGATCCGGGTGCCGGGATAGGCTTCGTGGGACCGGAGAAGTGTGTACAGGACTTTGTTGATCTCGTTCTCATACAGGAGATAGTTTGCATCGTCCAGGGCGACAAGGAGAACCTGCTCCTCCTTAGAAAGGATCCTGGCGATGGCGTCGAATACCTGCTTGAACGAGGTCCCGGACGCAGGAGGCAGGTGGCCGGAGAGTTTCTTGTAGATCTGNNTCGATCTGGCAGTTGATGTAGACAGGGACAAGTTTTTTCGTGGTCTCCTCGATCTCCGCGAAGAGCTTCCGGACGCTCGTGGTCTTCCCCGTTCCGGGAAGCCCCCTGCAGACGCTGTTCAGAGGCCGCCCTCCGCGGAGGCCCGGCCTGATCTGGAACGCGAGTTCCTTCATCTGCGTCTCCCTGAAATTGAACTGGTCGGGGACGTAGTCGATCTCGAATACTTCCGGATCCCGGAAGAGGCTTTCGTCCCACATGAGGAGACTTTTTTTCATTCACACCATCCCGGTTGGATAATCCTTCTCTCTTTCATCTCGCACCCCGTTCAGAGTTTTTTCATGCATTTCCTGCACAGGGACCGGCTGGTGAAGAGCTGGCTCATCTTCTGCTCCGCCGGACTCAGGTGAGACCCGCATTCCTCGCATATGCCGTCTCCGGTGGCCGCAGAGACGGGAGTTTGTTCCGATCGGGCATCATCCCCGGACAGGGGTTGTGAAGGGGGTGGGGTTTCGTCCGGTAGTTCCGTCTCTGCAGGAAGGGGACATACCCCTTCATGGCATCCGGCCGGGGGTGCCTTTAGGGGAAGCGGGGGCGGCGAGAGGACGCGTCTCCGGTAACTTTCAATCCGTTCGGCGGTGGCAGGGTCCTGGCGGCCGAAGGATCCGAGCACCGTATCCAGGTACTGTACCAGCTCCTGCGCATCCTCCTGGCTCTCCACCTGTCCGCTCACTTCCAGCCGCAGGTTCTCGTAGTGTTCCAGGTTCACGGTGATGCCGATGGACAGCGTTCTCCGTCCCTCCATGCGATCATATTCTTCCCCCCGTTTCATATGGTTTATCCCGGGGTCACCGAGGCCCCGATGTTACGTGCGGTGGTGAGGATGATGCTTCCGCCCCCCGTGGGGACAAGCGCTTCCCTTGCTGCAGTCTCCATCGCATTCATGTTCCCCTCCCCGAATGCGAACACGGTGGGTCCGAAGGAGGAGAGCCCCGCTCCTGCGGCCCCTGCGTCCCGGATGGCGTTCAGGAGGTCCGGGATCAGGGATGGCTGAAGGGAATGCTCCACCCTCTTGAATCCGAGTTCCTGGATCCTGTTGACCGCGCTGCCGAAAAGGTCGAGATCTTCCTCCACGAGACCAGGCAGGAGCCGTACGAGCACCTCGTGACAGAGCGCCTGGACCTCGGTGAGCGGGACCGGGCAGTGACGGCTGAAGATCTCCTTCTCCTTCGATCCGCTGGCACCCGGAGGGATCTCGGGGATCACCACCAGGATTTTCCAGTGCCCGGGGAACGGATGGCGCACTGCCACTTCAGGAGGACGGACCCCCCCGGCTGCAGACGAGGGGAGAAACACCTGTTTATCCCATCCTTCCCCAAACGAGTGCCCTCCGTCGATGAGGAATCCTCCCTGTTCGAACGCGGCGGTGCCGATCCCGGAAGTTCCTCCCCTATGAGTCAGGTGGGCGAGGTCCCGGGCTCTGCATGGGATGCCGTGGAGTTCGCAGAGAGCGCGGCCGGTAGCGAGGGCAAGCTGAGTCCCTCTACCGAGGCCCACGTGCCCGGGGTAGTGGGTTTGGAGGGTGAAGTGGGCGCCGCCGGGAAGATTCAGGCCCTGGCGGACTGCCTCGGCGGCCGCAAGGATCCGGGCCCGGCAGTCCGCATCCCCCCCCGCCACGTGAAATTGATCTGCCAGCGTAGCGGAGATTACAAGCCCGGGATCCCGGAGTGCGATTCCGATCCCGCCGTCCACGCGACCGAGGGCCCCGTTCATGTCGAGGAGCCCCAGGTGAAGGCGTGAGGGGGCATCCACCACCACCACGGTTCCCCTGCCTGCAAACCTGCTGGAGGGGAACGTCTCTTCGATATGGATGAGCGGGTGGTCCTGATGGATAATGCGGTAATGCCGGGAAAGGAACAACGCATCTCCCGGGAGCCTGAACCGGGTGGCGATGGGCCCTGGCCGGGGACCGGCCGACATGCCGGTGATCTCTCTCCTTGATTCAACCCGGTGACGTTCGAGAATCCGTCCGATAGGGATATCGGCACGCATCAGGTCCTCCCTGAAATGGGGGGAAAGACGGGAGAGGGGAGTATACGATTCGGCATAGATGAGCGGTTCACCGGTCCGGGAGTCCTGCAGTGCAACAATACGATGATTCACTTCACTGCCCGGGGGGATATCCAGTCTCTCTGCAACCACCGGGGATGCCGGTTCCAGTTCCTGCATCAGCGTGGTGATGGTTACCCGGGCCCCTGTCGCCAGTTCCAGGAGCCTTGTTACGGATCCGTCGGTCCCGAGGAGGATCCGCTGCAGCGGCGAGAGAGGTCCGGCAATCTTCTCCAGGGATTCGAATAATCGTGGATCCTTCATAGGTTACTACCTGATGGACTGCCTGGAAAAATAGCCTTCCCTTTTTTTCCCGGAACGATTCCATCCTGGACCCGGAGAGGCCAAAAAACAGGAGGGGGATCCGGCCCGTCCTCAAGGGATTACCGGAATAGCAGAGGGAGGAACCGGATCCCCTCGCAGGCTCCATGCATTCCGCGTGCCGCTTCCCGTTCGGAGAAAACCCTGCAGTTGTCCTGTTCTTTGCCCCAGATGGCGAAGGGGACCGGATCGTTCGTGTGAGTCTTGATCCGGATCGGGGTGGGATGGTCGGGGAGAATGGCCACGACGCCCGGGAAATTCTCCATGATCGTCCCGACAAGGCCGTCCACCCGCTCGATTGCCCTGACTTTCTCTTCGACGCTCCCCAGATGGCCGGCCTCGTCAGGGGCTTCGACATGGAGATAGACGAAGTCCAGTTCGCGGAGTGCCTCGAGGGCATACCGCGCCTTCGCCTGGTAGTCGGTGTCGAGGTATCCCGTCGCGCCCGGGACCCGGATGATCTCCATTTTTGCACATGTCCCTATCCCCATCAGGAGGTCCACGGCCGAGATGATTCCACCCCGAAGGCCGTATTTCTCCCGGAACGGGGGAAGGTCCGGGATCCTGCCTCCGCTCCATGGCCAGATCCGGGTGGCCGGCGGGAGGCCTTTTTCCTCCCTTGCACGGTTGACCGGGTGGTTTGAGAAGATCTCCCGGCTCATCTCCATGCAGCGGAGAAGAGCCCCGGCATCCGGTCCGGTGGGGAGGTAAGGAGCCACGGCCTGCCCCACGACGTCATGGGGGGGTGTGGTGATGGATCCTTTTCCGTCCGGCAGCAGGAGCAGGTTCCGGTAGCTCACTCCTGGATACACTCTTGCCGGCCGGAGTTCCGCATCGAGCGATGATAAGAGCGCGGCTCCCTCGGGGCTGGAGATATGGCCTGCGGAGAAGTCTGCCATCGTGCCGTCCCTGATGGTGACCAGGTTGCACCGGTAAGCGATGTCGGTTTCCCGGAGAACAAGCCCCATGCTTGCCGCCTCCAGGGGACCCCGGCCCGTGTAGTAGCGGCGGGGGTCATAGCCCAGGATGGAGAGGTTGGCGATATCGGATCCTGCCTCGAACCCCTCGGGGATGGTCTGCAGGAGCCCGCATGCCCCCTCCCTGGCAATCGTGTCCATGTTGGGGGTCTCCGCATATTCGAGCGGGGTCTTCCCCCGGAGTTCCGGGAGGGGTTCGTCCGCCATCCCGTCCCCGAGGATCACCACGTACTTCATCTCGGGACCCCCATTGACACGATCGCATGAGCGGAACGGAGATCCATCCCGTCACCTCAGCATGGATGAGACCGCGAGGCGAACGCTCTCGCGGGACCCTATGGTGGGTTTCCATCCGAGGGATCGCATCCTGGCAACCGAGAGCTGCATCCTGGGCACGTCCCCGATCCACCCGCGCTCACCGCCGGTGAACCGGTACTTCACATCCGGGAGCCCCATTTCCTGCACGACAAGATCGGCGATGGTCGTAACGTCCACCCAGTCCTCGGACCCGATATTGAACACGTTGAACGCTTCCCCTGAATGATCCGCGGCAAAGAGCATTGCTTCCACGCAGGCCCCCACCTCCAGGTACGACTTGGACTGTTTTCCATCCCCAAGGATCTCGAGGCTCTTCCCATCGTCCCGCAATTTGCGGATGAAATCCCATATCACCCCGTGTGTGCTCCGCTGCCCGATGATATTGGCGAACCGGTAGACCCATGCCCGGATCGGGAAACTGTGGCAGTAGGAGCATATCAGCGCCTCACAGGCCAGCTTGGTGGCACCGTACACCGAGATCGGCTTCATGGGGGTGTAGTCTTCGGGGGTGGGGATGACGGACGCATCGCCATAGACCGTGGACGTGGAGGTGAAAATAATCTCAGGAACGCCCGAAGTGCGCATCGCCTCGAGGACCCTGCAGGTGGCGACAATGTTCTGCCTTACCTGCGAAGCGGGGGTCACGGCGCTCTGGCGAACGTCAGGATCTGCCGCCAGGTGATAGACCCGGTCTAACCCGGAAAAGGATTCCTGCCAGCCTTCTTCCAGCAGGTCATTACGGAGGAACCGAATCCTCCCGGTATCCAGGTGTTCCCGGAGATTCGCCACGAATCCGGAACGGAGGGAATCTATTACCACCACTTCATCCCCCCTCCGCACCAGGGCGTCCACCAGGTGGGATCCGATGAACCCTGCTCCCCCGGTTACCGCGCATCGCATCATACCGTAATATGTATGCTGTGCAATGTATAGGATTACGCTATGTATGTCGGAATCGACCACGGCACCTCGGCCATGAGATTTTCTGCAGGGGAAGGCCGAAGGTTCAAGATTTCACGGGAAGAGGCGGTTCACTTCGAGATCCGGGAGCTTTCCCGACTCTGCAGGATGGACGAGATCGAGGGGATCGCCCTCACGTACTCCATGGGGGACAATTTTTCCGATATTGCGCCTGTCCATCGACTGGAGAACAGGGGACTGGTCAGCCGCGAAGGTGCGGGGAAACATACCGGGGGAGGAACCCGGGTCTTCGACGCGGTGAGGGAGAGCGGGATCCCGGCGGTGGCGATTCCCGGCATCCACCGGGGATCACCGACCGATCCCCGTTTCAAGGCATATTCCCACCAGACCAGCCCTGAAAAGGTGGGGATAGCGTACAGGGTGGCGGAGGATCTTGGCGGCGACCTTGTGATCTCCGACGTGAGCTCAAACACGGTCACCATCCTCGTGAAGGAAGGCCGCATTTCAGGAGCCCTGGATGCCTGCATCTTCGCACCGGGAACAGAGCATGGTGCGCTCGACGTGGATGCCATCCGGCGAGTGGACAGGGGGATCCAGTCCGCGAACGAGGCGTTCCTCCATGCCGGGGTGAACCACACTCTTCCGGCAGAGGATCGTATCCCTGCTCTCGCACTGTTCTCTGCCATGGAATGCGCAGCCCTTCTTCTCCTGAACCCCGGGGCAAGGGTCGCGCTGGCCGGAACGATGGCCCCCGGCATCGCCGGAGAAGTGGAACGCCTTCTCGGCCGCGAGGTCGCGGTCTATGACGAATGGTGTGCAGCGGACGGGCTTGCCCTGATAGCCTCCCGGGTTTTTTCCGGGACAAGGGATATCCTCGGCCTGGAAGTACGCTCCTGACAGGGACGAATCCGCGCCACGGTTTTCTCCGCCAGGCATCGTTGCCTGAAATACACCGGTTTTCGCTTCCCGCCGGTAAAAAAATCTCAACATTTTAGTATGATTAATCATGTAAAATTATACAGTGATATCTTTGCGCGAGCTGCGAATTCATGGGCGTGGAGGGCAGGGTTCGGTCACTGCGGCCGAATTAATCGCCATTGCCGCCTTTGCGGGCGGGGTGTACTCCCAGGCGTTTCCTGCCTTCGGGGTGGAGCGCCGGGGGGCACCGGTGCAGGCGTTCGTCAGGTTTGATGACAAGAAGATACGGCTCCGGAGCCAGGTATACGAGCCTGACTACATCATCGTCCAGGACAGCACCCTCATCCGGGACGTGAACGTCTTCCTCGGGGTAAAGCAGGGTGGCATCGTGCTCGTGAACACCGAAAAAACCCTGGATCATCCCGTCCCCCCGGGGGTGAAGGTGATCACAATCGATGCAACTTCCATCGCCCTGAAAAAGCTCGGGGTCCCCATCACCAACACCACCCTCATGGGGGCGTTCGCTGCCGCCAGCGGAGAGATTGGGTTCCCTGCGCTGGAGAACGCGATCCGCCAGCGGTTCTCGGGGGACATGGCGGAGAAGAATATTGCAGCTGCGAAAGAGGCATTCGACATGATCAAGGGGGCGAACTAGATCGTGGCTCTGGGGATCGGCTGCTCCGCAAAGCCGGGGAAGTCAAGGGAGAATAAAACGGGATCCTGGAGGGTATTCCGACCCGGGTTCTTCGCCGAAAAGTGCACGAAATGCGGGATGTGCCAGCAGGTCTGTCCCGAAGGATGTATCGACGAGGACAGTGAGGGCCTCCCGGTGCCCGATTACGACTACTGCAAGGGCTGCGGTCTCTGCGCCGAGGAATGCCCTTCGGAAGCCATCGAGATGAAAAAGGAGGAGAAATAGATGATGCAGCTCATTGAGGGGTCTCACGCGATCGCCCATGCAGTCAAATACTGCCGCCCCCAGGTGATCGCCGCATATCCCATCACCCCGCAGACCCACATCGTCGAGGCGCTTGCCGAGATGGTCGCGAACTGCGAGCTCGATGCCGATTACATCACCGTGGAGAGCGAGTTTTCCGCCCTTTCCGCTTGTCTGGGAGCCAGCGCGGCCGGATCACGGACATATTCCGCCACGACGTCCCAGGGTCTCGCACTCATGTTCGAGGTCTGTTTCAACTGTGCCGGGATGCGGCTCCCTGTGGTGATGAGCATTGCGAACCGGGCCCTTGGTGCACCGCTCTCCATCTGGAACGACCAGCAGGACTCC
>DAEV01000096.1:0-5710 GCA_002509495.1 Methanolinea sp. UBA473 | reverse complement strand
TTATCCTCTCCCATACCTACGAGCCCGTGGAAACCCTCACCCAGGAACAGGTCGATCAATACCTGCCCCCGTTCAGACCGTTGCAGCGGCTGGACAGTGCCGATCCCGTCTCGTTCGGGCTCTTTGCCGCCCCGGACTATTACATGGAATTCCGGTACGAGATCGACCAGGCGCTGAAGGGGGCGGGGAACGTCATGTATGAGGCAGGAAAAGAGTTCGCCGAGATGTTCGGCCGCGACTACCGGGAACTTGTGGAAGGCTACCGGCTCGAAGACGCGGACTGTGCCCTCGTGGCCATGGGTTCGATCTGCGGTACAGTAAAAGATGCGATCGACGAGATGCGCAAGGAAGGGCAGAAGGTCGGTCTGCTGAAAATCCGGACGTTCCGGCCTTTCCCGACCGTGGAGGTCAGGAAAGCCCTTTCCCACGTGAACCGGGTGGCGGTCCTTGACAAGAATATCTCCCTCGGATCCAAGGGTGCGGTTGCCCTCGAGGTCAAGGATGCCCTCTACGGCACCCAGATCCCGGTCCTGGATTACATCATCGCCCTGGGAGGAAGGGATGTGAGGAAGAAGGATATCCGTGCAGTGGTGGATATGGCCGGGAAAGGCGAGGGAGACCTGTACTATGGTCTCCGGAAGGAGGTGCTGCGATGACAGGGGAGGATTCGTGCGGACTGTTTGAGTCCGGTCACCGGGCATGCGGGGGCTGTGCAGCAGCTCTGGCGGCAAGGACAATCCTGGACGCTGCGGGCAAAGAGACAATCGTGGTCTCTGCCACGGGATGCATGGAGGTCTTCTCGACCCCCTACCCGGAAACGGCCTGGAAGGTCCCCTGGATCCACTCGCTCTTCGAGAACAACTCGGCAGTGGCCTCGGGAGTGGTTGCATCGCTCCGGAAGCAGGGCAGAAAGGAGAAGGTCATCGCCATCGGGGGAGACGGTGCAACCTTTGATATCGGTATGCTCTGCCTGTCAGGGGCCTTCGAGCGCGGACACGATTTCACCTATATCTNNCCTACATGAACACGGGCATCCAGCGATCCGGGGCGACACCCTACGACGCCAGCACGACAACCAGCCCTGCAGGGCGCTGTTCGACCGGGAATCCCCGGCCGAAGAAGGATCTGCCCAGGATCCTTGCCGCCCACGGCGCACCCTACGTGGCAACCGCTTCCATCGCATATCCCGCAGATCTCAGGAAAAAGGTTGAGCGGGCGCTGCAGACCGAAGGGCCCTGTTATATCCAGGTCCACGCCCCGTGCTGCACCGGCTGGGGATTCGAGGGGGAGAAGACCATGGCAATCGGAAAACTTGCGATCGAAACGGCGCTGTGGGTCAATTACGAGATGGAGAACGGGACGGTGACCAAGGTGAAGAAGGTGGTGAGGAAGCCTGTGGAGGAATACTTAAAGGAACAGCGCCGGTTCCGTCACCTGTTCAAGCCCAGGCGGAACGATGTCGAGATTGCCAAAATCCAGGCGATTGCTGACAGTAATGCGGAACGCTTCGGGATCGAGATTAAGTTGAAGAAATAATCCATTTTTTTCTCTGGAGTTATATCCAAAGTTTTTTCCTGTCCGGATCTAACATCTCCACAGGAATGGGGTATGGATTCTGGGCGGCGGGCTCGCATTCTGGTCATGGATGATGAAGCGGGTGTAAGGGATATCGCACGGTCCCTCCTCGAGCATCTTAACTACGAGGTGAACGTGGCAGCCCACGGGGACGAGGCCGTGGACCTGTTCCGCCAGGCTATTCACGAAGGCAGGCCGTTCGACCTTGTGATCGTGGACCTCATGGTGAAAGGGGGGAAAGGAGGACTTGAGACGATCGAGGGGCTCAAATCCGTCAACCCGGACGTCAGGGCGGTCCTCTCGAGCGGGCTGTCCTCAGACCCGGTCGTTGCCGAATACCGGAGATACGGGTTCTCGGGGATCATGCCCAAGCCGTACCGCCTGCGGGAAATGGAGAACCTGCTCGGGACGATTCTTTTTCCGGGTCAGTAAATCGGATTACTTCTTTCTGCGCCACGTGAGCAGGAAGGGGAACAGTAGCACCACTGCGATGATGATCCAGAAGTTGAGGAAGATCGTGAGAAACTCTTCTCTCTGCCGGTCGTAAAACCGAATCTCCGCCGCACGCGTGGAATTCCAGGTAACGATCGTGGTATTCCCCGCTGCGGAAGTGATCTCGCCCCCCTGGCTGACTACTCCGAGGGCAGGATTCCGGACATCGAATCCTTCCGGGAGGACCATCACAACACGGTACGGGCGATCGAACATCGCGGCAAGGTGGTTCTCCCGCAACTGGCCCTGGTAATGGAGGGTATAGTTCCCCTTCGGGAATGTGATGGCCGCGGGCATGGTCCAGTTGAAGGTGCAGGGGATGCATTCACCCGCGAGGGAGATCCCTCCCACCTGGGTGGGCACCCGTTCTCCGAGCAGGCCCGTTTCGTAGAAATCGAATCGTTCCTGGTCCTGTACCTGGACCGATGCGAAATACGAGGTCCCATTGGGGGTGATCCTGTACTCTGCGGAGATCCCGAGGGCCGGCGGGGCCATCAGCATCGTTACAAGACAGAGAGCAAGGAGGGCAGGTCCGCGTCGATCTCGATCGGAGGTTCGCATTGTTTGATCACAGTCTCCGGGTCCTTGAGGAGATGGCCTGTCACTACGCAGACGATTCGCTCGTCCCTGTCGATCTCCCCCATCTCCACGAGTCTTTTCACCCCTGCCACCGAGGCAGCGGAGGCGGGTTCCACGCCGATCCCCTCTTTCCTTGCCAGGTCTTTCTGCATGGCAAGGATTTCCCGGTCGGTGACCGATTCTGCAGTTCCCCCGGTCTTCCGGATCGCCGTGAGGGCTTTCTCCGCGTTCACCGGCGCACCGATCCGGATGGCGGTGGCCACCGTTTCGGGATCCGGTTCCGGGATAACGACAGGGAGGTTTTCCCTCACGGCACGGACGACAGGTGCGGATCCTGCCGCCTGTATGCCTGTCATCATGGGAAGCCGGTCCATGAAACCCAGGGCCGAGAGCTCGAGGAAACCCTTGTAGACCGCCGAGATATTGCCGGCATTGCCCACGGGCAGGACCATCCGGTCCGGCACCCCGGAGAGCTGGTCCAGGACTTCAAACCCGATGGTCTTCTGCCCCTCGAGCCGGAAGGGATTGACCGAATTGAGAAGATACAGGCCATGGGTAAGGCAGAGCTCGTGCACCATCTCGAGGGCGCGGTCGAAGTTCCCGCGGATTGAGATGACGCGGGCCCCGTGCATGAGTGCCTGGGCGACCTTGCCGAGCGCTACTTTACCGGATGGAAGCAGCACCACTGCGGGGATCCCTGCTTTCGCTGCGTATACTGCGAGGCTTGCGGAAGTATTCCCCGTGCTCGCACAGGCAACCGTGGTCTTTCCAAGCTGCAGGGCCATGCTCACTCCGACGGTCATGCCCCTGTCCTTGAAGGATCCGGAGGGGTTCATCCCTTCATGTTTTGCGTACAGGTGGCGGAGGCCGAGCTCTTCCCCGATCCTGGAGAGGTGGTAGAGAGGCGTTCCTCCTTCCTGCAGGGTGACCGGCTCGATGGTCACCGGCAGGAGTTCCCGGTAGCGCCAGACCGAGAGCGGCCTCCGGTTCCACTGGTCGCGGTCCACACGGATGCTCTCCATATCGTATTCCACCGCCAGCAGGTGGCCGCACCGGCGGCACGTATAGAGTATCTCGTCGGGCGGGTAAGTTGCCCCGCAGTCCACGCACACGAGACGGTACATAATGGAGTTTTATTGGTGCTGCAAGGGTAAATATTCGAGCAAGGTTCCTGCTGCCGGGGCAGATCCGGAACGGCCCATGACTGAAGAAGACGGGTTGGTGCGCTAATCCCTTAATCGATTACGGGTTCGTTCCCTGTCCCGGATTAAGGCAGGCACGGGCAGATCCGGAAACATCCGGATTGCCGGGTTTATCCCGTTGCTATTTGTCTTATTCGTGCTTCCCGGGATTGAGAGGTTCGTCAGATACGGTAAGGTCGTCGCGCCGGTCCAGGATCACCGGCATTGCGCTCCGCACCCTCTCCACGAAATCACGGTCCAGCTCGCAGCTGAGAAGTTCCTCTTCCCTGCCTGCACGACAGGCAAGCCCTCCCGTGGGGTCCGCGACCATCGAACCTCCGGCATAAATGTCAACGGGGGTCACTCCGGTGGTATTGATCCCTGCAACGTAGATCTGGTATTCGACGGCCCGCGCCCTGATAAAGAGTTCCCAGTGGTCCAGCCGGGATTCCGGCCACGCCGCGGGGACGAGCACGGCCTGGACACCGGCATCCGCATAGAGCCGGAAGAGCGAGGTGAACCGGAGGTCGTAGCAGATGGCCACACCGAACTTCATCCCGTCCACGGAAAATATTGTAGTGGTATCACCCCGGGAATAGACAGAATCCTCGTGTGCAGGCGTGAAAAGGTGGCATTTGGCATAAGTCCCCAGGACCTCGCCGTCCGATGAGATTGCCACCGCGGTATTCAGGGGGCGGGATCTCCCTGTTTCCCGATACGAGCCGAGAATTGCGATGCGGTATTCCCTTGCCAGTTCCCGCAGCCGGGAAGGAATGGGGCCGGAAATGTCCTGCAGATGCATCATGGAGGATGGATCCCATCCCGTCGCGAACTGCTCGGGGAAGCAGATCAGGTCTCCTCCCTCCCGGGCAGCACGGGAGATGCAGACCTCTGCCCGCTCAAGGGTCTCCGCGGGCTCCTCCCAGGTGCTGGATATCTGGGCGCAGAACAACTTCATCTCACTTCTGGTGTGTGCCCTGAATACTTTGAATTTTTTGTATCCGGCTCATGTCGTTTTACGTTCCTGGCTGGCCTGCCAGTAGGGGGAAGGCTCCCAGCAGTCCGTTGATCACGAACTGGACTGCGATCGCGATCAGGAGCATCCCCATAAGCCGGTTGATGGCCCGGAACTCTTTCTGTCCTATGCGCTTGACGATCCAGTCGGATCGTTTCATCGCAAGGTAAGTGAGCAGGATGGTGATAAGGACGGAAGCGACGACGATCGCGATCCTGGAGTAATCCCCCACCGATTCGTTCATCAGGACGATCGTCGTGGTGATGGCCCCCGGACCGGCGATCATGGGAATTGCCAGGGGCATCATCGAGATCTCTTCCGTGTCGATGCTCTCGTATTTCTCGGTGGCGGTGAGTTTCGTCCGGGAAGTCCGTGCATAGACCATCTCCATGCCGATCCCGAAGAGCAGGATACCTCCACCGATGCGGAAGGCATCCAGGGTTATTCCGAAGAGCTGCAGGATGATCCCGCCAAGGAAAGTGAACGCAAGGAGAATGAACAGGGCATATCGGCTGGAATTTCTCGCAATGCGTTGTTTTGCAGCTTCGTCCAGGCCCGTGGTGAGCGATACGAACGTAAGTGTTGCGGCCAGGGGATTGACGATGATCATCATCGAGGAGATCGAAAGAAGGGCATAACTGAGTAGATCCCCTGCCATCAGGGGGGGTTATGATGTATAGCGAGATAGAGTTTCCGAGCCGAAAGGGCTCCGCCCCCTCGCACCCCCTGCACGATGAACCCCGCCGCCCCCGCGGCGGGATCAACCTGGTGTACGGGGATCCCCAGCTCCTGTCGGGGGTGAGCAGTTTTACCTTCCAAAAAAGAGAAGTGCCCAGGGTCGAGCCCTATCGCAAATCGGGGTGGTGCA
>DAEV01000105.1 GCA_002509495.1 Methanolinea sp. UBA473 | reverse complement strand
TGGTCGATGACGATCACCTTGTCGACTTCGGCATCAAACGAGAGACCCCGGTATTTCCCGGGAGTCACCCGGGAATGGTGGAGCGTTCTCTGGAGCGCGGGGTAGAGGGTGTCGTAGATGAGGGAGGATTTCCCGCTCCCCGAGACTCCTGTCACGACGGTCAGGAGGCCGAGTGGAATTTTCACGTCGATGTCTTTTAAGTTGTTCTCGCGGCAACCGGTGATCCGGAGGTAGTGCCGGGTCTTCCTCCGCGTTGCAGGTACGTCGATACACATCGTCCCGGCCAGGTACTGGCCGGTGAGGGATGCGGGATTCCCTTCGATCTCGACAGGCGTCCCTTCCGCCACCACGTATCCGCCGTGCAGCCCCGCCCCGGGCCCCATGTCCACCACGTAATCGGCGCTGCGGATGGTGTCCTCGTCGTGTTCCACGACAATTAAGGTATTACCAAGGTCCCTGAGGTGGCGCAGGGTGTCGATCAACCTCTGGTTGTCCCGCTGGTGCAGCCCGATGNNGGACATAGAGGACCCCCATCAGGTTGGACCCGATCTGGGTCGCGAGGCGAATCCGCTGCGCTTCACCCCCGGAAAGGGTTCCTGCGCTCCGGGAAAGGGTGAGGTATCCCAGGCCGACCTGTTCGAGGAACGCCAGGCGTGCGTTGATCTCCTTCTCGATCTGCCGGGCGATCTCGTGCTGTTTCCCTGAGAGTTTCAGGGAGGAGAAGAACTTCAGGCATTCGCTGACCGGGAGGTCGGTGATATCGATGATGGAGCGGTCCTGGATGCGGACCGCGAGGACCTTCTCCTTCAACCGTTTCCCGTGGCAGCGGGGGCACCCGGAGATCTTCATGAACTTCTCGAGTTCCCGTTTCCGGTATTCCGACTGGGTCTGGTGATAAAGCCGATCCGACTGGGGAACGAGCCCCTCCCACTCGCCGGTATGGGCCCAGTGCGCATCCCCGTTCCTTCCGCTCATCGAGAAGCGGATCCGATCGTTCGACCCGAACATCAGGGTGTCGTACTGCTCTTTCGTGAGGTCCGAGATGGGGGTGAGGACGGAGAATCCATAGTGCCGGGCCACGGCGGCGAGGTACTGGTTCCGGTACCCGTCCAGGTAGTTCCGGTAGAGGGCTACCGCGCCGTCGGCGATCGATTTCGTGGGGTCGGGGACGATCAGGTCCGGGTCGAACTCCATCTTGANNACGGGCTGTTGAACGAGAACATGCGGGGCTGGAGTTCCTCGAAGGTGAGACCGCAGACCGGGCATGCCATCACGGCAGAGAAGAGGTGGTCCGTGCCGGCTTCGTCCTGGACGATGATCAGGTCCCCGGATTTTTTCAGCGCGTTCTCACAGGCTTCCACGATCCGGGACCGGTCCGGGGCGTCCACACGGTCGATGACGACCTCGATATCGTGCTTCTTGTACCGTTCGAGGGAGACCTCTTCGTCGGTACGGTGGATCTCCCCGTTGACCCGGACACGGGTGAAGCCCTCTTTGCTCAAATCTTTCAAGAGCTGCTGGTAGGTCCCCTTCTTCTGCCTCACCACAGGCGCGAGGATGGTGACTCTCCCCCCGATCTCATCCGCGATCCGTTCGGCGATCTTCTCCGGGGACTGGGCTTCGATCCGTATGTTGTGGAGGGGGCAGTACGGCACCCCGATTCGGGCGAAGAGCAGCCGGAGGTAGTCATAGATCTCTGTTACGGTGCCTACGGTCGATCTTGGGTTCTTGCTGGTACTCTTCTGCTCGATGGAAATGGCAGGGGAGAGGCCGGCGATCGAGTCCACGTCGGGCTTGTGCATCAGGCCCAGGAACTGGCGTGCATAGGAAGAGAGGGATTCGACGTACCTGCGCTGGCCTTCTGCGTAGATGGTGTCGAATGCGAGCGTGGACTTGCCGGATCCAGAAAGTCCCGTGATTACGATAAATGTGTCACGGGGCAGGCTCACGGTGATATTCTTGAGGTTATGCTGGCGTGCGCCCTTGACGATGATCTTTTTCATTCTGATGCGTGATCATGGTGGGGTGCGGAACCATATAGGGGTGACTCTCGCGGTATATCCGGGAGGGGAATATTCATAAAGCAGGATAACGGAGGGGGAAATTTTCCTATTCGATCGAAACGTCGGTACCGTCGATTCCGCGGTGCGGATGCACGAACCACAGCATTTCCCTCTCAGGAAATCCTGATCCTCTTCACCCGCGTCAGAGGTGCTCGAGATCCGGTGGCCGGCAGGGAACTGAACGTATATACCCTGCCGTGTTCCATATAAAGTGAATCTGCGTGCAGGATCGTGAATTCCCGGATCCCTGTCCTGCGCGCACCAGTCCGACCCGGGAACCGGGTCTTTAGGAGTTGGTCATGCAGAAAGTGTACGTGATCGGGCATCGCCAGCCGGATACGGACAGTGTTGCCAGCGTGATGGGCTACGCAGAGCTGCTCAATCACAGGGAGCCTGAGAGGTACGTCCCTGCGGTGTGCGGGGCGGTGAACGCGGAGACACGGTTCGCGCTCGATCGGTTCGGGCTCGAGTCCCCGGTCTTCCTCGAGAGCATCGAGCCAGGCGTGGGGGACATCCCGTCCTTCTATACCCGGCATGCGCCGGCGGATATGCCCACGATCGACGTGGCTGCGATGATGGACGAGTATGACGTCCGCAACATCCCGATCGTCAGTAACGACGGAAAACTGCTGGGACTGGTCTCGGAGCACGGGCTCGCCAAAGCCTACGTGACCCAGAAACCGGAGGGCCTCCTCTCCATCGGGCCTATTCCGCTCGGGACGCTTGCCAGGATCCTGGATGCCAGGATCTGCAGCCAGGGATCGGAATCCGTCCAGGGGAAGGTCTATATCGTGATCGATGCGCTTCACGTCGCGCTCTCCAGGCTCGCGCCCGACGATGTTGCGGTGGTAGGGGACAACGAACCGGCGCAGCTCGCACTGATCTCGGCAGGTGTCAGGACCCTGGTGATCGCAGAGGATGCACCGGTGGGGGACAGGACCCTCGAGGCAGCACGGAACAAGGGGGTGTCCATCCTTTCTTCGCCACTGA
>DAEV01000120.1 GCA_002509495.1 Methanolinea sp. UBA473 | reverse complement strand
ATGCCCCTGGCAAGGTTTACCTGGAACGATGCGGCGATGTTTCGGAGTGCCCTGTCATCCCCGCCGGAGTGCATCATCCGGGCGAGAGCCATCCTGCAGAGCGCCCGGGTGGAAAGGACTTCGCAGGAGCCAGCCCGGAAATACTCGAGGTCCCATGGCGAAGCGGTTCCCCGGGTGGCAAACGACTCGAGTTTCATTGCCGGCTCCCCGTCATAAGTCCTCTCCCGGCAGATCCCGAGAAGCGATGAGACGGCATCGAGCACCCTCCCTGTGCTGGAGGTCAACGCAACGTTGATCCCTTTTGAGAGCTGGGCCGCGAGGACGGAGAGTTCCAGGTCCGTCCACCCCCGGGAGGCGAGGATGTCGAGGACTGGCTGGTCGGGGATGATTCCATAGAGCATCCGTTCAGGGAACCGTGTGGCAAGATCCCCCCCCGGCATCGGGACGACCTCCAGGTGGGCAACCCGCTCGAAATGGGGGACCTTTCCTGCAAAAACCTCGCCCCCCCAGATGGTTCCGTCGTCCCCGTACCCTACACCATCGATTGCAATCCCGATGCAGGGTTCCATGGTGCTGGCGGCGATGTGGGCCACATGGTGCTGCACCGGGACGAGGGATGCTCCGGATTCCTCCGCAAGCTGGCGGGCATAGCGCGTGGAGAGGAACTGCGGGTGGGCATCATGGGCGATCAGATCGTACTTCGCTCCCAGCAGTCGCGAGAGGTTCCCGATGGTCTCCTGCAGGTACGAGAACGTCTGGGGATTGCGGACATTGCCCACGTGGGGAGACGTGATGCAGAACCCGTCCCGGTAGAGCGAGATGTTGGCGTTCAGTTCCGGCCCGACACCAAGGATGCAGCGATTCCCAAGGTTCACGGCAGTCCTCCTGGGTGCGAGGCCCCTGGAGAGCCGGATAATATGCCCGTCTCTCATCACCGAGTCGTCGCACCTGTTCACGATGACCCGGTCGTGGGTGAGGAAGAAATCCACCGTGTCATGCATCCGGGACATGGCGACGTCGATCTCGGTGATCATGGGATAACCCGGCATATTGGCGCTGGTCATGATCAGGAGGGGATGGGACAGGTGCGAGAATAGGATGTGGTGCAGGCCCGTGTAGGGGAGCATACACCCGATGGTGTGCAGGTTGCTGATCTGTTCGTGTCTTGTAGGATCTCTCTTCTCCAGGACCACGATGGGGCGCTCGGGGCTTTCGAGCAGGATACGGTCCGCGGCTGAGACAATGGCGACGTGATCCACCTGGTCCGGGCGGACCATCACCGCAAAAGGCTGTTCCGTCCGGCCAAGGCGACTCTTGAGTTCCCTCGCAGAATCCTCGATGCAGGCAAGGTGAAATCCCCCCAATCCCCGGATGGCAAGGATGGAGCCGGAATCGAGGAGTCTTGCGGTCTCTGCGATGATATCAGGGCTGTCCACGTCCCTGCCTTCGGGATCCAGCAGCCGGAGTCGCGGGCCGCAGAAAGCACAGGCGATCGTCTGGGCATGGTGCCTCCGGAGGGCCGGATCCCCGTATTCTGATGCACAGGCAGGGCATACCGGGAACTCCTCCATGGATGTCCGTTCCCTGTCGTAGGGCAGTGCCCGGATGATACTGTAGCGGGGGCCGCAATTTACGCATGAGGTGCACCAGTACTCATGGTACCGCCCCCCGGGGGTCATGATGTCTGCCAGGCACTCTTGGCAGGTAGCGATGTCGGGAGGGATCATGCCGGAAAGGGCACCCTCCCCGCTCATCTCGATCGAAAAACCACCTGGAAAAAGGTTCCTGTCAGGGAATACTTCCACGTGGTCTATGCGGGAAAGGGGCGGGCCCCGTGAGACCGCATCAAGGAACTCTGAAAACCGATCGCCGCATGCCCGGATCTCAACTTCGCTGCCCAGGTTCTTGACCCATCCGTGGATGCCGAGTTCCATCGCCTTTGCATACACGAAAGGGCGAAATCCGACCCCCTGAACGATTCCCCTGACAACAATTCTTCCTTTCCGGCGCATGGGCCTCCTACAAAAATTTATTGATTTACCCCACCATATAATATTAGGGTTTTACCTTGACCGGCCATATCAGGATAGTCAACGATCCAGTGGAACTAGTTCCCCTGCTTATCACGTTCAATACCTCTACCTATAAGCAGATCTACGACCTGTTGAACAAATCTTGGATGACCGAGGACGAGCTCTGCAGGCAGCTGGCGAACGGAGACAACGTGGACCAGTGCCTGCTCGTGCTGAAGAAAGGGAATCTTATCGAGGAACAGTGGAGGATGCCGGAGCCCGGAAAAAAGCCGATCAAGGAGTACCGGGCCACGTACAACAAGTTCCGGGCAAACTTCCAGTGTAACTTTTCGGATCTCTCGGACCTCCTGTATATCTCCATCTCCAACGACGAGGACCTCCGGATGATGGTGGAGAAGGTGGAAGACGAGCTCCAGGCAGGAAACACCTCCATCAACGACATCGCCCGCAAATTCGGGGTGAGCCCCGTGTTTATCAAGGGGCTGGCAAAGCGCATCCCCCATCTCGATGTGAAGGGACAGGGGCTGGTGTTGATTGACAAAACCCTCTGACGATCCCCTTTCCACCCTCCTTCGCAGCAAACGTGAGGTCACACGGCTCCAGATCCTCGTGGAAATCACGGAACACCAGCCTTCCGTCCGCCAGCAGGAGATCGCCGAGAAACTGGGGATCACCCCTCAGGCAGTCTCCGAATATATCAGGGAACTTTCAGACGACGGGCTCGTAGCCGCACAGGGGCGGGGCCGATACACCGTTACCCGGACGGGCATCGAGTGGGTGCTCAACCATGCGGAGGCCCTGGAGGTCTATGCGCGGCACATCCGGAGGGACATCATCCAGCAGGTCTCCACGTGGACCGCGATCGCTGCCGAGGACCTGGCGGAAGGGGACGAGGTGGGAGTCTACATGAAGGGAGGCTTCCTCTACGCCGCCCGCGGGGAGAAGACTGCCACGGGAACCGTTGTGATGGATGCGAGGACCGGCGAGGACACGGGAGTCACCCGGCTATCCGGTATCATCGAGCACACCGAAGGGGTTGTGCATGTCTGTAAGGTCCCCCGCATCCAGCGGGGCGGGTCGAGAAAGGTCCGCAGGGACCGGCTCGCCGGGGTCATCTCTGACGTCGGAATGGTGGCTGCGGTGGGACTCGAGGCCTACATAGCCCTGCAGCAGGCCGGCAGGGAGCCGGATATGTTTTTCGGGGCCCGGGAAGGGGTGATCGAGGCGGCCTTTCACGGCATCGACTGCGCCATCCTCATCGTGGACGAGGAGTTCACGGACTTTTTGAAGAGGCTGGAAGGCGTCCATCTGCATTACATCATCCACGACCTGGTCGCTCCATGAAAGTCGTGGTGAATCCCCAGAAAGGGAACTACAAGCTTCTTTTCCTCGAGAACATGCAGGTCCGGGGAGTGGGGATGGTGGAGATGGCGGAAACCCCAAGGGGCGAGCGCCCGGTCCACTACCGTGTCCGGTGGGGCGGGAAGAAACAGTTCCGGAACACTCCCTCGAAGGAGCTCCTTGTGTCCCTCCGGAAAGCCGAGATCTACTTAACGAAGAAGGACGAGCCCTTCGAGACCTTTCTCCAGGGATTCCAGATCCCCTTTACGTACGCCTCCGTCTGCAGGATCTGCCTGATGGATGACCGGGTCACGCCGATCGACAAGAAGACCTCGGTCCGGTACTCCACGGGTGAGCAGATCTGCTTTGACTGCGGACGGCGCGAACTGCGCCGGGAGCTGGCCGGGATGGGAAGAGTCGGAAAACAGGCCTCCGGGCACCTCGAGGAGCTCCTCAGGAACTTCCGCGATATCGACAAGGTCCTTGCAAGCATCCAGCCAGAGCAGGCGAAGATGAAGCAGACGCTCTTCGACCGGCTGGAGGCCCACCCGGTGGCAAAGACATCCCGGCTGGAGGAACTCCCGCTCCCGCGCAGGTTCGTGGACGCTGCCGGTGTAGAGACCCTGATGCCCGCCCAGCAGATGGCGGTGGATGCGGGGCTTCTCTATGGAAAACACCTTCTCATCGTTTCGGCAACAGCGAGCGGCAAGACCTTCGTCGGGGAGATGGCCGGGCTGAAGAATTACCTTGATGGTCACGGGCACATGCTCTTCCTGGTCCCGCTTGTAGCCCTTGCGGTCCAGAAGTACCAGCGGTTCGAGGAAAGGTACGGGAAGCTCGGCGGGGTCGGGATCCTCATCGGCCAGACCCGGATCAAACTCCCCGAGAACCGTCCGCTGGGCGACAGGGACATCCAGGCCCCCATCGTGGTAGGGACCTATGAGGGAGTGGACCACTACGTCCGGTGCGGAAAGCGCCTGCCCCACATCGGCACGGTGGTCATCGACGAGGTGCAGATGCTCGAAGACCCCGACCGCGGGCACCGCTTGGACGGGCTGATCGCACGGCTGAAGTACCTTGCGCCGAAAGCCCAGTTTCTGTATCTGTCGGCGACAATAGGGATGCCGAAGGTGCTTGCCGGGAAACTGGGGGCGACCCTCGTCCGGTACGACGACCGGCCCGTAGCCCTGGAGCGGTACCTCTTCTTCCTCGAGCACAAGCAGAAGATCCCGACCATCAAGAAGCTCTGCGAGCAGGAATACCGGCAGGTCTCCTCCAAGGGCTTCCATGGCCAGACGATCGTCTTCACCCACTCCCGGGCACGGACCCACGTCATTGCGGATGCCCTGGGGCCGGGATACGCGGCCTACCATGCGGGCCTGACGTCGCAGGAGAGGAGAGAGATCGAGTCGAAGTTCATGTCCGGGAAGATCAGGGCGGTGATCACCACCGCGGCCCTGGGGGCGGGGGTGGACTTCCCTGCCTCGCAGGTGATCTTCGATACTCTTGCGATGGGGATCGCCTGGCTCACCGTCCAGGAGTTCAACCAGATGGCCGGTCGTGCCGGACGCCCGGACTTCCATGACCTCGGCAAGGTGGTGGTCCTGGCCGAACCCGGGGCAAGCTACTCGCGGGGGTCCGGGTCTACGGAGGAGGAGATGGCGATCCGGCTCCTGAAGGGCGAGATGGAGGAAGTTGCCCCGGAGCACGACATCGAGCAGAGCTCCGAGGAGTACGTGGCGAACGCGGTCGCCTGCCAGGGGAAGGAGGCCGACCTGGAGCGGATTACGGAGAGCATGGTGGGGACCACCGAACCGGTGCTCGATATCCTTGTAAAGGAGGGCCTGGTTTCCCGGAAGGACGGAACGATCGTCCTGTCCGATCTCTCCCGGGTGATGGCCGAGCACTTCATCGGAGTGGAGAGGCTCTCCGAGATCCTCCGGCTCATCCGGAAGGTCGACGACCCCCTGGAGATCGTGGCCGAGCTCGAGTGCGCCGAGGACCGGGAATCGGCCAGGGAGAAGGAGAAGAAGAAACGGAGATGAAGAGATGAAACGATCCATACTTCCTGTCATTTCCATACTGCTCCTGGTGCTATTCACCTGCGGCTGCATGAATCCAGTGGCACAAACTCCGCCCCCTTCGGATTTACCGAACATGACGACCGGAGGCCGGGTCATTGCGATGGCAGTTCCGGCCGATGAGATCGACACGCCGTATCCGGAAGCAAGGGACCAGCTGATCACAGGCCTGACGTATAATGCCAATGGGAACCGTTTCCTGGAAGCCATCGAATGTTATGACCGGGCGCTTGAAATCGACCCGGATTTTTCGGTCGCGTGGCAGGCAAAGGGTGTGGCGCTCCATAACCTCGGGCGATACGACGACGCGTTAGAGTGCTATGACAGGGCTCTTTCGTTCGATCCCGGGAACGAGGGGATCGACGAATTGAAGGAGATCACCCTTCAGGACCGGGAACGATTGAG
>DAEV01000061.1 GCA_002509495.1 Methanolinea sp. UBA473 | reverse complement strand
CACTAAAGTTAGCGCTTATGGGGGTGCCCCCCCGGTTCCAATCTCAGATCCTCACGGGGTATAGGTGCCGGCCTTTTTTATAAGATAATATCCTGCCGAGAGACATATCGCAATGATCCCGAGTCCGATCTGGGTGAGATCGGATAGAGCGGTCTCAACGAATGGGTCGAGGAGGATGATCTTCCTGGCCACCGCAATGATTGCCAGGAGAACGATCACCTCCACGTGGATCTCATGCTTCGCAATATATGCCTTGATCGTATCCAGGAGCTCGATCCCTATCAGGATAAGCAGGAAGAATCCAAAGATCGTCAGGATTTCCTGGTTGTCGAGCCGGAAGCTGAAATCGCTGATCAACCCGATGAAGATGAGGTAGACAAGTTCAATGACGGACAGGAGGATGACAAACGCAAGCAGGATCAGCAGGACATAGTACACGATCTGTTCGAATTTATTGATCCGCTCGAGCATGCGATGCCATCCCCGTCCCTGGGATCCTTCCAAGAGGTCTTCCTGGAGATCCTGGTCCATCCTTATGTAGGATTCTTTAGATTTAAAGCGTTCTCTGCATCCTGCCATGATCCGGTGGTCCGGCGCCATCCGGTGTATCCGCCGCCTGCCCGTCGATCCCCTTTTGATATGGGTTTAATAAGAAGGAACGACAGAGGACTGGTTATGAAATCCTTGCTCGTTCCACTCCTGTTTATTGTGTGCTGCACCAGCATGCCCTGTCTTGTCCAGGGTGCTGTGACCACCGGCAGCACTACAGGATACTTCCTGATCGAGTCTGATCCTTCGGGGGCGGAAGTGACATTCGACGGGGTATTTGTCGGTGAAACCCCTCTCAACTATCCGGTATCCCCGGCTGCAGTAATCCCGCACACCATCACCGTAACTTCTGACGGTTATTACCCATTTACCACGACGTATTCGGAGAATCCGGGACCAGGCCAGACAATCAGAGTATTTGCGACGCTCAGCCCAAGCACGTCCCAGGGAACTCTGGTGGTATCCTCCACGCCCCAGGGCGCCCTGATCACGGTCGACGGTGGTAAGGGCCAGGAAGCACCGTGGACCTACCCCGAGATCAAGTCAGGGAGCCATGTGGTCCAGGCGTTCCTGTCAGGCTATCAACCATATTCGCAGATCGTGGACGTTCCTCCGCAGGGGACCGTGAACGTCGTCGCGGTGTTAAAGCCCCTGACAGAAGTCGGATCCCTGCAGATCAAGAGCTCTCCCGGTGGCGCCAATGTCTATGTGGATGGAATTTACAAAGGATCCACCGCCACGACTGTCGGTAACCTCGCCGTAGGATCCCATTTCGTACTGCTCAAGCATTCGGGATACAAGGACTGGTCCGGGATGACCAACGTGAACCAGAACCAACTCACCTTCCTGGACGCGACAATGATCCTCGCATCTGAAGAGACCGGGGGATACATCCAGGTGCAGTCAAAACCCACGGGTGCATCGGTATTCCTCGACGGGGACTACCAGGGTATTACTCACCCGGGAGATCCCCTCGAGATAACCGGGGTTCCCCCTGGAGACCATACCGTTACCCTCCAGTTGAAGAATTACCAGGACTTCAGCACCAGGGTGACGATCCGGGCGGGGAGGACCGAACGGGTGGATGCCACTCTTACACCTGCAATCGGACTTGAAGAATCAGGGCCGGTCCAGTTCATCTCAGAGCCTTCGGGAGCATATATCTTTATCGACAACACGTGCTGGGGCGTCACGCCCTTCACAGTCCCTTCCCTGCCGGTGGGATCTCATTCCGTGCTGCTCCGCCTCACCGGATATCAGGATTATCAATCGACACTTACCCTGACTCCCGGACAATCTGTCCAGATCCAGGCAGCCCTGACCCCTGTCTCCATGAATACGCCTCTTTCCCCCTACCTTGCCGTTGTTTCCCTGTGCATCCCTGGATTCCTGCTTATTTATGGGAGGAAGGGCTCCCTTCGCTGAACTTTTTTGCGTGCGAACGGGACACTTCTCTTTTCGGACCGTGTTCATGGTCTACCGGTGGAGCACCAGATGGAACCCGCATGAGCACCGGTGATGGAAAAAATAATTGAAAAAGAAATCCGGAACGGCGGAAAGGAGGGTTTCCCTTCCTCACACTCATTCCGGAACGCCGTCACCGATGGACAACCGGTGGACGCAATCCGGAAGACGAATTATCCGGAGGTCTTCTTGTCCTCATGTTCGCCCGGTACCCACCGGGTACCGTCAGGGGTATACTCTTTTTTCCAGATCGGGACAGACTCCTTGATCCTGTCGATGATATATTCACAGGCCTGGAAGGCAGCTCTCCTGTGAGAAGCTCCTACAATGATGAGGACAATGGGGTCCCCCACCCTGAGATCCCCTACGCGATGGATGATATCCACGGTCTCAACCCCGAACCGATCCACGGCCTCCGTCCGGATGCAGGACAACTCCTCTTCCGCGGCGAAACAGTCGGCCTCCAGGTACATCCGCTCGATCCCGTCGTCCCTTACAACCCCCACGAATGTAACGAACGCCCCGATAGAACGGCGTGCAGCCGCATCGATCGTGGCTTGCACATCAAAATCCCCGCTTGTAACTTTTATCATGGGCACCCCAGGGTCATCCTCCGGCAACCGGTGGATATATGGTCAATTCATCTCCCTCGGAAAGCCTGACTTGTTCCCGCCCCTCTCCAGGGATTCTCCTGCCATTCCGGAGGAGGATTACCGATCTCCTTATGGTATGGTCCGATTCCATCAGCATCCCCCTCCCGCCATCATGCATGCATTCCACGGTCTTTGCCACCTGGAGAACGGTCGCATCCAGAGGGACCTCGACGGTGAAACGGTCTCCGAAGACTTCCCTGAACCGTGCAAATGTTTTTATCCATATCTTCATTCAGAACTCCCTCTCTCCACTCCGCAAACCCTGCAGCAGGGATCCCTGTCCATCGGGATATACTCGAGGCTTGCTTCCCTCCCATCCCATACCAGGAGCCGGTTTGCTGCAACTGCATTTTGCGAAAGTAACAGTCTCAGCGCTTCTCCTGCCTGGAGAAGCCCCAGCATACCTGCAGTAATCCCGAGGACCGGAGGTCTTGCGGCAGGAGGCGGATGGGGAAAAATACACTCAAGGCAGGGCGTTTTTCCGGGGATGACCGTAGTCATCTGGCCGGAAAGCCCGTTCACCGCTGCATGGATCAGGGGAATTCCGCACGAGACTGCAGCCCTGTTGAGGATGTATCGTGCCTGGAAATTATCGAGGGCATCCAGCAGCAGGTCCATTCCCCTTACCAAAGGATCGGAGTTCTCTTCGCGAAGGGCATCCTCGATCGGTTCGATCTCCACTTCCGGGTTCAGGGCACGGAGCTTCTCTGCCGCAGAATGGACTTTAGGTCGTCCGATGTCCTTTTCCGTATGGAGAATCTGCCGGTTCAGATTCGTTCTGTCCACCCTGTCCGGATCGATGATCCTGATCTGACCTACACCTGCTGCGGCCAGGTAGAGTGCTGCCGGGGTTCCAAGACCGCCTGCTCCCACGATGAGGATCTTTGCCCCCCGCAGCTTCTCCTGTCCTTCTTCCCCAATAAGGGGGATCTGTCGAAGATACCGTTCGCTTTCAGTCCCTGAAAGCATCTTTTTTAACTCCTGTCATATCGGAATCCTGCTGGATATCTGTATGTACTCTCTCCTGAATGAAGATAATAGCATTACTCCCTTCCGCGGATCAGAGAGGCCGTAATTTCTTCTCAAAGCCCTATCTTCGGAAGAGGGCATTGCCGGGGCAGATTTGGTTGTCAACCCGGATCATTTCCGTGAAATGGACGACACCCTGTAGGAAAAACAGGAATCGTTGGCAGGAAAAAAGATGATTATTCGACCCTGAAGGTCATGGAAAACGCAGTCTCATTCCCGGTCACATTCTCCCAGGAACGGGCATAGATCGCAGAAAACGTTTGTACACCGGTCCCTGCTGCCCTGATGTTCCAGGAATGGATTCCTCCCACTCCGACCATTCCCTGAGGGTGTTCATTCACACGATAGTCATCGGAGAGGAGGGTTAATCCTGATGAGAGGGTTGCGTTCCATTGGAACCCTGTCGTGGGATTCTCTTCGAGCCTGATGCTGAACTCACTGTCCTTCGTGATATTCACTTCGGACCCGTTATCGGTCTCATTGAACACTTTCATGGGGACAACCTCGGTAGGCTTCGGGGTGGAAGTGATCGTGGGCTGCACAGGCGCCGTGGTGGGAACAGGCGTGGGCGTTCCTGCCGAGGGAGACTCCGTGCACCCGCAGACAAAGAGGCTTACGGCCAATACGGCCATAAGAGCAACTACGAAAACGGTTGCTTGTTTCATACGTGTGTCCTGTTTCATGCTCTTACGGCTTGTGATTGCCTCATGTTAAACCTTATTAATTAATTCCAGGAGCAGGACTTTGAAATTTCACTTTTTCACAGAAAGTGAACGGTAATCCCAGTCGCAGCCGTCGAGATCCTTTAATAATTGGACGATCGTTTCAACAAGGATTTCTTTCATTGCCAGGCCCTTTTTTCGGCTTCCCTTAGTAGGGTCTCCGGTGGCCCCGCAATCGGTCAGTTCAGAGAACAGCCATTTCACATCGATATGCAATGGAAGGGAAGGGACGACACCGACTGCCCGTTCGGGATGGCACAGATCGGGGAAAAGAGCGAGGGCGATGGACATCTCCCCTTCCCCTCCGTGACCGAGCCCATCCCATACTTCGAAAAATCCAGGAGGAAGCAGGTCTGACAGGGTTCTCCACCAGGCGTCAAGGGAAATGATGCGGAAATCGGGGTGTTTCACCTTGGCTGTCCGGGCCGCGATCTCCACGGGGGCGATGTTTCCGTCGTGGCCGTTCAGGATGAACACTTTCCGGATTCCTTCCCTGTGAAGGGAATCAAAAATATCTGATAGTATCGCGATCTCGGTTTCTGGCCGTAATGATACCGTAAAAGGAAAATCACGGTAATGCTCACTGACGCCATAGGCAAGAACCGGAAGCACCGCTGCCCGGGGCACCCTTTCTGCTACTTCCATTGCCAGGTGAGAAGCGGTGAAGGCATCCGTACCGAAGGGCAGGTGCGGTCCATGGCTCTCAAGGGACCCAAGAGGAAGGATGACCTTCTCAAAAGGTGCATCCCTGTAATCCCCTGCATTGAGTTGCTGCACATCCTTTGGGTTCATCCCGCTCATCTCCTATCACTCGATCTAAATATGTTCTTACATCCTTTAAACATCCCATTGATAACCGTCCGGACCGGTTGGACTCAATAGAGACCAATCTCCCTCGATCCATCCCGTTGTTCACGAATAATACAATAAAGACGTGGCCCCCACGTTCCGTTCCCGTTCCTGGAGATCCGTTTCGATGCCGCCCCCGTGTCCGGGATCGCGTTGTAAAGGAATGCAAAACGATAGCCCCGGGAACGAAACCCCGGTAGCCTGACCTTTGTCAAGGGGTCCCTTCGTTTCTGTTTATTTCTTAAGAGTATTCGGAAATATGGTATTTTCCCAAAGGAACCCGGATCTCGAATTTTGCACCCGTGCCGAAGATACCGATCTCCCGGATCGTGATCTTCGTGATTCCGAGGATCTCGCGAACAAGGAAGAGCCCCAGCCCCTTCTCTCTTCCGAAATCGCTCCCGAATATCTCCTCTTTCCTCTCATCCGGGATCCCAATCCCATCGTCCTCAAAAAAGATCAGGCACGAATCCTCCGTCTTCTCGAAATCCACCTGGATTCTGGTGACACGGATACCATGCCGGAGGCTGTTTTCCAGGAGGTTGTAAAATACCTTCTCCAGCATTGGATCCGCAAATAATTCCAGATTTCCAAGCCCGTTCTTGAGATTCACACCGGTGAAATCCAGATGTGATGCAGCATAGACGAGTACCAATGATGCCTTCTGCCACCTTGGGGCCTGGTAGCCCATCTCCTGGTAGTCCTTTGCAAATTCGATCTGGTGGCGGATTGCATTCACCGCAGAGGATTGTTTGCGGATAATTTCCATCATCGTCGGATCTCCGGCGGTATGTTCCCGCATGATCTGCCCATAGGCAAGAAGAAGGGAGATCTTGTTGGTGATATCGTGCCGTGTAATACTGGAAAGGATCTTCATTTTTTTATGCGCACGGAGGAGGGCTTCCTTCTCCATCCGTATCTGGGTTACATCCATCGCAAACCCTCCGATAAGAGGTGCATCCCCTGCGCGATGGATAGGGAAGAGAAGGATCATATACGTCGATGTCCGGCCCTCGACATCGGCTTCTTCAGTGTATTCCCGGTACTCCCCTGAGGGAAGTGCCAGCACATCTTTTTCCCATCGGGTGAACCGCTCTGCCAGTGAAGGAGGGAAGATTTCGCTGTTGCTGCTGCCGAGCAATTCTGCAGGAGCATGATGAAAGATGGTCTCCGCCTTCTGGGAGACCATGAGGAAACGGGAGTCCTGATCCTTGACAAAGATCGTCCCGGGGAAGTCGTGGATGAAAAGGCGAAACTGTTCCTCGCTCTCCCTGACCTTTCTCCTGGATTCCCGAAGCCTGTGCATCATGAGGTTGAGGGAATTTCCCAACCTGGAAAGTTCGTCATTTCCCGGGACTGAGAAATCCGGTATATCCTCTGTTTCTCCCGAGATCTCGTTGACCCTGGAGGTAAGGAGGCCGAGCCGGGCGAGGATGTACCTGTCGATGAAGAAAAGGAACAGGATGATGAACGCAATGTTGACCACGGCAAACACCAGGAAGAATTCAAGGAGGGCCGATCCACCCGAACTATAAAATTCCCTGGCGGAGATGACCTCCAGGAGAACATACCTCTGGCCGGAGAGATCAGGTGTGAGGAGGGATCCTGTCAGATTCCGGTCATCGCTGACACGCACTGCGATAACACCGGGCTGCAGGGATGTCGTAGCGGGGGATACCACATTCCCCGCCGGGACGACCAGGCGAACCGGCTGCGAAGTGATAGCGGAAATTTCTGTCATTTCCTGCTCGTCGAGGAACCTGCCGATCACCATGGTCCCGTGGATTGGCCCTTCTCCTGCGCTGTTCAGCACGGACATGGCCGCGATCAACACCGGGCCATCATCCGTCGCCAGGATCCCGGAGTACCGAATCGTCGGATCCTGGACATTGAGGAGTCCCGGGACGCTGTTTATGGAATCAGATACGGATGCCGGAATGTCTATTTCAGATACACCACGATGATCGAGCCATTTTTGGTAAAAGAGCGTACCTGATGAATTCGTAAAGATGACAAAATTGAGGCGCAGGTTGGAGAGCGATTCACTGTTGAGATTTCTTTCGATATACTCATGATCCCCGCCCTCCAGAAAGCGGTAGGTATCGTCCCACATCGCCCAGTCCTGCAGCGTGATCACCAGGGTTCCGCGTTCCCCGTCAAGTACCCTTGCGGCACGTTCCACGTCGGCTTCCGCCGTTTTTTTATCGAAATATACGTAATTCTGCTGGATCTGGATGTAGGTGATTGCGGAAAGCAGCAAAAATGTCAGGATAAATAGTGTTGCGAGGATAGCCAGCGTTTTGTTCCGCAAATTCATAGGTATACCCGGTGACCTCTCTTTAGATTATTGGAGCGTCATCTACATAATGATCTACATCTTACTGCTTCCCGTGCAGATTCTGCAAGAAAATCCCCGATCCTGATAGGTCGTGAATCCTGATGGTTCATTAACTCCTGAATCTTTCGATCCTTTCCCCCTATATGGTAGAAAATGCAACCGAGGTCCCCCGGGCCACCTGCAGGCTTTTTGGGGCTATCAAAGCGGCGTCCACTCTCAGGAACAGTGTAATCCTTGTACACGGCCCGAAGGGGTGTGTATACCATATCAACTACATTCTCGGCATGAGGGGGGACAGGGTGTCTCCCGTCTTCTCTACATGCCTGGATGAGAAAGACGTGGTGTTTGGGGCGGAACAGAGGTTGAAGGATGCCATCGAGGAACTGGACGCACGACGGTCTCCCGAGATCCTCGTAGTGCTCTCCTGCTGCGCCTCAAGCATCATCGGGGAAGATGTCGAAGGAGCGATCGCATCCGCATCAACCCGCGCTGTCGTCATAGGAATTGATGCCGGAGGATTTGCGGGCGATTATACGGAAGGATATGCCGATACTCTCCGCCGCATCGTGGAGGTCTGTTCAGGCACAGGTCTTGGCCGGGATCCACGCAAAGTCAACCTTCTCGGCGTCCTTCGGGCCGGCCCGGATGTGAAGGAACTGCGCCGCCTCCTCTCGCTGATCGGAGTCGAAGTGATCGCAGTACTTCCTGCAGGTGCGAGCCTCGGGGATCTCGCGCACATGGCCGAGGCCTCGCTCAATATTGTGCTCTGCGAAACCTCCGGCCTTTCCGCAGCCGGGTATCTCAGGGATACGTATGGAACCCCCTTCCTGGTTGCCGAGTTCCCGATAGGACAGAATTCCAGCCGCGATTTCCTGCGGAACGTATCCCAAGCCCTTGGATTTGGCGGCAATGTCCCGATCCCGGATCTTACGGACCCTCCGCCACTACTGCCGAATCCGCCCCGGATCGCCGTGGTAAGCGGCCCGACAAGGGCCATTTCCCTGGCCCGATTCCTTTCATCACGGGGTCTCTCCCCCCGGCTGATCGTGCTTGATTTCGATTCAGGTTGCCAGGATAAGGTCGTGGCTGCTGCAGGACCCGGATGCACGGTCCTTGTTTCCCCGGAATGGGACGAGATCAAAAAGAGGCTGAAAGAAGATAGGATCGAGGTCCTGATCGGCGGCATGATGGAGCGCCCCCTTGCGGCTGAGCTGGGGATCAGGCTCATCGACGTCATGCACGGAAGCCAGAAGACTGCCGGGCCGGAAGGCGGGGAAACACTCCTCCGGTTGATCCTGGATAAATAGTTGCGCGGTCAGAAAAAGATAAAAAAATCTCCATCGTCGTTTGTTTTGAAAATGAGCGGATGGGGGGCTGTGTTTAGTCTACCATCCCGGTCAAATTTCCATCCACTGCAGCTTCCTGAGCATTCTGGTATGAAGTGCTGTTCCGGAGGGCCGATTCCACTTCGGGTCCCTGCAACCGCGCAGATGTCACGATCCCCGAAGTGGCATTCACACGGAAGGAGATGTTTGCAGAAGAAAGCCCGTATCGATCCGACTCAAAGGTGAACTCCGTGAACCGGTAATCGAATCCGGGGGCCTCCAGGAATGTCCGGATTCCCCCGAGTGCTTTTTCATAGTGGGGTGTTCCTTCCACGACCTGCACAGCATCCCGGCCAAGGAATGCTGCACGGACAACTTTCTCCTGCGAAGGGTCCACCGCATAAGAGATATTCTCAGAGCCGAATACGAGCAGGCCGTCCCTCACGGAGAGATTCTCCATCGGGGGATTGTATCCGGTATCGTTCATGAAAAACCGGACCGCCTGGAGTGCCCTCTCGCTGCTATTGATCGGGGGGGTCTCCTGGTGCTGACCCGGATTCTGGAGGCAACCGCATCCAAGAATGAGAACAGCAAGGATTGCCGTGAGTATGATTGTCCGCCTCATTATTGATTCCCTCCTTATCATATGGGCATCCATGGATTTTAGGGCTTCTGTCCTGACCGGTATCCGCGATTCCGGAAACGACATGGTTCCGGGATTGTGTCAAAGCCTCCCGCAGGTGAAGAAAAAAGTGGTCCCGCGATCCACTTCAGATTCCACCCAGATCCTCCCTCCATGCAGATCGATGATCCGTTGTACTATTGCCAGTCCTACTCCGGTTCCTTCATACTCCTCGGTGTTATGAAGTCTCTGGAACACCCCGAAGATCTTTCCCGAATATTTCATGTCGAACCCGATCCCGTTATCCCGGATATAATAAACGATGGATCCGTTCTGTTCCTGGGCTCCGATCTCCACCTTCCTGTCTGTCCGGGGGCGCGTGAACTTGACCGCATTCGAGATCAGGTTGAAAAAGACCTGTTTCAGAAGCCCCTCATCTGCCTGGCAGGGGGGCAGCGCATGGACAAGGAATTCGATCTCCTGATTGGAAGGATCCTTGAGGAACTGCGGGATGATCTGCCTGATTATCCGTTCAGGGTACACCGTCTCTTTCTGGAGCGACTGCCGTCCAAGACGGGAAAAATTCAGAAGGTCGTCGATCAGTCTCCCCATTTCGTGCGCATTCTGCCGCAAAACTTCGAGATAAGTCCGATCCCGTTCAGAGAGCCCTTTCAATTCGGAAAGCAGGATGGAAGAATACCCTGAAATGGCACGCAGGGGAGCTCTCAGGTCATGGGAGACCGAATACGTGAAGGATTCAAGGTCCCGGTTCACCTCCTCGAGCTGCTGGGTCCTTTCGATCACCCTTTCCTCAAGCTCGTTGTTAAGTTTCCGGATCTCTTCCTCCGCCGCCTTCAGGAGCGTGATATCGTTGCCGATCGATAAAAGCTCGGTGAGATTTCCCCCGGTGTCGAAGAGTGGTTTATTTGTCCATGAGATCCAGACACGTTTCCCGTCGCGGGTGACATTCTCATTCTCCACCGAACGATACCATTCGGGACTGGTAACTACATCCCGGACAAAACTCTTTGTATCTCTCCCCTCGCTGTCCTTCTCGGGAAGAATAGTGCCCACGACATTTTTTCCGATCAGTTCGTCGATTGCGAATCCGAAAAACTGGATCCCAAACTGATTGATAAATGTGATCGTACCATCCGGTTTCAGGCGGAGGATAATGCTGTTTGCGCTCTGGACCAGTGTCCGGTACTTCTCTTCACTCTCTTTAAGGGCCAGTTCCGCTGATTTCTGCTCGGTAAGGTCCACGCCGGATACCTGGAACTCCGAGACGACTCCACCGGTTGAGAAGATTACCCGGACGCTGATGTGGAACCACCTTGCCTCCCCGTTCGGGAGAAAGACCCGGACATCCCGGCTCATCACAGGGTTCTCGGAAGAAAGAGCCAGCGCTGCCTGGATCACTTCCTGTTCATCCGAAGGGTGCAGCCTGATGGTAAGGGGCCTGCCTATGGCTTCGTCAAGGCTGACCCCTGTGAGGCGGAGGTACGCATTGTTGACAAAGATCAGGGTCCCATCGAGCCTGATCCTGAAAAGGACTTCGTTCTGGTCTTCGACCATATCGCGGTATCGGCGCTCGCTTGTGCGTAATTCCTCAATGGTATTCTTCAGGGTCGTGACCATCTTGGATATGCTCTCCTCCAGATGGAGGAGATCGCTCCCGAGCGGGGGAGTCAGATCGTGATCCAGGTCACCCCCGGCAATCGCGTCCAGGTCCTTTACCATCCCGGAGATGGGACGGGTCAGCTGCCGGGCGATCCCCAATGCGAGGAGCGAACACAAGAGGAGTGCAGCGATTCCGATGGACAGGTAGAATGTCATCGTATGTTGGAGGGCCTCTCTTACAGGGGCCGAAGTGTAGTTGATCTCCAGTATCCGGCTCAAATCCGATCCATACAGCCCTTCCTGCAAATCTACGTAGATATACCGGAGAGTATTTCCTGAACTGGGGTCCGCAAATTCCAGAGTATTCCTGTCCCGTGATACTGTTGCAAGGATCTGCTTCAGTCCTTCATCCCCGGTTTCCACCGGGTTGCCATTGATCATTTGCCGGAGTGTGACGTCGAAGATCCGCACGTTCTCGACATAAGGATTGAGACGGGTTATCTCGTTCGCGATCTGTTCATCATGAAGGCTGCACCCCTCACGCGGATAGGCGACCGACTCTCCCGATAACCGAAGTTCGAGGATGAACCTGTGATCTGGGGTGGGCATACAGGCATATTTCCGAAAAGTGGGCGAGGATATTTCCGTCACGATCCGATCCGGAAAGAATCCTTCGAAACGACGTATCTCATCCAGGTGCTCGACAAAATAGGGGTTATTATCGGCGAAATGGAGGCTAAGGTCAGCGGAATGGGTAGTATACGCGACTGTTGCATTTGAATCGATGACATACAGCTCCATATCCCCGCCAATATCTGATTGAACGGCCTCGAGGTCCATCTTCGACGGGTCTCCTCCCACGGCCTCATATTCTGCGAGGACTACACCGAAGGTCTCCTCCATCCGCTTGTCCAATGGGTCTTCGTAGAGACGGAGACCGGATTTCTTTGTCTGGAACGCAGTGATAAAGTTCTGCTCCGTCTGCTGCCGGATACTCCGGGCGTTCTCGTTGAGCGTTTCTTCGGCAGCAAGGTAACTGACACCGATAAGGGCAATCACCGCCACGAAGAGGATTAAAAAAATGCATCCCACCAGGTAGACGGAGAAGGGGTATTTCCGGGTGAACTGTTTTGTCATAGACAGGTTCCACCGGGGTGCGGGGGTAAATTTCGCAGATCCGGAGAATAGTTTGTTCCCCTGACGGGGGATTGAATCTTTTGGATTGTGTCCAGGAGCACCTTCCTCCCGGGAACGCCCCCTGCTGCCCTCTTATGGAATACGGGTCAGGGGGATAGGTCCGGGACACTTCCGGGCCATGCTGTCATCCGGACTGCGGCCTCCCGGTCCAGGGAGCATTAATGCGTGCAAGGGTCGCTTCTGCCTCCTGATCCCGCCCCATTTTCCGGAGTGCCAGGGATTTCTGGTAGTACACGAAATAATTCAGTGCATTCAGCTCCAGGGCACGATCGAAACACCGAAGAGATTCCTCGTACATCCCCAGTTCCCGGAGCGCAATCCCCCTGCTTGTCAGCACCCTGATGTTTCTTGGGCTCTCCTCAAGGGATCGATCGAAACATGCAACGGCCTCCCGGTATCTCCCGAGTTCATTTAATGCAAATCCCTTGTCGTTCAATGCATAACTGAAATCAGGCTTGATCGCCAGTGCACGGTCGAAACATGCAATCGCTTCCTCAAAGCGCCTGATTTTTCGCAACGTGTACCCTCTCTTGTAAAGGATCATGAGGTTCCCCGCATCCTTCCGCAGAGCAACGGCATAAGACTCCAGGGCTTCAGAATGCCTTCCCAGCTCGTAGAAGAGGTCTCCCTGCGCCTCGAGGGCATGCACATTCCCCGGGTCGGTTGCAAGGGCACGAGCATAATCCCGTAACGCCTCCTCGTGGTTTCCCAGCCTCTCTGCATGGCGGGCCTTCCCGAGCCAATCCGTCTCTTCCATGGAAAAGGGTTGTACTCCCGGTACCTGATAAGGTATACTTCCACGAGACCCGGCGAATTCGCTGGCATCCATCCGACCGATGTTCGAACCTTATCCTCGGAAACACCCCAAAACTTTATAAACCTGCAACTTGAATGCAAACGTATAAAGGTGGCATCCAAAGGCATAGCTCGTTAAGAGCTTGAGGCTTGACATTTCCGAGTGACCTGCTCGCTAGCTCCGCCCTCAGGTGTGCACCTTCATGGAAGTCGGATCATGAATGGTCAATCCAGGCACACTCGAATGGAGAAAATTCTCCTGATTTCCGTCCTCCTCCTGATTGGGGCAGGATGGTCACCGGTATCTGCTGCTCTCATAGCGGACTTCAACGCAACCCCGCTTTCCGGACAGGTACCCCTCGATGTACAGTTCAACGATCTCTCAACGGGAAATATCACCGGCTGGTTGTGGTATTTTGGTGACGGAAATTCCACAAATCTCCAGAGTCCTTCTCATCTGTATGAAGCCCCGGGCAACTATACCGTCAGCCTTACGGTATCCAATGCCAGTGAGAGCGATATTGAGGAGCGCATTTCCTACATCATCGTGACCCCGCAACCACCCGTGGCCGGATTTTCCGCAACTCCGCTCTCCGGCAGTGCCCCCCTGGATGTCCAGTTCACCGATTCATCGACCGGCGTGGTCGATAACTGGCTCTGGACGTTCGGAGATGGAAACACCTCGATCGTGGCAAATCCCCTGCATACCTATGCATCGGCGGGAGTCTACAACGTCTCCCTCACAGTGACAAACACCGGCGGTTCCAATACAAGCGCAATAAATGATTATATCTCGGTCTCCCCCCCTCCACCGGTCGCTAACTTTACCGGAGAACCACGCAGTGGATGTGTCGGCCTATGCGTCAGTTTCAGCGACAATTCTACAGGGGATCCCACTTCCTGGCAATGGGATTTTGGTGATGGCTACACCTCATCTCTAAAGGATCTTATCCATTGCTATTTAAGCTCCCCGGGAACCTACAACGTGACCCTCACAGTGAATAACACCTATGGGTCAGATTCCCTCACCCGTGTGAATTATATCACAGTGATAGGCCCTCCCGTCGCCGACTTCTTTGTTGGACCACCTGATAGTGGTCTTCCACCCCTCCAAGTCTGTTTCAGTGACAATTCTACTGGGAATCCCACTTCTTGGCTTTGGGATTTCGGTGATGGCAGCACCTCACCTCTCTCGAATCCCTGCCACATCTATACCTCTCCGGGATCCTACAACGTGACCCTCACAGTGAATAACACCTGTGGTTCGGATTCCCTGACAAGGGCAAATTCTGTTATTGTTACCAATATACCTCCTGTAGCATCCTTCTCGGCCAACAGGACTCTTGGCCGCGTACCCCTTCATGTCCAGTTTACCAATACATCCACTGGGACGGGTATCACGAACTGGAACTGGGATTTTGGTGACGGTTACGGTTCTCCCCTGCCCGACCCTGTTCACTTCTATTCCCTGCCGGGAATCTACAATGTATCCCTGCAGGTGACCAACGACGGAGGGTCGAACACCAGTGTCCTGACAGGATATATCAGGGCATTCGATACCCTCCCGTTGGCGGATTTCACGGGAGAGCCGCAGAGCGGGAGTGCCCCCCTCACGGTCCAGTTCTTCGATACTTCGGCAGGCGATCCCACTTCATGGACGTGGGACTTTGGCGACGGCCAGATCTCTCCCCTCCAGAGTCCGGACCATACCTACGCAAATCCAGGCGATTATACGGTGACCCTTACGGTCGGGAACAGCGGCGGTACGAATACCACCATAAAGCCGGATTACATCCATGTCTCGCGACTTCTACCTGTGGCAGGGTTTACCGGTTCGCCTTTGCAGGGAGTCGTGCCCTTCCAGGTGAACTTCACCGATCAGTCGACCGGGACTCCGACCTCCTGGAACTGGAGTTTCGGTGACGGTTCGTACTCGGAAGTTCAGAATCCCAGCCATACCTATTCCGCTGCAGGGGACTACACGGTGAACCTGACTGCTACGAATGCATACGGGAGCGATACCCTCTCGGAACCCGATTATATCCAGGCAACGGAAATGCCGGTGGCCAATTTCACCACCGAATATTTCTACTATGGGCGGTTCTATGCGTATGGCGGGTTCCTTGACACTTCCACCGGCAACCCGACCTCCTGGAACTGGAGTTTCGGTGACGGGTACTATTCGGAGTATCAGAACCCGTGGCATGATTTTGAAGGCGTGGGATCCTACGATGTTACCTTGACGGTGGGCAATTCTGCAGGGAACGATACGATCACAAAAGAGGATTTCGTGGTCATTCCCCCCCCGGCGCCTCTGGCAGACTTCTCCGGATCCCCCAGGTTTGGCAGCTTCCCTCTGATGGTGAAATTCACGGATTATTCGGAAGGATCGATCGACTGGGACACCCCACCCGCCACGTATGAATGGGACTTTGGGGACGGGAGCCCGAATTCCACCGAAAAAGGCACAGTATACCATAACTACATGCAAGCCGGGACCTACACGGTCACCCTGACCGTTATGGATATCGGAGGAAGCGACACGCTGACCTACGTGAATTACATCGGCAATGCTACACCCCCCGAACCGATCGCGGATTTCACCGCGACCCCGAAGCACGGCTATGCACCGCTTAGTGTCGATTTCATCGATCAGACCACGGGATCGCCAATCATCTCCTATGCCTGGGCTTTCGGGGATGGGACCGTTTCCACGGACAAGGACCCCACCCACGTCTACACAACCCCGGGCCTCTACAACGTCACCCTTGTTGCAACGAACATGGGAGGCAGCAGTCCGGTCACCAAGCATGAATACATCGAGGTGATCCCCGCACCTCCAGGAGTACACGCCGAGTTCACCGCCACACCGAGGAGCGGGACTTCCCCGCTTTCCGTGGACTTCATCGACCAGTCCGCCGGGACTGTCCTCTCATGGTCGTGGTCGTTCGGTGACGGGGCCACCTCTTCCGAGAAGAACCCCACGCACGTCTACGCAGGGGCAGGAATCTACAACGTCTCGCTTACCGTGACGGACGCAGACGGAAGCAGCACCAAGGAAAAGACGGGATACATCCAGGTGAATGCGGTTGTCCCGCTGACCGCGGATTTCACCGCAAATACCACGACCGGCACCGTGCCTCTTGACGTTCAGTTCCAGGATACATCGACGGGGAGCCCGAGTTCATGGTTCTGGGAGTTCGATGATTACTACTGGTTCTATGAGAATCAGATATCTCCGGAAAAGAATCCACGGAGGGTCTACGAAGAGCCGGGCAACTATTCCGTGACTCTCACGGTAAGCAGGCAGGGCGAGACCAGCACAATCACCAAAGATGATTTTATCCGGGTACTCCCGCCCCCGCCCGTCGCCGACTTTGATGGGTATCCCCGCTCCGGCAATGCCCCCCTTGCGGTCACCTTCTATGAGAATGTCCCGTATGCCTGGTACTATGACGACTTCCTCTGGGACTTCGGGGACGGTGGCACCGGTGAAGGCAGGTATACAGAACACATCTACGCGGACCAGGGCCTGTATAACGTCACCCTGACGGTGAGCGGCATGACAGGCACGAACACTACTACGAAAGTCCACTACATCAACGTCACCACCCCTGTCCCGCCGGTTCCTGACTTCACCGCCTCACCCCTGGTGGGGAATGCTCCTCTTAATGTGACCTTTTCGGACACCTCTTCCGGCATAGTCACTTCCCGGCTCTGGGACTTTGGGGACGGTACTACCGAATGGTCGAACTCCAGCTCCACTATAAGCCATATCTACCCGCTGCCCGAAACCTACACTGTCAGTCTTACCGCGGGCAATGAGGGCGGCCAGGCAACAGCCACGAAGGATATGTACATCCAGGTCAATCCCTCGGGGAGCCCCCCTGATGCACGCTTCGTCGCGATGCCTCTGTTAGGGTCCGCACCCATGACGGTCCGGTTTACGGACCGCTCGACCGGATCGCCTCTCGCGTGGAAGTGGAACTTCGGCGATGGAGCCACATCGTCCGAAAAGAACCCGAGCCATACCTATACCACCGCCGGGAGATACAGGGCCACCCTGACGGTCTTCAATCACGGCGGGAGCGACTCGTACTCCACCTATCTATGGGTGCGGTCGTCCACGGTGATCACTCCCTCCCCGACAATCACCCCGACCCCCACGTTCTCTCCGATCCGGGAACGCTCGCCCGTCGCCATCTTCCGCACGAACAGCAGCTTCGGTTCCGCCCCGATGAGCGTGCAGTTCACCGACCTCTCGTTCCATAACCCGGACAGCTGGCTGTGGCAGTTCGGGGACGGTCAGACCTCGACCCTGAAGAACCCGGTCCACCTCTTCACGGAACCTGGAACCTACTCTGTCTGGCTCACCGTGACAAATGAGATTGGCGAGAGTTCCACGTCACGGCGGATCTACGTGACTTAAAACCAGGGAATTCCTATTTTTTTAAAAATTTTCTCCTAAATCCCGGCTACGAGGCCGCCTCCCTGGTACGACCGGATCATTTGTCTTGAGGAACGCTTGCGGGAGGGGTCCCTCCAATCTGCTCTTCTTCCCCAAGGTACGCCTTTATGAAGGCAATTCCTATGGCTCCCTGGCTTACGATTGCCTGGATGGCACGATCGAGGTCCTTGACGGAAAAATCAAAGTAGAAAGGATAGATATATCGCGAGACCGTGAATCCCACCACTCTGCCGCTATCCAGGATGCGGGAGAAACTGGTGAGCGGGGAGGTGAACGCCTTCGTGAGTTCGTACAGGAATTTGGCATCGGAACGATTGTAATAACCGTTCAGTTCTTCGACATCCGGACCCTCAGGCAACGTGATCTGGAACGCCACCAGGAAGAAGGTCTTCCCCCTCTGATTTTCGAGAAGAATCGGGAAATCGCCGAATTTCACCCAGAATCCCCAGAAATCCTTATCATTGAATTCTTTTGCGATTGTTACATCGATCTCGCGAAGGTACTGGCGCAACAGGTCCCCCACCTCCTGTTCTGTCCTTTTCTGAATTGGTTCATCCATACAGGGAGGATTTTCTTCAGGTGTGGTAATAGTTTCGGCCCGATCCCGATGATGGAACGATCAAACCGGGAGGTTCAATGAAAATATATAGGCATTGCTGCGATGATGGTGTGGTGGCATGGAACCCGGCACCCGGGATCATCCCTGCTGCCCGGAACCGGCCCGATGGGCCCCTGCCTGAAAGGGACACCCAGATGACGCCGTATTCCGCAGGATAGATGTAGGAGGTGAATACTGAATGGAGTACAGACCCCGGCATTCCCTGCAGGCAGGATTGTTCATTCTATTCCTGCTCATTCTGCCTGTTACAGGTGTATGCGCGGGAGCGATATCCGGAGAGGTAATTCCCCGCCTCGGGATGCACACCAATACCCCGCTCCCGGATAGCATCGTCTCCCCCTCAACTACGCTCTCTATACCCCCATGGAGCGTTCGGACAACTCAGCCGGGATTCGAGGATACGGGCATCGTGTCCACGCAACCATCCGATGGTGCCCAGGGATCCGTCTCTGCCTGGGTTCGTGGATCCTCGATGCAGGGAGGACAAAGCGATCTTTCCAGCTCCCTCCAGTACCACCAGAAGGTAACTGCGAGTGGAGTAATCGAAAAGTTTGTCTTTTCCGCCTCATTCGTGTCCTGATAGAGGAACCCTGGCAAAGGGTTCCTCCCCATATCATTTTTCAGATACGTCCGTGAAAGCACCAAATCGCTATCATTCCAGGACCCCTTGATCGCGATCCGGCCGGTCCAAATCCACCCCTTTCGGATCCGTTTCGTCTGCACTTCCAGGGCCCGGATAGAAATCCGAAAGGCACCGTTGATCCCCCCCAAGGACGAGAAGAGAGGAAAAACGAAGCCCAATCTGTCTCACTCTCCCCCCCTGGAGGAGCAGGCCTGCGAGTTCCCGCGCCGTGGCCGAGAGGATTCGAATCTCCCTCGTCGGATGAAGCAGAGTCTTCGAACGGGTGTGGGTGGAAAAGTCAGGGAACCTGACCCTGACTGTCACTGTCCTGCAGAGAGCCCGATCCTCTTCGAGTTCGCAGACCAGCTCTTCTGCAAGTTCATCGAGTACAGAGAGCAGGGTATCCGTATCTTCCTCGTCCCTCTCAAAGGTGGTCTCGCGGGAGACGGACTTGATCCCTTCTCCCTCCTCCACCTCCCGTTCGTCGATCCCCCGGGCAATCGCCACGAGATCCACCGCTGCCTTCCCGAGCACCCCCATGAGTACCTGGATATCCGCGGAAACCAGGTCCCCTATTCTTTCGATGCCGATATTCCGGAGAGCGGCGGCGGTTTTTATCCCTATCCCCGGGATCTTCTCCACCGGGAGGGGTGCAAGGAACCCTTCCGCCTCTTCCAGTTTTACAATGGTAAGACCGTTTGGTTTTCGGAGGTCGGATGCGATCTTTGCGACGATCTTCCCAGGACCGATTCCGATGGAACAGGTAAGCCCGAGTTGCCCCCGGATTCTCTCTTTGATCCTTCCCGCAACTCTTCCGGCCTCGTGCCAGTCGTCAAGGGAGGATAGATCAAGATACGCTTCATCGATGCTCACCTGTTCGAACCTGTCCCCATATTCACGGAGGATCTCCATGATCTCCCGGGACGCCCGGATGTAGAGCGGGAAATGGGGCCGCACGAAGACCGCATGAGGGCAGAGATGGTATGCACGGGAAATTGCCATGGCCGAGTGGACTCCGAACTTCCTGGCTTCGTACGAGCAGGTGCTCACTACTCCGCGTCCCCTCCCGTCCATCGGATCCGCCCCGACCACCACCGGCATCCCTTCCAGTTCCGGATGCTCCCTTGTCTCTACCGCTGCATAGAAACTGTCCATATCCGCATGGAGGATGATCCTGCAGTTCCCGGCCCCGGTGACCATGATCGCTCTATATACTCGGCATGCAGGGAAAAAAGAAATCTTCGGGAGAACCGGGATGACCGGCCCCCGGATCCGGTATTACCGTTCTGATCTGCCCTGCTTTGTTTCGGTTCTTACCACTTGGACCGCGGGGTCCCGTTCGTTCAGTGAAACGCAGGCAACCTTGCGGGACAGGTTCTTCAAATCTGATTTGAGCTTCATGTTCTCCTGCATCAGTTTGTTCAGTGTTACAGCGAATGCCGCATTCTCTGATCCCAGCAACTCGATACGTTTCTCAAGTCTGGAAATATATTCTTCCCGGTCGTCGTTCTCAATGACCATCGTGCTGATTCCTGAATTCAATCTGCATTATTTCTATTATAGATTACCCACGGTCGGGATCGTATTTCGCATTCAGAACCGCCGTCTCTTGTTCCACGCAATACCGGCTCTGTCCCAAATCCGTTTTATCCTGGGGAGGTTCTGCTCATAGTGGATTGCCAGGGACGGGAGTGTATAAGGTAGAAAACGGGTCATTACTGCCGTTCCTGTAAGGCCTTTTTCAAGGGCGTTCTTCTCCCTTCCTATGAGGAAATTGTTCCGTTCCGAAATAGAATCCAGGAATTCCCCGATCGAACCGGCCCTGGCAACCGTGAGCACGCTCCCAAGATCAAAGAGGAGATGTCCGTCGGATCCGCCAACCATCCCGAGTTGATGACACTCTGCGAGCTGCGCTGCCTTCAGGTTTCCTGACCGGTTCATGCTTCCGCAGATCACTTCTGCCGCATCGAATTCCCGGATGATTCCATCGGGGAGCACCGCTTGATCCATACATCTCCCTACGCCCCTGTTCAGGAGCAGATACCCGTAGGGGTGGGCGGCTGCACGGATGCACCGGAATCCGGAGGACCGATCAAGAATCTCCGGGGTAGTGAGTTTTATGGCCTGGTAGGGGCTTTCCCGCTTGTAAGGCTCTATATGGAGGGTATAAAACTCTTCCAGATCGGGGCAAGAGTAAAAATACAGGAGGATGTGGGGGCCGTCTGCAGCACTTACTTCTATTCCGGGGATCAGCGGGACGCCGGGGTTGATCTCCTCTGCTTCCATCACTCCGCTGATCTGGTTATGATCCGTGATGGAGAGACCGATCCCAAGGGACCGCGCCTGTCCGAGTGCATCCCTGACCGTGACAAGCGAGTCTGAATGGGTGGTATGAAAGTGCATGTCGATCGCGATCATGCCTGCAGAATAGAGGTCTCCGGGAACCGGGCGCTCGAACCTGACTCTATCGGTGATAATAGTGTTCGTTTGCCGCGCTGGACGGGTAGGGACAGCCATTTGCACATCCTTCATTTCTTCCCGGCAAAGATATACCATCCCATAATGCACTCTGGTCCCGGAGAATGAGGGGATAAGTCAATTTGTGGCCATCTTTTCGGCAATTGCAGAGATTCATCAGAGAAACGAAATATTTAATATTCAATATCCGAAACCGTATGTTTTGCCGGGGATTTATCACAATCCGGCAAATGTCAGTCATCAGAGAGAATACCCCCCCAACCTCGCCGTGAAGATGAAGACCCCCATTACCTCCTGACTAATCATCTTCATCTTCATCAATTTTCCTGCCAAAAAAAGAGCAGTATACCGCATTCCTTGCGTCCCCATGGTGGTGACCGATGATCGCTGCTCCCTTTTGTCGTGATTCTCGAATATCCACCAGGAGACGGGATATGAGCCCCGGCAAACAGATCCGCAATCCTCTTTTGTTCGCATGACCATACACCCGACTACATGAGCACCAGCCAGCAGACCTCACTCCAGATCCTTGACACCCTGGATCGGTTTGCCAGGGCGTGGAGCCGGAAGGATCTCGATTCTCTCCTCTCTCTTGCAGATCCTGAGATCACCGGCTTTCTCCCGCGAACGACCAGGAGGATCCAGGGATCGGACAGATTCTCCCGCTCCGTATCGGAGATGTGTTCCGGTTCCGGCGGGTCCATCCTTCGCTTTCACGATCCACTTGTCGAGGCAATCGGTACCGTCGCCTGGGTTTCATCCGGTTATTCCCTCGAACCGGGAGACGGGGAAATGACTTTTCGGGAGAAAGGACGATTCACGGCAGTCCTGAAGGGCACCGGACATTCCTGGGTTTTTTCCCAGTTCCATTTCTCCCTGGCCTGACGGGGAACACGGGATTTTTGGATGGAGCAGAGGGTCTGGCCAGTGGTCCCCTCCGGCAGGCTCACGGTGCGGGATGCTGCTGGGTGATACAGTGGATGGCACCCATCCCGGCCACCATAGCCCGGCAATCGATTCCTATGACCTGCCGTCCCGGAAACACTCCCCTTAAAATCTCCAGGGCGCAGGAGTCATTAGGATCCTGGAATGTGGGGGCCAGGACTACTCCGTTTGCGATGTAAAAGTTGGTATAAGAGGCCGGAAGGCGGGACCCATCCGAATACAAATCCCCCGGCATCGGCATCGGTACAATCCGGAAATGCCTTCCGTCCTGATCCCTCGCGCGGGTGAGGATCCTGAAGTTCTCCCGGAGGATCGCATAGTTCTCGTCCTCTCCCTTCTCCTCCACCGCACAGAGGATGGTTCGTTCGTCTGCGAACCTGGCCACGTCGTCGATATGCCCGTCAGTATCGTCGCCGGCAATCCCCCCCTTCAGCCATATGACGCGGGAAGCGCCGAGGTACTTCAGGAGCCGCTCTTCAATCTCCATCCTGGTAAGGCCCGGATTCCGGTTTTCGTTCAGCAGGCATTGCTCCGTGGTGAGAATGGTTCCGCGCCCGTTGACATCGATGGAACCCCCCTCAAGCACGATCCCGGGAGAGAAGGCGGGGATCCCCGACGTACGGCTGATGTATCCCGGGACAGAACCATCTGCCGCCAGTTCGGGGTATTTCATCCCCCATGCATTGAATCGCCAGTTGACCATGGAAAGTTGCCCGGTCTTTTGATGTACAAGAAACGTTGGCCCGTAGTCCCGGAACCAGACATCGGCATAGGGATACAGGTGCATCCTCACCTGCCGCACGTCAATCCCCGAACGTCCCAGCCTTCCTGCCACACGCATGCACTCATTCTTACCTGGCACGAGGAGGTGTACCCGTTCCCTCTGGTGGAGCGCCCGGACGATCCCGACGTAGGTCTCTTCCACCGCGGCCAGGTCAGGAAAAGTCGAGTTATCGAGCGGCCAGGCGAGCCAGACAGCCTCGTGCGGCTCCCATTCCGCAGGCATGCGGAACCCGAGATCCTTCGGGATCCCTTCCGTCTCACCCCTGACAGCATTGAGGAGCGATCCGTAGGTGTCCGGGCGCCTGTTTTTAAGGAATCCCCAACCCTCGCGGACCAGGCTGTTCATTTCCAGGTCGATCTCCGTGACCAGAACTTCCTCTCCATCCCCCGCGCGGCAGAGAACGTTTCCAAACGCATCGCAGACAAAAGAGCCCCCGAAGAATTCCAGGTTCCCCTCGATCCCCACCCGGTTCACCGCCGCGACATGCACCCCGTTCGCAATCGCGTGACCTCTCTGGACGGTCTCCCAGGCCTCGCGCCAGTCCCCTTCACACGGGTCGGCAAGATTCCTGATATATCCTATCGCAGTGGGATACACGAGGATCTCGGCACCCCTGAGCGTTGCCGCCCGGGCGGCCTCGGGAAACCACTGGTCATAACAGATGAGCACCCCTACCCTGGCGAACGGGGTGTCCGCGACAACGTATTCTCCCGAAGGCGAGAAGTATTCCTTCTCATGGTAGAGGGGATCCTCGGGAATGTGGATCTTGCGATAGACCGCTCCTATGGAGCCATCGGGCTCGATCACTGCGGCACTGTTGTAAAAGTGTCCATCCGCTTCCTTCTCGAAGATTGGAGCGATAATGACTACCCCGTTCTTCCTGGCAATCAGGGAAAGGGCAGAGGTAGTCGGACCGGGAATGGATTCTGCGTAGCGCATCGCGTCGGATTTATGGTACTGGGGAAAGTAAGGTGCGGTAAAGAGTTCCTGGAGGCACAGGATCTCTGCACCCTGATTGATGGCCGAATCGATCCGTTTCCTTATTCTCTCCAGATTTTCTCCGGAGTCCTCCACAACCGCAGCCTGGATAAGCCCGATTGTCACCTTCCTGCCAGGCATGATCTCTTCTCCTCTTGGTTTCGCATCCTAAAATACTCTCCAGGGGAAAGGGAATATCCTCGTCCATTCCCATTCACGAACTTCCAAAGCACCTCCAGAAAGGGGAAAGGTTCGTTCTCAATGCGTTCGCATTCTCCACGACCCCCCTGTGTGCCGAGGGATCGCGCACCTTCCGCAGCCATTCCAGGAAGCCCGACGGTTCCCTGATGCAGGACAGGTCGAGGCCTGCCAGGGCTGCAAGGATCCCCAGGTTCGTGTAGGGGAGTCCCCCCTCGACACTGTATCCGCCCTCCAGAACCGCAACAAGGTGGCCTTCGCAGATATCGCGCGACAGGTCAACCGCTCTCCTCATCATTTCGGAATATCCGCGTGCCGTGAGAGCAAGGCCGGTCAGCGGATCCGTGAAATGGTTGTCCTGCCCGGCCGAGATGGCGATCAGGTCCGGCTCGAATTCGCGAGCGAGGGGGCCGATCACCGTATCGAAGAGATAGAGGTAACTCTCGTCCCCCGTACCTGCCGGGACGGGCATATTCGCAGTGTAACCGGTTCCACGCCTCAATCCGATCTCATCTACCGAACCTGTGCCGGGATAGAACGGGTACTGGTGGATGGAAGTGAAGAGGACCGAATCCTCCTCATAGAAGATCTGCTGGGTTCCGTCGCCATGATGCGCGTCCCAGTCGAGAATGAGGATCTTCATAACTCCCCGGTCCTGGAGGTGGCGGACCATGACGGCCATGTTGTTTATGTAGCAGAACCCCGCACCGGTTCCCGGACGGGCATGGTGACCCGGTGGGCGGACCATGGCAAAGGCATTCTCCACCTCTCCATCCAGAACGGCATCTGCCGCGCGGATGGCCCCCCCCGCTGCAAGGAGCGCGGCCTCCCAGAGGTGGATCGGGATACTGGTGTCAAAATCGATAAAACCCCCTGTTTTACTGGATCCCTCCAGGAATGAGAGATACTCGGAAAAATGAACTCTCATGACCGATTCACGTGATGCAGGCTGCGGAGTGATCAACCGGATCGAGCGATGAGAAAAAACCCCCTCTTCCCGGAACTGATCGATGGTGTAACTCAACCGCTCTCTCCTTTCCGGATGCCCCGGTGACTGCTCGTGGAGCAGGTAATCCGGGTGGAATACAAGACCGGCGGTCATAAAGCCTCCATGGTAATTCCGGGGGGAATACGAACGACCACGTCTGCGATTCGTTCAGCACGGAATCCTCCCCTGACCACGTCATAGGCCTGGAAGGAAACCAGGTCGATCTTCCTCACATCTTCCGGGTATGCGCCTGCAGCGAGTGCCCTGCGGCGCACCTCCTCCCTGCAGAACCCTATGAGGCTGTCATCATCACCCATGCATTTCAACCCCTGGACTTCGCCGTTGAGGACTGCCCTCTTCCTCCCGGAATCGAAGCGGGCGTGGAGGGTGAGGCTCACCCTGGAAACCGCGACTCCGACCGCATTGGCACAGCCGGAATCGGTATGAACTGTAAATCGCATTCCGGCCCGTCTGGCAATCCGGGGGATAAGGATGGGCGCCAGGAACCCCGCGCCAACAATTCTGTCCATGCCCGTTTCCTTCACCGCATACGAAACCTGGTCGAGATATCGGTCGACGGCATCCTCCGCTTCCGATTTCCCGACCCGGACCGACCGTGACGGATCCCCGATCTCCGCACCCTCGACGTTCAATGCATCGGTGAGTGTCGGACGGGGGCCCCCGAATGCGAGGGCATTTCCCATCCGGTGCGGCTGCAGCCCGCCGGACAGTTCCGAATCTCCCCCGAATGGAATGGACAGGGTCTCCACGGTTTCTGCGAGCGTCCTCTCGCCATCCGATATGAGGGTCCTCATCCGGGGACTCCCGTTGTGAAGTGGGACCAGGTCAGTGGTAGTTCCCCCGATGTCCACCACCACGCATTCTTTCTCGCGGGACAGGAAGAACGCCCCGAGAGCGACTGCGGCAGCACTGGAATTAAAAAGGAGGGAGGGATTTTCCCTGACGACCTGCGGTGAAGCCAGGCCGCCATCCCCTTTAAAGAAGAAAAAGTCCGGCCTTCCCTTCCCAATTTCTGCAGTAAGTTTACAGACCGTTTCTTTCAACCGGGCGTTCAAGCGGGTTGTCGTCACCCGTGCCGGGAAGTCGAGGAGCGCGAGAGGAGCGCTCCGTGCGATCCGCTCGTCCGGGTAGTGCTCTTTTGCGAGATCCGTGGCTTCCTCTTCCAGAACGGGGTTCCGCACCGAGAACTTGGATGCAATCGCCACCGCATCTCCGGGATTTTCCAGAATGAAACCGCGGACTTCGTCAGGATCGATCCTCTCCACGGCATCCCCCCGGTGATTGATCGATCCTTTCAGGAGACCCGGCCATGCAAGCCCCGGGCCGGGAAACAGGATCGTCACGACTCTTACCGGATCTCCGGTCAGGATCCGGTTGAGCGGCTGAGAACTGCTTACTCCCAGCCTTCCCTGACTTGTGATGCGATCGAGTGCTGCCGGGATCCCCCGGTCGTTCGGGACCTTGACCGAGACGATCTCGTCTCCTACGATGGCCACATCGGTGTTCGTCCCTCCCACGTCCATCCCGATCAGCATGAGGCACCGCCAGTCCGGTTCAAGGGGTCATTCTGCTCCCCCAAATACTCTCCGGTGCTTCAAACAATTCAGTTCGCAGGATAGCCTATCCCTGCAAGCTCTTCGGTGAGCTCGTCAAGGACTGCGGGATCCTCGATGGTGGCCGGCACCTGATACTTCTCGCCATCCGCCATCTTTTTCATCACACCCCGCAGGATCTTCCCTGACCTCGTCTTGGGAAGCCGTTTGACCACCACGGCAACCTTGAACGATGCGATCGGCCCTATGCGGTCCCTTACCATCCTGATCAGCTCCTGCACGACCTCTCCGTGCTTTCGCCGGACCCCGGCCTTGAGCACCACAAACCCCATCGGGATCTCCCCTTTCACGGTATCCGCAACCCCCGTGACCGCACACTCCGCCACGTCGGGATGGGACGCGAGCACCTCCTCCATGGCTCCCGTGGAGAGCCGGTGACCGGCGGTATTGATGATATCATCCGTCCGGCCCATGATCCAGAGGTACCCGTCCTCATCCATGTATCCTGCATCCCCGGTCAGGTAAAATCCCGGATATGCGGACAGGTAGCTCCGGACGTATTCGTCCTCCTTGCGCCAGAGTGTGGTAAAGCAACCGGGAGGGAGGGGGAGCCGCACCACAATGTTCCCAGTGGTTCCCGGAGGGAGCTCGATCCCCCTGTCGTCCAGTACCCGCACATCATACCCGGGCATCGGCTTTGTGCAGGATCCGGGCTTCACCGGCAGGAGGGATATCCCCACAGGGTTCGCGCCGATCGCCCACCCGGTCTCTGTCTGCCACCAGTGATCGATCACCGGGATTGAAAGGCGTTCCCCAGCCCAGTGCAGGGTATCCGGATCGCACCGTTCCCCGGCCAGGAAGAGGGTGCGGAGACAGGAAAGATCGTATTTTTTCAGGAACGATCCGCGAGGATCCTCGCGTTTGATCGCACGCAGGGCAGTGGGCGCAGTGAAGAGTACCTTGACCCCATGCTGGGAAACTACCCTCCAGAACGCACCGGGATCAGGTGTCCCGACCGATTTTCCCTCGTAGAGGATGGTGGTGCATCCGCACGCGAGGGGCCCGTACACGATGTACGAGTGCCCCACCACCCAGCCCACGTCCGATGCCGCCCAGAACACCTCTCCCGGGGCCACTCCGTAGAGGGAGGGCATGGTCCATTTCAGCGCAACCAGATGTCCTCCATGATCCCTTACCACACCCTTCGGGATACCTGTGGTCCCGGATGTATAGAGGATGTAGAGCGGATCGGTGGAACAGACAGGGACGCACGGTGCAGGGGGGGCATTTCGCATCATTGCAGACCACTCCATGTCCCGGCCATGATCCAGGGCTACTTCGTGCTGCGGTCTCTGAACGTAGACGCATGCATGGACCGGGATGCCTGCGATGGCAAGGGCTTCATCGAGGATCGGCTTGTAGGAGATGAGCCTGTTCACCTCGATCCCGCATGATGCAGTGAGTACGACCTTCGGTTCCGCATCGCGTATCCGGGCGGCCAGCTCGCGGGGGGCAAATCCTCCAAAAACCACGGAATGGACGGCCCCGATCCTCGCGCACGCCAGCATGGAGATGACTGCTTCGGGGATCATGGGCATGTAGATCACCACGCTGTCTCCTTTTCCCACACCCAGTTCTTTGAGTCCCCCTGCACACCGGGCCACCAGATCCCGGAGGACATTGTAGGAAAACTTCTGAACGGTCCTGGTCACAGGGCTGTCATAGATCAGTGCCGTACGATCTCCGTGTCCTCTCTCGATATGAAGATCGAGGCAGTTATAACAGGTATTGAGGACCGCTCCGGGGAACCAGAGATAATGCGGAGGGCGGGACGCATCAAAAACCCTGTCCCATCTCTTCTCCCAGACCACGCTCTCTGCTGCCTCTCCCCAGAATCCCTCGGGATCCTTGATCGAACGCCGGTATACAAGATCATACGCAAGCGTCACCACGGCGATTCCTCTCCCTGCCATGCCATGACATAGCAGTTTTTCCCGGCCGTTCTTATACTTTTTTAAATTAAATAAAATCGGAAATGTCGTGTTATTTCAGTACTACCCATTGGGATCCGGGATGTCTTTTTTAGAGAACGCCACACACCTGTAATGCAGCATGGACCTCTTCCTCTCCCTCCTCCTGGGAGCGGGTCTCGCGATGGATTGTCTCGCGGTATCCCTGGCAGCTTCGACCACGAACCCCGCCCTGAAGATACGGATCGCCTTTGTACTGGGAGTCTCCTTTGCCCTGTTTCAGACAGGGATGACACTTGCAGGTTGGGCTGCAGGGTCCTCGGTCGTATCCCTCATCGGAGAATACGACCACTGGGTCGCATTCCTTATCCTGGGGATCATCGGGGGAAAGATGGTGTACGAAGGATCGACCGGGGGAGAAGAGAGAGATCCCGTGGATTATCTGTCCATTCCCACGGTGATCCTCCTCTCCCTGGCCACCAGCATGGATGCTCTCGGTGTAGGCCTGACGCTTGGATTCCTCGAATCCGGGATCCTGGGGACAGCACTTATCATCGGACTCGTATCCTTCCTCTTCTCCTGCGGGGGAGCAGTTCTTGGAGGCAGCCTTGCCAGGCAATTCGGAAGCCGCATAGAGGTCCTGGGAGGGATCATTCTCATCGTGATAGGCGCGAGGATCCTCGTTGGCCACCTCTTCCTGATCTGATGGGTCGGGACAGGATTCCTTCGATCGTATCGGGTAAATTTATCTCTCCCGTCCTCTCAAATATTCCGGAGGGAATTGCAGGAAGCGCTGTGAATGCCGGATATATATCATTCAATTTATCAGAAACTGGAAAAGATGGGAATTTTTGAAGTCAGGAACTATGCAGTGTGGGAGCGGCCGCCCTATATCCCGCTCTGCATCGACCGCCTCTCTCCCGACACCTACGCCCTCTCCCAGAATCCCGTCATCGAAGGCGAGATGGTGGCGGACCCGGACATGGAGGTCAGAGTTGACCATTCATTGCGAATCGCAGAGCCCCTCTCGTACCAGGACAGGGCCGGATCGAGAAAGGTATATACAGCCCCGGGAAAGGTGGATCTCAAGACCAGGAACGACCTGTGTGTGTTCCTCGACCGCTGGCTGGATGACCTGATGAATCAGGGATTCATCCGCAACCAGTGAATCCGTGCCGGATATAAATGGATATCCCATTCCTGTGAACCGGATTCCGGCTGGCAGCCCGTATGGCGCTCATGCGGACCCTGCCCTGATGTTGTGCGGAAGACGGCATCCGCATCCATGGTCAAGAGGAAATTCCGTTGTTCCGCTCACCTGATGAGGTTTTCCCGGACAGATTCCCTCCACTGCAGGAGGATACGGTAATGCCCTTCGCACAGGGGATATTCCCCCCTTCGATCTTCCCATACCGGCACCTCCGTGCATCCGATAAAGATACAGGGACTTTTCGGAACGCCCCGGATGATCCTGTAGTGATCGACATCGGGAATAAAGGGAAGCCCGGTATACTTCCGGACCAGGTCTTCCAGTTCGGACCATGATTTGGGCCCCATGCTCTATCCTGCATCCTGTAAGGGGATAATCTTCTCCCCGGAGCAAAAATATCCGGAATTCGTCTCCTTCCAGCCCCGAAAATTCCAAAAGGTTTAATTATGATATCCCGCCATCTCTATGCAGGTGTATTAGTGTCCAACTAAGTCACCGGCTGAACGTTTGATCCATGGTGGAAATCCTGTCCCCTGTGGGGACAGGGTTGACGCCTCCTTTGATGCCACCAACAACTCTTTTGGAATTGCTTTCGCCGGGTAACGTTTCCGTTCCGCATCAACCCATGGCCGTCCACCGGCGTAGTATCAGCAACGGTAGAAAGCCGATAAAAAGTCACCAGGGACACAGGAATGTGCCCCAGGGAATGTGTTGAGAACACATGGTCGGCCCCGCGATACCCCCTCTTGTTCACCCGTGGATCGTCCGCCGTTTGGATCCTCCGGATTTGTGGTACCGCAGCATCATGTTCCTTGAACATCTGTCCGGCCCCGGATAAGGAATGTCCTTCGCCACCCATGATCTTTCCTGCCGTTTCAGATCACGGATTCATTCCTTCCTGGCAGGATGTTTCCTGAACATTTGTTCGGCTCCCTGACGAAATGTCTCCATCGCCCCTGCAACTTTTCAGCCGTCCGGATGCAGGAACTCATTTCGCCCTGGCACGCATCCCCAGCGATTTTCCTCTGAGGCATCCCCTACTATGTCACTATAATATAAATAATTTTCGCTCTTGGATCCTTTGAAGGAGCGGATTTTTCTTTATATATTCCCAATACGCGCACCTGTGGGGATCGGATTCGTTGAACGGGAATCCCCTTAAGACGGGATCCTCTGATCACCCGGTTCCCGGAATTCCTGGNNTTCAGAGACCGGGATCCGGATGCAAAGGTTGAATAACCAACGAATTTAACCTGAATTTTAATTTTTTAGAGCCATGACAGATTCGCAAAGTGCCCCATTTCAAAAAGGTATTGTCAAGTCCATGGGACTGGTCTTTGGCGACATCGGCACCAGCCCCATCTATACCCTGACGGTCATTTTTCTCCTTGTGGAGCCAAAATTCCCAAACATCATCGGTGTCCTGTCCCTCATTCTCTGGACTCTCGTGATCGTGGTAACAATCCAGTATGCCTATCTGGCCATGCAACTCGGGTATAACGGGGAAGGGGGCACTATCGTCCTTCGCGAACTCCTTACGCCCCTGTTAGGGTCCAAGAAGGCTGTCGCGGGTGTCGGGCTCCTCTCGATCATCGGCGTTTCCCTGATGATCGGAGATTGCATCATCACTCCTGCGATCAGCATACTCTCCGCAGTGGAAGGGTTCCGCTATGTCCCTGAATATTCCCACGTGGGCCAGGATCTTCTCCTTCTCCTTGCTGCGGTGATCACGATCGGGCTCTTTTACTTCCAGAAGAAAGGATCCGAACGGGTCGCCGCGGCCTTCGGTCCGCTGATGCTGGTATGGTTCTCCGTGCTCCTCGTCTCCGGGCTCCTCTCGATTCTTTCCTTCCCTTCCATCCTGGCGGCAGTGAATCCCCTGTACGGGCTCCAGTTCCTGGCAACACACGGATTTGCCAGCCTTTTGGTCTTATCATCCATCATTCTCTGTGCAACAGGGGGGGAAGCCCTTTTTGCGGATATGGGCCACCTCGGCAAAGAACCCATCCGCCGTGCATGGTACGTTGTTTTTTTCGCCCTTGCCATCAGTTACCTGGGCCAGGGAGCCTACCTGGCATCGCATCCCGGCACAAGGGTTGTCCTTTTCGAGATGTTCTTTTCACAGGCACCCACCCTCTATATCCCGTTCCTCCTCCTGGCAGTCGCTGCGACCGTGATCGCCTCGCAGGCGGTCATTTCAGGGATCTTCTCCATCGTCTACCAGGCAATCAACACCCACATGCTCCCCCTTTTCCGGATCAAATACACATCGAGCGAACTCCGCACCCAGGTCTATATCGACAGCGTCAACTGGTTCCTCTGCATCGCGGTTCTCTTCGTTCTGCTGACGTTCCAGTACTCCGAAAACCTTGCAGGGGCATACGGGCTCGCCGTCACAGGCACCATGACCATCACCGGCATCCTGATGACCCTCATCTTCTTTGCCCGGAGGCAATACGGGAGGACGCTGCTTGCGGGAATGATCATCGTCGTGGACATGGCCTTCTTCTTATCCACTCTCCTGAAGATCCCCCACGGTGCCTATTGGTCCCTGATCCTTGCTGCAATTCCATTCAGCCTCATCATGATCTATATCCACGGACAGCAGAGACTCTACTACTCCTTACATCCGATGGAGAAGGAAGATTTCCTCCAGAAATACCAGGCTGCCTACCATTCCTTAAAAAAAATACGGGGGACTGCGCTCTTCTTTGCGCGCACCATAGAACACATTCCCACGTATATCACCAATACCATCTTCCAGAATAACATTATCTACGAGGACAACATCGTTGTCAGCGTCAACATCACGGAAAAGCCCTTCGGGATGCGATGGTGGTTTGATCCCCCGCCGGCACCCGGCCTCCGGATTTTCTGCATAGAATACGGGTACATGCAGATGATCGACCTCCGTACGATCCTCAAGGACGCAGAAATCCACGAAAAAGCCATATTTTACGGAATGGAGGAGATCATGACCGAGAATATTCTCTGGAAGATCTTCAATGCCATCAAACGGCTCACCCCCTCCTTCGTCCAGTTCTACAAGCTACCCGCCAACAAGATCCACGGCGTGATCACGAGAATTGAGATGTGAGGGCAGTGCGGTCCTGTCTTCCCCACTTAACTTTTATGAAGAACCCCTGGTTGTGGATAAGGCAGGCTTTTCTTTCGGACGCTCCGGTCTCCTGGTTTTCCTTCATTCATGGATACCGCCATGTTCCAACAGGGGCCCCGGCAGCCGATGGGCAGGTAGTTTTCCGGATATGGAATGTTGCAGCCTGAACAGGAATCCAGTAACCGCCCACCGGAAATTTTTCTCATAAAGACTTCGTTCGATCGACGAACAAATCCGGAAGATGACCTCGACCAGGACTGAAAAGAAAGTAAGGGATTAGTTTAACTGGATGAACCACCCGGTGTGGGTGTCGTCCAGGACTTTTTCCGGAGTGGGTTTCGTGGCAATGCTTACCGCTACCATAGCGATCAACGCGATCACTACTCCGAACATGCTGAAGTGAACGGGCAGCGGGGCGATCTTAAAGTAGGTGACCGCCCCGAAGATGATGGAAAAGGCAAGGCCGCACGCCATGCTCGCGAGGGCTCCCTCCTTCGTGGCGCGACGCCAGTACAGGCCCGCGAGGAGGGGGACCGAAAAGGTTGCGAACATGATCCCGATCCCTGCCCAGATGAGCCAGACCAGCATCGCAGGGGGATCCAGGGCAAGCATCATAGTGATGATGGCTGCTGCCGCAACCGAGATCTGGCTGACCCGCAGGACCTGCTTATCCGAAGCTCCCGGTTTTAAGATGTTCTTGTAGATGTCCCAGGAAAAGTAGGTCCCTATGGTCAACATCAGGCGATCGGTGGTGGACATCACCGCTGCGAGCACGACGACCGCAAAGACTCCCCATATGACAATGTTCGGGATAGTTGACTGGATCCCGTAGATAAACACGAAATCGCTGGCGTTTTTCACCTGCGGGAGCTGGATTACACCTTCTTTCACCAGGACAATCCCCGCAAATCCTCCGAACTTCAGCAGGAACATGACCGCCCCGTAGATCAGGAACGCCACGAGAGGTGCCCATTTGAACATCTTCGTATCTTTGACCGCCAGGACATTGTTGATGACGTGAGGCGCGCAGGCGAGCCCGATCATCAGGAGGAGCGAGAAAGAGACGACGTAGGGAAGGGTAAAGACCCCGCTTCCAACCCAGGGCTGAACAAAATCCGGGTTCCCTGCGCTCATCACTTCGTTGATACGGGTGAATCCCCCGGCCTTCAAGATCACGAGCGGGGCCATGATGAGGACGCCGGCGATCAGCATCAGGCCCTGGATGAGTGTCGTCCAGGTGACCGCGTAGAGTCCCCCGATCACGGTATAAATCGTGACGATTACCACTCCGATGATCAGGGCCAGCCAGTGCGGGAGATTAAAAATCCACATCAACACGATACTCACTGCGGTATACTGGCCTGCAAGGTAGATCATGGAGACCACGATTCCTGAGACGGCGGAGAGAGACCTCAATGCCTTCGGGCTTTCGAACCGGTGGACGAAATAGTCCTGGACTGTCAGGTACCCGTTCTTCTTCGCGAGCCCGTTGATCTTGACCCCGAAGAAGATGATGCAGAACGCGATCGAGAGGGGGACGAAGATCTGCTCCCAGATCGTCGGCCATCCGTAATTATACCCGAGCCCGGAGACCCCGAGAAGCGACATGCCGCTGCAGACCGACCCGACCATGAGCATGGTGAAAAGCCAGAAGCCCAGGGATCGTCCTGCAAGCATATAATCCGACAGATTGTGAATCTTCCTCGAGGCCCATATGCCGATTCCAATCATCGCAACCAGGTAGGTGGCGACGATTGCGACATCGAGGGGATCGATCAATTCGGGACCTCCTTAAAATGGAGCGCCCAGAAGACGAGGAGAGCAATTACAATAAGAACCGCTCCCCCGACGGCAACTAAAGTAATGGTAGGAAGACCAAACATAGAATTTTGCTCCATGTGAACATGGGACACGTTAGCGTTTAACATATTCGGTTTTTTACCGGTTTTCACGGCAATATCATCCCTCTTTGAGAGAGAAACGGAATATAATCGGTTTTTTATGCAGCCACTTATTTATTCGCGGATGCAATGGGGATAACCCGGCGATGCATATCCAAACTTATTTTATACTGCATTTTCCATCCCTGATCAACGTTTGACAGATCCGGGATGCGGAAAAAAGGAACCAATCAAGTGGGTCAGTATGCCATCCTGGTAGAACGATGAGGTTTTCCCATGGCTGAAGAGATTCGAGACCTGATCGAGAAAATTAACCAGGACGGTATCAAGGCCGCGGAGGAGAAAGCGAAGGCTATCGAGGATGAGGCCAGGCAAAAAGCCGAAGAGATACTGTCTTTTGCAAGAAAAAAAGCAGATGAGATGATCGCTTCCGCCGAAGACAGGGTCCATCGTGAGGATGAGAAAGAGAGAATCCTTCTCGCCCAGGCAGGCAGGGACCTGCTTCTATCCCTCCGGAAAGAGATCAATGCCATGCTCGGACGAATCATAGTGTCAGATATCCGGGAATCCCTGACTCCTGACGCACTCTTTTCCCTTCTTGTCGAGGTGGTCAGGAACCATCGCGCCGGCGAGCCTGGCGGGATTATGGTGATTTTGAAGAAAGAGGACCTGGAAGCACTTGAGAAAAGTTATCTGAACAGGCTGGAAGATGAAACGAAAACGGGGATCCTGTTAAGGCCTTCGGAGGAGATTGCAGGGGGATTTACCATCAGTTTTGATAGCGGAAGATCCTATTATGATTTTTCCGACAGGGCACTGGCAGAATACATCGGCACCTACCTCAAACCGAAATTAAACCAGATCCTCAAGGATGCAGTCAAGGACTGAGCGCAAGATGGCAGATTTCTATCCCTACCTGGTCGCGAGCCTCCCCATGCTGCATTTCGGAGAAAAACCGCCATTTTCTTTTGAACGGTTCCTGGAAGAGTGCAGGCGGTTTATACCGGAAAAGGACTTCCGGCTGATCGCTGCACTACCGCAGTCCGTCCGGCATTCTGAAAAGGGAACGTCACCCAGGGTTATCCGCAAATGGGTCGAATTCGATGCTGCACTCCGGAATGAGCTGGTCAGAATGCGTGCCGCCCGGAAACGAATGGATTCTTCCCCATATCTTCGACCTTCCCGCTACATTGGTCCTTCCATCCTCCCTCCGGGGATTGGCACGATGGGGGATTCCGCGATTCTTGACGATGAGAAAAGGCTGGATGAGACGCGCTGGAAGGCTCTGGACGAGATGGCAACCGGTCATTCTTTTGACCTTCCCTACCTTATCACCTATGCGTATAAGTTACTGATCCTCGAGCGCTGGGAGAAAATACGCAATGCAGATACGACAGTCCTGCTCGAGAGGGCATTGCAGCAGTAACGGAGGATACATGACTGAACCAAGAACCGGCAGGATCGTAAAAATCAGCGGGAATATGGTCACGGTGTCCTTCGACTCTCCGGTCATGCAGAACGAGGTGGCCTATATCCTCCACGGTGCAGAGCGTCTCAAGTCTGAAATCATACGGGTCCGCGGCAACCTCGCAGAGATGCAGGTCTACGAGTCAACCGAAGGCCTGAAGATCGGGGAAGAGGTCGAGTTTACCGGAGAGCTTCTTTCCGTCGAGCTCGGGCCGGGGATGCTCTCCCAGGTATTTGACGGGCTGCAGAACCCCCTGCCGGAGCTTGCCAGGGAATGCGGTTTCTTCCTGTCCCGTGGAGTATATATCGAGGCGCTTTCAGACACCCAGGCCTGGGAGTTCACCCCTCTTACCAGTCCCGGTGACAGGGTCCGGGCCGGGGATAAACTCGGATACGTAATGGAGAAGCTCTTTAAACACTATTGTATGGTCCCCTTCTCTTTTTCGGGCATTTTTGAAGTTTTGACGATCGAACCTCCCGGAAGGTTCACCAAGAAACAGGCGGTCGCTCAGATCCGGGATCCGGACGGCAAGGTCTTTCCGGTCTATTTAAGCCAGCAATGGCCTGTGAAGATTCCCATCCGGGCATATGCCGAGAAACTGAAACCGGCAGAACCACTCGTCACCAAGATGCGTCTGATTGATTCGCTCTTCCCGGTCGCCCGGGGCGGGACTTATTGTATTCCAGGTCCGTTCGGTGCCGGAAAAACGGTCCTGCAGCAATTGACAAGCCGGCATGCCGACGTGGACATCGTTGTGATCGCGGCATGCGGCGAGCGAGCGGGCGAAGTAGTCGAGACGATCAAGACATTCCCCACGCTGATCGATCCAAGGACCGATCGCCCCCTGTCCGATCGGACCGTGATCATCTGCAATACCAGCTCCATGCCTGTCGCGGCAAGGGAGTCCAGCGTCTACACCGCGGTCACCATTGCGGAATATTACCGGCAGATGGGCCTTCACGTGCTGTTGCTTGCGGATTCCACTTCCCGCTGGGCCCAGGCTATGCGCGAGATGTCCGGAAGGCTCGAAGAGATCCCGGGAGAAGAGGCGTTTCCCGCATATCTGGAATCCCACATTGCTTCATTTTACGAGAGGTCCGGTGTGGTGCGGTTACATGACGGTTCTTGCGGCTCGGTCACGATCGGAGGCGCAGTAAGCCCGGCGGGAGGGAATTTCGAAGAGCCGGTTACGCAGGCTACCTTGAAAGTTGTGGGCGCATTCCATGGTCTTTCCCGGAGCCGTTCGGATGCCCGCCGGTATCCTGCCATCGACCCGTTGATCAGCTGGAGCAAGTACAGGAGTTTTATCGACGAAGAGCGGAAAGAGCGGGGCCATTTTATCCTGCGCAAAGGGAACGATGTCGCGCAGATGATGAAAGTGGTCGGAGAAGAAGGGACGGCGCTCCACGATTACGTGGATTACCTCAAAGCGGAATTCTTTGATTTTGTCTACCTGCAGCAGAATGCCTTTGACCCGGTGGATGAAGCGACGCCCAGGGAACGCCAGATGTATGTGTATAACTTTATTTACGGCATCATGGAATCGGAAATTGCCTTCGAAGACAAAGCGTCAGCCTTGCATTTCTTCCAGCAGTTAAGACAGCAATTCAGAGGCTGGAACTCCGCTCCCTGGCAGAGCGAAGAGTTTGGAGCCATCGAAAAAGAGATCTCGGCACTGTTACTCGGGCGGGTAAAGAGCGGTTAGCATGCAGAAATTCTATACCAGGATCCACCAGATCGTCGGGGACGTCATCACGGTCGAGGCGGAAGATGTCGGCAATACGGAGCTTGCCTCGATCAAGACCAGGCGTGGTACTTCCCTTGCACAGGTGATCCGCCTGGACAGGAACAAGGTCTTTCTGCAGGTGTTTGCCGGCAGCCGCGGCATCTCCACGGACGACAGGGTTGTGTTCCTGGGACACCCGATGCGTGTTGCTTCCGGAGAAATGCTCCTGGGCCGTATCTTCAACGGCAGCGGCAGGCCTCTGGATCACGGACCCGAACTGACCGATCACCTCATCGATATTGGCGGGCCGCCGGTGAATCCCGTGAAAAGAATCATCCCCAACAAGATGATCCGCACCGGTATCCCCATGATCGACGTTTTCAATTCCCTTGTGGAATCGCAGAAACTTCCTGTGTTTTCCATTGCAGGCGAACCCTACAACGAGCTTTTGGCCAGGATCGCAATCCAGGCCGAAGTCGATATCATCATCCTGGGAGGCATGGGCCTCAAATACGACGATTACCTCTTCTTCAAGGACACCCTGGAGGAACACGGCGCTCTTTCCCGCTCTATCGTGTTCATGCATACCGCGGCAGACCCGATCGTGGAGTGCCTGCTTGTCCCGGATATCAGCCTGGCGGTCGCGGAAAATTTTGCCCTTGAGGGAAAACGCGTGCTCGTGCTTTTGACGGATATGAGCAACTTCTGCGACGCATTGAAGGTCATTTCCATTACAATGGAGCAGATTCCCTCCAACCGCGGGTACCCGGGTGACCTCTACAGCCAGCTTGCCGCACGCTACGAGAAGGCAGTGGACTTCGATACCGCCGGATCCATTACCATCCTTGCAGCCACGACGATGCCGGGAGATGACGTGACCCACCCGATCCCGGATAACACAGGGTATATCACAGAGGGACAGTTCTATCTCAAGAACGGTGTGATCGAGCCGTTTGGTTCCCTCTCCCGGCTGAAACAGCAGGTCAATGGGGAAACCCGCGATGATCACAGGACCATCATGGATACGATGATCCAGCTCTTTGCCGAGTACCGCGAAACCCTGGAAAAGCAGGCCATGGGATTCCAGATGAGTGCATGGGACCAGAAACTGATCAGGTATGGAAGGCTCTTCGAGGAAAAAATGATGTCTCTCTCGGTAAATATCGCGCTCGAGAAAGCGCTGGACCTGGGATGGGAGATCCTGCACGAATGTTTCTCTCCCGAAGAGACAGGGATTAAGCAATCCATGATCGACAAACACTGGCCGAAGTCAAAATGAAGATCAAACTCTCCCAGGGGGAACTGAAAAAGCAGAGGGATGCCCTGCGGCAGTACGAGAGGTACCTGCCCACACTTCAGTTGAAGAAGCAGCAGTTGCAGCTTGAGATCCTGCACCAGCAGGCGGCATTACGGGAGAGGAAAAATTTCTTCCATGAAAAACGGAGATCGGCGGAAACCTGGGCGGGGCTTTTGGTCGAGGCTCCTCTGATCGAATCGTGGCTTCGACCGGTAAAAGTGATCACCGGAAAGAAAAACGTGGCCGGGGTTGACCTTCCCCTATTTGCCAGTACGGAATTCGAACCGGCAGAATACGACCTGTTCGCAACCCCCCTCTTCATGGACAGGGGTATCGATGCGTTGAGGGAAATGGTCTCCCTTCGTGAGGAGATCAGGACCGTTGAGGAAGGGCTATCGATTCTCAACCGTGAACTGCGTATTACGACGCAGCGCGTCAACCTGTTCGAAAAGGTGAAAATCCCCGAGGCAAAAGAAGCGATTCGGCAGATCAAGATCTATCTCGGCGACCAGATGACGAATGCCGTGGGCAGGAGCAAAATTGCAAAGAAAAAGATCGAGGGTGCGAATTCCTGGGAAGTGGCGATATGATCGTCCCGATGAAAAAAGCCACTGTCCTCTTCCAAACCCGGGATGCAGATTCCACGATTAAAATCCTGCGCAGGATGGGAGTCCTCCACATCGAGCACCAGAATCCGCCCGAGGGCAGGGATATTGCTGCCCTGCAGGAAAAGGTATTGCTGATCGATTCATCGCTCGATCTCCAGAACCAGGTGCTTGCCCAGGGCAGGACAATCCCTCCGCAGGATTCCATCGAAGAGGAATGGACTTCCGTAGCAGAACAGATCCTCGAGCTGGGCAAGCGCCGGGAACAATTGGAGTCCTCGTCCAGGACGATCACCGGCCAGATGAACGAGTGGGAACGCTGGGGGGATATAGATCCCATCCGGATTCAGCAACTGGGAGAAAGAGGAATTTTTATCCGGCTTTTCCAGGTCCCGGTAAAAAGGATGGGGGAGTTCCCTGATGATGCAGTGGTCAAAACGATCTTTACTTTAGGGGACATCGCCCACTGTGTTGCGATCTCCCGCAGGCAGTTCGACTGCGGGTTTCCCGAATTATCCCCTCCAAAAGAGAGCCTGTCTTCACTGAAGTCGAGCCTTGTCCGGAATGAGAAAGATCTTGAGGAAATACGCCGCGTGATTTTCGAATCCACCCGTTTTCGCGAGCATTTCCTGAAAATCAGGAGAATGCTGGAGAAAGAGATCGAATTCCAGCAGGTACTGAACGGGATGGGCAGGGAAGGGCCAATCGGGTACGTTGCGGGATACATCCCACGCGATATCGAGGATCCGCTGGTTGCAGAAGCAAAACAGAGGAGATGGGGGATCCAGGTGGCGGATCCTTCCGATGTGGATGATGTGCCGACGCTGATCCGCAACCCGGGTTGGGTCGGCATGATCAGGCCAGTGCTCGGCCTGTTGGGACTCACGCCGGGATACCGGGAACTCGATGTAAGTACCCTGTTCCTGATCTTCTTTTCCCTTTTCTTCGGCATCCTCATAGGAGATGCCGGTTATGGGCTTGCCTATATCCTGATCACCCTGGTGCTGCAGAAAATCGTGTTGCCCAAGATGAAGATGGAGGGTCCGGAGATGAAAACGACGATTTCGCTCTTTTACCTCCTGGGTTCGTGCGCCCTGGCATGGGGTCTCCTGACGGGTACCTTCTTTGGCCAGTCCTGGTTCCTGGAGCTCGGGTACCAACCCCTGGTCCCGCAACTGAATAATGCCAACACGATGCAGGCATTCTGCTTCTTCCTGGGGGCACTGCATTTATCGATCGCCCATTCATGGAGGGCATACCTGCAACTTCCGTCGGTAAAAGCGCTTGCGGATATCGGGTGGATATGCGTCCTCTGGACTGCATTTTTCCTGGCAAACACTCTGGTTCTCGGGGACGAGTTCCCATCCTTCGGGATATGGCTCATCCTGGCAGGGGTCACCCTCGTGATCCTGTGTTCCAATCCCCAGAAAAACATTTTAAGGGGAATTGGAAGCGGGATGGGAACGGTGGCGTTGAGTATTATGAACAATATCACCGATGTAATCTCGTATGTACGGCTTTTTGCAGTCGGCCTGGCAACCCTGGCGATTGCGGAGACCACGAACACCCTGGCATTCGGATTCGGCGACGGAATCGTAGCCCTGGTGGCGGGCGTAGCAATTCTTATCATCGGCCATGGCTTAAACATCATTTTAGGACCGATGTCAGTGCTCGTGCACGGTGTCAGGCTTAACGTGCTTGAATTTTCCGGACATGCGAATGTAACATGGAGCGGGGTGGCGTGGAAGCCACTCAAAGAGGAGTAAACCCAGGGAGGAGATCATGGAAGCAGATCTGTTGGTACAATTTCAGGATCTTGGATTGAGTCTGGTGCTGGCCCTTGCTGCCTGCGGGTCTGCCGCCGGAGCGGGCACCGCTGGAATGGCCGCGATAGGCTCATGGAAGAAGAATTACAGCCAGAATAAACCGGCAGCATTCATGCTGGTTGCATTTGTAGGTGCACCGCTTACCCAGACCATCTACGGCATGATCGTGATGAACAGGATGTACGACCTGGCAGCACAGGGCCACTATCTCTGGGGGATCGGCGCCTTTTGCGGCATAGCGATAGGCCTCTCCGCCTATTTCCAGGGGAAATGTGCCGCCTGTGCATGTGATGCCATGGGGGAAACCGGAAAAGGTTTTGGCAATTACATGATCGTGCTGGGGATGACCGAAACCGTTGCACTGCTTGTGATGGCATTCACCCTCGGTATACTGGGCAGGTTCGGGTGATCATGGAATCCAACGATGAATTAAGGATCTCATAGATTCCTCTTTTCCAGGCTGCCGCTCGATTATCTAACGTCCGGATGGTCTGCTGTCAATCCTGCCTGCGGATGATGATCACGGGCCGTTTGGCATTCACAGCCACCGCATCGGCGGTACTGCCGAGAAGCAGTTCATGGAACCAGCCTTTTCCATGGGAGCTCATCCAGATGATCGAAACATCCTCTTCCTCAGCGGTTCTCGTAATCTCGAGAGCAGGATTCCCTGTCCTCACGATTGTCCTTGCGTGGATGCCATGTGACTCAAGTGTTCCGCGGATTGATTCCAGCCGGGCTTTCGCCCTCAGGATACAGTCCTCGATCTCGAGCTCGGTCTCACCACGTGATACCACATAGAGAAGAAACACCTCGCCTACACCGTCCGTCCCTGAGAGGCGGTCGATCGCATGGTCGGAAAAGCGGGAAAAATCTACCGGACAGAGGACCCTGGAAAGGATCCTGGGGCAGATCATCTCGTAGGTCTTCCCGGTCATGCCTTCGATCAATTTATGCCGCATGATCAGGACATTCGTCCTGCTGCGGCGTAATACCGCCAATGATACACTCCCGAGAAGGATCCCTTCCACGAGGCTTTTCCCGCGGGCACCGACAACGATCAGGGAGGCTCCCTTCTCCTCGGCCGCTTCGAGAATCGTCCCTGCGATATCGGATGAAATCTTTACCTCTGCCGTCACTCTCAGGTTCTCGCCGAGAGATTCGAGGTAGTGCTTCTCTTCCTTAAGGGAACTTTTCCCTTCCCTGAAGAATGCATCTCCTATCTCGCCGCCTCCCCTGGGAGACCTGGACTCTTCGATCACATGGAGCAGTATAATATCCAAGGCTCCCGGGAACCCGGCAATACAATCAAGCGTCTTCTTTGCATAAGGAGAAAAATCCGTGGGAAAAAGGATTCTGGAAAACATATCCTGCCCTGCCATTGTCACTACTCAGTCCCTGTTCCCCTCAAAAGAAAAAAAGACTTCGGCTCTTCTAAGAAGATGGCACTGAACACCTGAAATAACCTGGACTTAAGGCGGGCGCCCCTGGATATTTCAGGCGTTTTTGCAGAATTTAAAAAGGATAGATTTTCGTGGATACCGAATGGGACAAACGATGCTGCATCAGAATCGGGCGGGTCATATGGTTTACATCCCAAAAGCAACCGGGGAACAGGGAAGGAGATTGTTGTGATCCGATTTTTTCACGTTCAACTTGGAATTACCGAAAATTATATTAATAACAAATTATTTTGCGCGCATTTTATCAAAAAAATGAGAATAATTAAAAATATAAAAAATTAACTGGACCCATAGGGAACAACTATAGTAAGTTATAATACCTAAGATAGATATTCTAGTAGTCCTTCATAGGGAGGCACAGATGCGATATGGTCAACGAGAAGACTCTCGAAACGATCGGGAAGATGAAACTTCTTGTCCTGAAGCGGTGCGAAGAGCGGATCCAGAAAGCTTCGGGTAGTTCGCAGTCTAAACCACCCGAAAAGTCCAATTATCCGCACTGCCACGGTGTCACAGCCATACTTCGCCATCACCACGGACTTTAATGAGGTGAAGGGCTTCATCGAAGGAGAAAGGCCTGAAAATAACCAGTCGTCGGATTGAGCCAGGAGTGAGACAATTGATGGCGTGCGGAGATCAGTCGGAACTAATACGAAAAATGAGGCGGTCGGTGGTAGACCGCTGCAGTGAACGCTTGACCGCGGCACGGCTCAACCCTTGTAAAGAGAAAGGGACGCAGGAGGATCCAGATACCTATGGAATCAGCAAACGTCTGCGGAACCTTCGCGGGTTGTAAGAGGTTGTGATATGGCAGCTGAGAAGTCATTGTTAACGAAAATCCGGGAAAAGGAACTTGAGATGAGCGTAAAAATTGACGAGGCAAGAACTGCGGCCGATCAAGCGATTGAGCAGGCCAAGAAAGAATCCTCCGTTTTACTCTCCTCATCCGAAGCGGAAGGAAAAAAGGCAGCGAGTGAATTTCTCCGTCGAGAAATGGAAAGGATCCAGGGGGAGGCAGATACTATCTGGGCTCAAGCCATCGAAGAGGTAAAAAAGGTTCGTGAAACCGGCGAGAAGAATATCCCTAACGCTGTTGAAAAAATCGTTGCCATTGTGCTGTCAGGATAGAGAGCCATGCTCCAGAAAATGGTGAAAATCCAAGTCATAGGTCCGAAGAAAGACCTTCATGCCGTACTGGATTTACTGTATGCCAAGGGGACCGTGCAGCTCGAAGATGCATCAGCACAAGTCACACCGGGTGAAATCAGCCTCAAGAAAATGACTGCGGAGCAGGTCGGAGATATCGCTGCCGCACATCCAAAGATTGGCGGCATCCTCCTCACGCTACCAAAAATCAGGGTGGATGATAAGGCTTTGTCCAATATGCATTCCACACTGAGAGCACAGAGCCACGAAGACCTTCTCCACCATGTGGATTCAGTCATTGATGAATTGGAACCGGTTACGAAACAACTCGCGACAGAGAAAGGAGACCTGGAGATCGAGCTCGCCAACCTCACCCGGTATGAAAAGATTCTCGATAAGATTCGGCCACTTGAGAGCAGTCTGCCTCAATTGGAAGGATTCGAAGTCACCGTTCTCCTGATCCAGAGGGAATTCAAGGACGTCATTGAGATCATCCGGAATGCCCTTGCGGAAATAACGAGGAACCAGTTTGAATTGCTCTCCGCCGATGTGGATGAAAAAACCATCGCGGCAGTCACGATTTTCAACAAACGGTATTCAGAACAGGTACATTCCTTTGTCTTTACCCAGAATGTGAACGAGGTCCGACTGCCTCCCGAATATCTGGGGAAACCATTCAACGAGATCTTCTCCTTGATTGACGAAAGGAAAAACACCGCCACGGATGAGATTGCCCGGGTGAACGCGGAACTCGCGAAAATCTCTTCGACGTGGTATATTGAACTCTCAGTCTTGCACCAGATACTTGAAGAAAGAATCGAAGAATTGAGTATCTTCTCAAAAATCGGGCAGACAGAGTTCACATTCGTAATATTGGGATGGATACCGAAGAAGTTTCTTAAAGATACCGGAACGGTACTCAAAGATACCTTTGCGGGCCGGGTAGTGGTAAATGAACTGCCTGTCAGCCCCGAGGAGATGGCGAATGCCCCCACATACTACGACAATCCCCGGATCGTCAAACCGTTCGAATACCTCATGCGGGTCATCAGCCCTGCCAGGTCCCAGGAGATCGACCCCAGTCCGATCCTGGCGATTTTCTTTCCCATATTTTTCGGGATCATGGTGGGAGACATCGCATATGGCCTGATCATCCTCGCCTTCGCCCTTATCGTGAGGTGGAGGTTCCCCCAACATGAATGGCTCCAGCATCTCATGACCATCCTTATCATCGTCTCCATCCCGACAATATTTTTTGGTTGGATATACGGGGAATTTTTCGGTGATTTCGGCGAGCATATGGGATGGCTCCATCCCATGGAGCTATTCGGCATTACATGGAACCGTATTGAGATCATTGTCCCCCTCCTCATACTGTCAATCGCAATCGGTGTCTTCCACATCTTCCTGGGTCTTTCCCTCGGGATCCTGAATGCCTATAATGAAATTAGCTGCAACCGGCATGTGATCAAAGCGAAAAAACACATCTGCGAAAAAGCTGGGATGATTGTCGTGATCACCGGCCTGATTCTGGTAATTGGTGCGGCAGCAAAAGCACTCCCTGAACCCCTGCTCACGCTGGGAGTGGTGTTGTTGATCGTGGCCCTTCCCCTGATCATCTACGGCGGAGGATTTTTTGGCGTATTCGAGATCATGAGTACCGTCGGAAATATCCTCTCGTATGCACGTATCATGGCAATCGGCATGGCATCGGTCATTCTTGCCGTTGTCGCCAACAAACTTGGGGGTATGATGGATGTCGCACTCCTGGGGCTCCTGATTGCAGCAGCTCTCCATACGCTGAACATTGTACTTGCCATGTTCAGCCCGTTCCTCCACTCCCTCCGTTTGCACCTTGTCGAGTTCGACTCAAAATTCTACGAGGGTGGCGGGGAGATGTACAAACCTTTCAAGAAGGAAAACGGGGGAAAATCGCTGTGAACCGGCAGGGAATATCCATTATTCCAATATTTATCGACATGTCACCGGAGGAGAATGATCCATGTAAGTAACGGATATCCAAGGGACGAATGTATGTTCCATCGCCGAATACTGCCATTCTCTGAATGCGGTATAAGGCAAGAATTGAACGGTGAAAATGATGTGCTGCCTGTGCACAGGGCGGCATTTTGTAAGGAGGTAAGTGTGAATGGTGGTTGATTTCGGAATCCCCATCGGGGCAGGCATCGCATTTGGGCTTGGAGCGCTCGGCACCGGGATTGCACAGTCAAAGATTGGCGCAGCGGGGGCGGGAACGATTGCAGAAAAACCGGAAACATTTGGATTAATGATTATTCTGGTTGCAATTCCCGAAACTCTCGTCATTCTGGGTTTTGTGGTCGCATCCATGATCATGATCATGCTGGTTTGAACAGGGAAACGCCTGCGAAATTCATATGGTAACAAAAATCACTCCGGACTGCAGAACCGGGAAGGGTGAATCATGGCAATAGATGATCTGATCAAGGCTGTAGAGGTGAGCGGCCAGGAGCGCATCACCGAGATACTGGAACGCTCAAAAGCCGAGGCGGACGAAATTATCAAGGAAGCACAGACTAGAGACGAACCACTCAGAACGCGACTCCTCGATGATGCGAAGAAGGCGGTTGAGATTCAGAGGAATAAACTTCTCTCTGCAGCACGTGAAAAAAGGCGCATGGAGGTCATCAAAACAAAAAACGAGATATTCCAGAAGATATTCGATGAAGCACTTCACAAACTTGCAACTGTTCGCGAACACCCGCAGTACAAGGAGAATCTGAAATTAATGCTGAGTGAAGCAATTACCGGATTGGGTGACCGTGATGTCGTTCTTCATGTGGATAAAAAAGATGAGGTGCTCTTGAAGGAGATCCTGATTGAATTAAAAGAAAATTATCAGATCGTTCCCGATCTCACCTGCGCTGGCGGATTGGACATAAATACTCTTGATGAACGGTTTGTTGTATTCAATACCGTTGAATCCCGGCTTAAAAAAGCGAAAGAGATTTACAGGCCAGAAATTTTCTCGATACTATTTGGTGAGTGAGATGGAGTACGCGTACGTCAATGCACGGATACGAGCCATGAAGAGCCGCCTGCTTGATCGATCGCTCCTTGAACAATTTATCAATAAACCTGACCTTGATTCCCTCATCGCGGAACTTGAAAAAACGGCGTACAGGGAGGAGATGGAGAAGGCAGGTATTCTGTTTTCAGGAATAACCCGTATCGAAGTCGCGATTCGTAAAGACCTGATCAGGAGTTTCAGAGCAATCCTGAATTTTATCAAGGGAGAGGATGCGGAAACGCTCCTCACCATCATCCTGCACCGCTGGGACATCCAGAATATCAAGACTATCCTCCGGGGGAAAAAAATCCAGGCAAGTCCATCGGAGATTTTCGAATGCCTGATCCCTGCCGGGGAGCTTGACGAGGCAGCACTCACCGAGCTCGTCAAACAGCCTGATGTCAAGGCAGTCATCGATCTGCTCGCCACCTGGGGTTTCGTCTATGCTCGTCCGCTGACTCTCAACTTCAAGGAATTTTCTGAAACCAGAGACATGCTCGTGCTCGAATATGCGCTTGACACATTCTACTATGAGGACGCCCTTTCCGTGGTGAAGAGCGATGAGTCTGAGGATGCTCGCATTCTTAAGAGAATGATCATCACAGAAATCGATGTCAACAACATAAAAACTGTATTACGGGTGATTCGGGATCGGATTGACCGCGAAGAAGCGAGAAGGTATTTCATCAGGGGAAGCACCGAGTTTGACGAGGAGAAACTCCTCTCACTGATGAAGGCAGGTACCATTGAGGGAGTACTCAAGAAACTGGAACAGACACCCTATCAATTTCTCACGAAAGTCCCTCCCGAATACGTCGCGGTTGAAAAGATCTCGGCCTTTGAAAAGGAACTGGAGAATTACCTTGTAAAAAAGGCGATAAGTCAGTTTCTCGGAGATCCTCTTTCCATTGCAATCCCGATTGCGTATATCTGGGCAAAGTATACCGAGGTTACGAACATCAGGGTAATTGCCCGTTGTAAAGCTGCCGGAATGTCGGAACAAGACCTCCGGGAGGCGCTTATCAGTGTATAAGTTTATTGTGGTAACGGATACCGATACCGCTACGGGATTTCGCCTCGCGGGTATTGACGTGATGGAGATCCAGGATTCAGAAGAGGTTCGTACGCTGCTGCCCTCGCTTCTTTTGAAAGATGATACCGGCATTATTGCGATTAACGAGGAGTACATGATGTCACTGGATGAAAAGATGATGGAAAAGATTGAGAAATCATATCGGCCAATCATCATCCCAATTCCCTCCCGTGTAAAGCGGTTGGACCGGACGAGCTACATAGAGGGGCTGCTGAGAAGAGCAATCGGGTATAACATTGTATTGAGGAAGTAGCGGTATGATTGTCGGTGGTATTTCCAGAATTTCAGGCCCCGTTGTCCTTTCGGAAGGGATGCGGGGATGCCGGATGTATGACGTGGTAAAGGTAGGGGAGCAGGAGCTGAATGGCGAGATCATACGGCTTGACGGTGATCAGGCGGTCATCCAGGTCTACGAGGACACTACTGGCCTGAAGGTAGGTGAAAAGGTGATCAATACCGGGGTTCCGCTTTCAGTCGAGCTCGGACCCGGTCTCCTCTCTTCTATCTACGATGGTATTCAAAGACCCCTCCCCCTCCTTGCAGAAAAGACCGGGAGTTTTATCTCGCGCGGTGTGACGCTCCCCGGGCTCTCGCATGGCAGGAGATGGGAGTTCAGGCCGCGAGTGAAAAAGGGGGACCAGGTTACTGGCGGGGATATCATCGGAACCGTAACAGAGTATCATCTTGAACACCGCGTCATGATACCGCCGTTTGTTTCCGGTATTGTAAGGGAAATCCGCAGCGGTGAATTTACCGTTGATGAACCGGTCTGCACACTGGAAGATGATACAAAGATCCCTATGCTTCAGACTTGGCCGGTGCGGAAAGGGAGACCCTATCAACGGAAAATGGACCCTGATACGCTGCTTGTTACCGGTCAACGTGTTTTTGATTCACTTTTCCCCGTGACCAAGGGGGGAACTGCAATGATTCCCGGCGGGTTCGGCACGGGAAAAACCGTTGCAGAGCAGACACTGGCCAAATGGTCCGATACCCAGATCGTTGTCTATATCGGTTGTGGAGAGCGGGGGAACGAGATGACCGATGTGCTCACAGAATTTCCGGAACTGCTCGATCCAAGGACGAAGCGTCCCCTGATCCAACGGACTATTCTGATCGCCAATACCTCCAACATGCCAGTCGCTGCGCGGGAAGCATCCATCTACACCGGGATTACACTTGCCGAATACTACCGCGACATGGGATACGATGTCGCTCTCATGGCAGACTCAACATCCAGGTGGGGCGAAGCATTGCGCGAGGTTTCAGGCCGGCTCGAGGAGATGCCAGGGGAGGAGGGCTACCCTGCGTATCTGGCAACCCGGCTGGCTGCATTCTACGAGCGGGCGGGGCGCGTGGTCTGCCTCGGTTCCGATGAACGAAAAGGATCGGTGACGGTGGTCGGTGCCGTCTCTCCCCCGGGTGGCGATTTCTCGGAACCGATCACCCAGAATACCCTGCGTATTGCAGGAACATTCTGGGCTCTCGATACGAGTCTTGCGTATCGGCGGCATTTCCCGTCGGTGAACTGGATTAAAAGTTACTCACTCTATCTGGACCAGGTCCAGGACTGGTTTGCCACAAGTGGTTTTCCTGACTGGAAGGATCTCCGGGCACGTGCGATGTATCTCCTCCAGAAGGAGGTCGAGCTGCAGGAGATTGTGCAACTCGTAGGTCCCGATGCACTGCCCGAAAGCGAAAAGGCTATTCTCGAGATCACTCGCATGATTCGGGAGGACTTCCTTCAACAGAGTGCATACCACGACATTGATTCCTTCTGTTCTCTTGAAAAACAGTACTGGATGCTCCGGACGATCCTTTCCTTCCATGACCGGGTAGACCAGGCCATGGGAAAAGGGATCCCGCTCGCAAAGATCCTGAAGCTCCCCGTGAAAACCGAGATCGGGCGAATGAAGGAACTTACCGGGATTGATCAGATTAAAAGCCTGATCACCCAGATTGATGGAACGATCAGTGCACTGGAGGCGGAACGATGACCAAAGCCCCGCTTTTTACCAAAGAGGCCCGGGCCATCAGTTACGTATCCGGCCCGTTAATCTTTATCCAGAATGTCAAGGGCGTCTCATATGGTGAAATTGTACGGATCATCCTCCCCACCGGTGAGGAACGCACCGGGCAGGTTCTTGATATCTCAAAGGATATTGCGGTCACCCAGGTCTATGAAGGTACCAGTGGGATCGACAATAAGGATACCCGGGTCCGATTCACAGGAGAACCCCCGAAAGTCAAGGTCTCAATCGATATGCTGGGTCGGATTTTTAATGGGGTCGGAAAACCGCGTGATGGCGGGCCCGAGATCATTGAAGAAGCAAATCTGGATATTAATGGGATGCCCATCAATCCATCCGCCCGGGACAAGCCTGCCGATTTCATCCAGACCGGGATGTCAACCATTGACGGTCTGAACACGCTTGTCCGGGGGCAAAAACTACCGATTTTCTCAGGCGCAGGCCTTCCTGCGAACAAACTGGCCGCGCAGATCGCACGACAGGCAAAGGTGCTCGGAGAAGAAGAAAAGTTTGCGGTAATTTTTGTCGCAATGGGAATTACCTATAAGGAAGCCTCGTTCTTCATGAGGGATTTTGAAAAGACAGGCGCACTGGAACGCGTCGTTTTTTTCATGAACCTGGCAGATGATCCCACGATTGAGAGAATTGCAACCCCCCGTTGCGCACTCACCGCCGCAGAATTCCTGGCCTTTGAGCACGATCTTCACGTACTGGTCATCCTGACCGATATGATCAATTATTGTGAAGCGCTGCGGGAAATCTCCACTGCCCGGGAAGAAGTTCCGGGCAGACGGGGGTATCCTGGTTACATGTATACCGACCTCGCATCCATCTATGAACGTGCGGGCAGGGTAAAGGGCAAGAAAGGATCGATCACCCAGATCCCGATCCTAACCATGCCGGATGATGATATTACCCATCCTGTTCCCGACCTCACAGGTTACATCACGGAAGGACAGATCGTTCTCTCCCGCGACCTGTTTCGTCGTGGCGCTGATCCTCCGGTCGATACTCTCCCATGCCTTTCACGTCTGATGAACCTTGGAATTGGGCCGGGGAAAACCAGGGAAGACCATCGTAACGTTGCCGATCAGCTCTATGCTTCCTATGCGTATGGGAGGGATCTCCGAAGGCTCGTGGCGATTGTCGGGGAAGAGGCGCTTACTGAACTTGACAAGAAATACTTAAAAATCGCCGATGAATTCGAACGTCAGTTCATTACGCAGGGGGACGAGAACCGGAGCATCGAGAGAACACTCGAAATTGGATGGCAGTTGTTTACCCTGCTGCCTGAAGAGGAATTGAAACGGATCAAACGTGAATATATCCAGAAATATCACCCAGCCTCTAAAAAGGGATAAGTATGGAACAAATTAATCCCACCCGGATGGAGCTCATAAAGAAGAATGCCCAGATCAAGCTCGCAGAACAGGGACGTGATCTCCTCCGGGAAAAGATGGATGCGCTCATCCAGGAGTTCTTCAACGTGATGGAGTCGGTATCCCAGTCACGAAGCGAACTTGAGAAACTTTCCGATGTCGCCCAGCACGCCCTGCTCATCGCCCAGGCAATCGATGATCCTGTTACCCTCAAGTCTGCGTCATTTGCAACCAGACGGGGCATCACCCTTGATATCAAGGGAAAAAATGTAATGGGGGTACCTGTTCCAATTATCGAGAAAAAGCGTTTTGTAAAAAGTCTCCTGGATCGTGGTTACAGTATTCTGGGGGTGAGCGGACGGATCGACGAAACCGCAGAAAAATATGAAGCGGAACTGGATCTCATCATAAGTCTCGCAGAGACCGAAACATCGTTACGACGACTTGGAAGTGAAATCCAGATGACCCGGCGGCGAGTAAATGCACTTGAACAGGTACTTATCCCCGAGTTGAAAAGACAGGCAAAATATATCGAGATCACGATCGACGAACGGGATCGGGAAGACCTTTACCGGTTGAAAAAAGTAAAAAAGATCATAGAACGGAAGAAGAAAGTGATAAAAAAGGCCTGAAGGTCTGCTGTGTTGTACAATTCCAAAATAAGATTCTTTCTCAATAAAAGGCGAATTTTATCGTCTATTCACCCATCGAGACCAAAATATTGTAGCAATTGAACTTCATCATCACCTCGCGCATCATTCCCTCACGAGAGGAAGCGGTAACCGATTCACCGAATATCCGTTTCACTGCAGAAAACACCCCTTCGATTTTCCATCTCATCCCGTATCCTGTGTTGTCTGCCCATTCTCGATAGCCTCCGCTCTTTACCCGCTCCCGGACACACTCAGCGCGATAGGAAGATCCGGTGGATCTCGTGGCAGCATTCTCCCGTGTTTTAACTCCTGATTTGATTCCTCGTTTCTCCATGGTGTTGAAGACATGGATCCGATCATATCCCCCGTCCCCCAGAACCTGGCGTATAGGATGTGCGTTCCCACAGTTCTCCGATACCTTATCAAGAAGCGGGGTAAACACAGGGTCATCCCGGACTGATTCATCCGTGACCTCAAGACCGAGGATCTGATCAGTCTCGACATCGATTATTGCATGCACTTTGATCCATCCTCTCCGAACCCTCCACTTCTCGCGCATCCATTCTCCCCGGTTTGTGACTTTGATCCCGGTACTGTCAACGGCAACGATCACATCGTTGGAGAGGATGCGGGGATCGACCTTCAATGAGAGATCAAGTCCCTTAATCCTACGGAAAAGAGTGGTGTAGTCTGCAGATCGAAGGCCGGAAATGAAGAGGGAGAGCTTCCTGGTAAATCCCTCCATCTGACGGTTGTCAACACCGGTGTAATAATCCCCAGAACCACCGAAATAAAATTCCCCAGATCAGTATAAGTGGCGGGATAAAAATACCCAGCTGTCACTGAAGTGATCTTGGTATCAAACCCTGGCTCCGTCGCTCTTTGAGACGATAACTATCCCCTTTTACGTTTACCGTTGTGCAATGATGGAGGATCCTGTCAAGGATGGCCGCCGCCACGACATGGTCAGAGAATATTTCTCCCCAATTACCGAAGGACTTATTCGAGGTGAAGATCGTCGAAGCACGTTCATACCTCCGGGAAATCAACTGGAAGAAGCAATGAGCGCCTTCGATGGAAAAGGGGAGGTACCCGATCTCATCGATGATCAGCAGATTGTACCGGGATATACCCCGGATTTTATCTTCCAGGGTTCGCTCACGATTCGCCCTGGTTAACCGTTCGATCAAGGTAGCTGCATTGGTAAAGTAGACCCTGAATCCTTCCTTAACAGCACTCATCCCCAGACCAATAGCCAGATGAGTTTTCCCTACACCAGGTGGACCAAGGAATACCACGTTCTCGGCATTATGTATAAATTTCAGCGTTGCCAGATCCCGGATGACTGTTGCATCCAGCGAAGGTTGGAATGCAAAGTCAAATGACTCCAGGCTCTTCTGGACAGGGAACCCCGCCAGCCGTAACCGAATAGCCAGTGCGCGGGCGTCTTTAACCTGGCACTCCTGTTCCAGGAGATGATCCAGGATTTCAAGAACCGGTTGTTCATTCTTCACGGCAAGTTCCAGATAATTATCGAGTATTGCCTCAATAGTTCCAAGATTGAGTCTTTTCAGGTTATGGTGAACACGTTCGTAGATCAGGTTACTCATTACCTGTCACCTCCGCTGAAGGTATCATAAAAAGACAATGAGCGGTTTTCAACCACAGGTTCGGAGAACTGCAGGATCTTGGCGGACTTATGCAAACGCTGGCTATTCTGCTTCATAACGATCCCCAGAAGACCCGAGAAGTGGTCTTTGGACCGTGATGTTCTCCGGCTTCCGGGGAGAATCGGATGAGTAGCGACCTCGGTGGTCCCCACCGTGATGTGCAGGGTATTGCCCTCAACCCTGACCTGTGCATCTCTGCCAGCATAGATATAGGGGACAGAATACCGGTTTCCGACGTAGGAAAGATATGCATCCCGGGTAATCTTTCTTGGTTCCATGATCGAGATACAGAAAGGAGGGAACCCAGCGAGCGGTTTGAGCTGTTCTTTTTTAAATCGATCAAAAGGAATCTCATTGGTGGTACCATGGAGTGTGGCATTGACCCGGTCCATCCATGTCCTGGCTTGTTCATTGAGATGCGTAAATGACTGGAATGACCCGCCATACAGGAGGTCCCGTTTCACGTATCCAACGACATTCTCGATCTTTCCCTTTGTCTGAGGGCGGTATGGTCTGCAGAGGCGGGGTATGAATCCGAAGTGGGTAAAAAATTCCTCGAAATGGATGTTCCATGCGTGATCCTTTGGTTTTATTGCCCGTTTGATCACGACCTGTTTGATGTTGTCATAAAGGATTTCCTGGGGTATACCGGTACAATAGTCGAATGCATGTTTGTGGCACTCCATGAATGTCTGGACATCGGTCTTGAGAGTGAATTCGACATACTTCAGGCGGGAATAACCAAGTACGTAGGTAAAACAGTAGAGGCGATGAGTGATCCCATCGATCAGTACTCGTCCACAATCTCCCCAGTCCACCTGGGCCTGGACACCGGGTTTGGTCTCATATCGGTAGATCGCAGGAATTTCTTCGTGGGGTCTTACGGTGCTGATATAGTCCCGGACAATAGTGATTCCCCCTGAATAACCTCTTTCATGGAGTTCCCTGAATATTCTCGCTGCTGAGATCTCGGGGTATTCGGAGAGCCTTTGATGGATGAATTCTTTATAGGTGTCTAATTTACTTGGTTTCGGTTTTCTGTGTTTGGGTTTGGGTAGGATATTCCTGGCCAGATATTTTCGTAGCGTCTTTCGGTCATATCCCGTGTGCCGGGATAAGGCACTATAATTTATCCTCCCGTCAGGATGACGGAATCGTTGAGATACGTCTCGTAGCAATAGATATTCCTCCTCTTTCAGCATCCCATCTACCCCGGTGTGTTACACCTGAGTATGGGAACTGGGGAAAATTATCCCGGTGAAAGTGGGGAAATTTATTCCGGTGATGACAACGGTACGGCATCTGGAGGAAGAGGTGGACACAGGCCATCCACTGAATGAAAAGATCCGGGTACTGAAATGGGTGACCGCGTTTCCCTACATTCATCCTGGCAAGATGGGTGTCCCATTGGTCTATGAATTCCAGGGAGAGATAGAACTCGCCTCGCTTAACGAGTCGTTCATTATATACAGTCCAATCACGAGTATCTACATGCGGATGTCCCCATCTCGCTCTTTTAGGCATAATTGAGTGATGGGACGTCCGTGATCTTTTACTTTGGGTGCAATTCTTGATCCGATTTATTCAACACAGCAGAAGGTCACGAAATCGTTCTTAATACCTCATTCATTCCCCTGATCGCATCTCCCTTCAACTGCGTCCTGTTGTTCCATCTTTTTCGGTCATACCGATGAGATCGAGATCCTCGCATGCAAGTCCGGAAAGGTTGCACCGCCTTTTTATCTTGGGTATAGTGTCATTGTTACCACCAATCTCGCTCACAAATCACTACAAGGAATTAAGGAAAATCCAGTTACTTAAGTCACAGTGAAAAAAGTGCGGGTTGTAGGTCTCACTTCTCATATGCGATAGACCCCGCCGCCCCCGAAGGACGCCCCGGCGGCGTTTCAAAAACTATTCACATTGGCCTTGAAGAACGAAGTTATCATCTGATATTCACTGAACAACAAGGAAATCCGCAATCTATGTCTCACCGAAAAAGTTATGCTGTAAAAATTATACTTACGATTACAAGTGTCATTTTTGCACTTATGGATTTTATTAGAGATAGAATAATTTGGCTCTTTTTTTTGACATAACATCAAGGAGGTGGTTAGCAGCAGAAGCAATCCACATTCGGATCACTTCACCAAAAAATGTTGGCCAAATGTCGTTCCTGAATTAGGGGTGCAAATCCATCCAGGACAGATTATTATTCACGATCCTGTAACTTGAGCGACGCGGGATCAGGTTGTGAAATGAGGAAGTCACACGATGATGTGAACAATGAAGAGGTGATTTAATGGCAGAATGGGCAGTACCTATCGGGGCAGGTATCGCTTTTTTTGGTGGTGCAATTGCATGTGGCTGGGCACAATCAAGAATCGGGGCAGCGGGAGCAGGTACAGTTGCAGAGAAACCGGAAACTGCCGGTGTCATGATTATTCTTGAAGCTCTTCCTGAAACCCTTGTCATTTTAGGGTTCGTTGTTGCAACATTGATCATTTTAATGGCCTGAAGGATAAACGGGTGTAATTCAGCATCCATGGCGATACTGAATATTCCTTTTTATCAAAAAAGAAAGAGAGCGGCATTCTATCCGTTCCAGGTACATAGTAATGTAAGGAAGGCTGCGATTGGAGCATAAACCTCATGAAACCCTGCTCAGTATCTCGATCACATCCCTGATCACTTCAGTCTCCTGTCTCTCCTTCTTCCTCACCTCTTTTGCCATCCGGATGATTTCATTAAGATTATCCCTTGAGAGCCGGGTAAACGTAAATCCATCCCACTTCCGGCGATCGAGGGAGATCCAGCACTCTCCCAGGAGATACTTGAGGAAATCAATGTCCGTGGTGGAATAGATCTTCCAGTCCTGCCCAATACTCTGTCGGATCTTCTCCAGCGCCTTCTCGACGGCCATCTCCCTGTGGATCTGGAACACTCTCCGGCCTCGTTCATCATCGGTCACTTCAGGCATGCCTCACCAGCACATTCTACAATCCCCGGGATGATATATATCTTTTCGGACTCTGGCATGGGCTCAAACGATCTATTCCAGAGAGCACCTGAAACCCGGCGAACGATCCATCCCATATGCATTATCAGCACGAACAGGTGTCAGCTGCCACGAGAATGTTGGAGAAAATGAAAAAAGCAGAATCGATACTGGAGAGGAGGATTGGAAAAATAATACGAAGCGTCGGAGGATCTCCTTTGCGGGAAACACTTGGAATATCCTCGTCAGATGGGGGGGCGGATTTCCGTATTTTTCCTCCCGACTATTGTAAACGATGGCTATTCCTGGCGCGTACCCTTTCTCTCAATCCTCTCGTAGATGGCGATCAGACCCCTTTGATCAGTTTCCCGGCAGAACCCATGGCCTGAATGTGATGTGGCCAGTACATGTCGAAGGTGGCGATATGATTTCATCGGAAGAACCTCACTTTCATTCCAAATTGTGTACCATGAGGCGCGTACTGCCCCCTCATATGGAACAGCGAGAGTATGCAGGGTGTCCATATAAACTATTGCATGGCACTCCTGCACAGCATCCTATTGGGTGCAGATATTGGGTGTCAGGGAATCCTTTTTGCGACCGGTAACAGGATGGCGGTGACGCCCTCAACGGCATTCGGTTCACTCATCTCCTTGGCGAGGGATTTCCTGCCAAGGGAGAGGATATCCAGGAGGTCTATCCTGGTAATGCTGGAGAAGGTTATCTTCTCCCATAGATCCCGCTCCAGGTAAACCCAGACCTCCCCGAGCATATACTTAAGCACCTTTAAGTCAGTTTGGGAGAATCCTGCCCACTCAGAACCCAGGTGCTGCCTTATCTTCTCAATTGCCAGTTCTACGTTCTTCTCCTTCTGCAGGGAGAAGATCCTCCTTCCGATCTCGGTCCTGGATACATCCGGCATAAACCAACGCCCCCTTACTGGTCTGTCAGGGTACGCGGAAATGTACCCGCAGACGGATAAGTGTTTGCCAGGTCAATTCACCGGGGAAATTTTCCCGGCTCTGATTTTTTCAAATTCTTACCGTTTCATAATAACTCTCTTTCGATCAAAAGGATTTTTTACGGTAATTTCCAAGTTAATATCATGGATAGCCTCTTCACCTCACCGGAATTTCAGATGAGCCTGCTCCTGTTCGTAGCTCTCGCCGGCTATCTTATTGCATCGCGCATCAACCAGTCCGCAGTTATCGGACTGATCCTGGTGGGACTCCTGGTCGGCCCGAGTTTTTTAGGGCTGATTACCTATACCGATTTTATCCGCAGCCTTGCTCATCTCGGGGCGGTCGTTCTTCTCTTTGTGATCGGGCTTGAATTTAATTTAAAGGATATCCTGTCGGCGCGGAACGGGATAATCGCCGGGATCGGAGTTATCGTCCCTTGGATTGGCGGGTACTGGCTCTCGCTGCTCTTCGGGTTTGATATGGCCAGCGCTGTCTTCATCGGGACGGCGCTGACGGCAACCAGTATTGCAATCACAGCAAATGTGTTAAAAGAGCTCGGCAAGCTCCAGACAAATGCGGCAAAAGCGATCATCGGTGCCGCAGTGATCGACGATGTACTCAGCCTTCTTGCTCTGGCGATTACTTCAGATGTCGTAGGCGGCACCTTCTCTGTTGGGGGGATCGTCATTGTGGCTTTCAAGGCCATTGCGTTTATCGTGATTGCAGGTGCATTTGGGCTTCTTGTGGTAAGCCGATTCCTGGAACACCTGGATACAACTGCGTTTGTTGAAAAATATCCGGAATTCATCTTCATTTTTGCGATGATGGTGGCCTTCCTCTATGCGATGCTTGCCGAGGCAGTCGGGTTGTCAGCGATTGTCGGGGCATTTATTGCCGGTGTCTCGTTTGAAGGCGTAAGGCTGACCAGGAGCAGGAGCTTAAAAGAGGGAGCGGATTATCTCCAGATCATCTTTGCATCAATTTTCTTTGTCTCGCTGGGTATACTTGCCGACTTCCATGCCCTGACTATGGAGATCGTGGTATTCCTGTTTGTGCTGACCTTCGTTGCGATTGTTACTAAAGTCATCGGCTGTGGTATACCTGCCAAGCTTTCCGGGTTGTGCACGAAAGATGCACTCATTGTCGGTTTTGGAATGTCACCCCGTGGTGAGGTGGCGATGATCGTCGCCCTCATCGGGCTTGAGACCCATATCATCGGGCAGGGGGTTTATGTCACGCTGGTACTGATGAGTCTGCTAACAACCCTGATCACACCAATCGTATTCCGGAACTGGTTCTATCGCGGGGAGTACTGCGGCAACGATGCCAATGGCACCTCCAGGGAGGGATGAAAATGATAGCAGGGGCTTATCACCTGTCGGATTCACCGGATGTGCGAAATACCTCTGATATTCTCCGTAGTGGAACCCCCCTTCATGACCCCCTTCCAGACATATTCAGGAGAAATAAAATTGTGGTGTACCATGTTTGAAAATGTGCTCGTTCCCGTGGATCTGTCGGTCAATTCCCGCTTTACACTTCGATGTCTCAGGCATATACCGGGTTTGCGACAGGTGGAGATCCTCCATGTTGTCTACAATAAATATCCTTCTAAGGTTCGGGGTCCTGTTGATCCCGACTATGAGCATACGCGGTTGTGGCTCGAAGATATCAAAGGGGATGTTGAAAAAAAGGGTGTGAAGGTCAGGACAATCATCGAAGAGATCCAGGGAGGCGAGATCTTCGAAGCTATCAACCGTATTACCGCGCATGAAGGGGTTGCACTGACTGTCATGGGAAAGCGAGGGCGGGGGATCATCGATACCCTGCTTCTCGGCAGTGTCGCTTCAGATGTTCTTCGCTATGGAAAGACAGATCTGCTTCTTGTCCATAACAAGCCGGTAAAAGAAATTCTCACAGTTGGACAGGATCTTCCCTGCCCTGACCTTTTTTCCCATGGCCTGGTATGTACGGATTTTTCAGATCCGGAAATTATTGATCTGTGTTGTAATGAATTGCCGTGGATCCGGAAGGTTACTCTCTTCCATGCAGTGACAACCGGGGATTCCCCTGAAGAAGTCAGGTCTTCTTTTGATGCGGCACAGGTGAATCTTAAGAAAATGCAGGATACCTTCTCCCGGATTTCCATTCCTGCTCAGGTTCACGTTTCTGTCGGAAGCGTTGCTGAAGAGATCGTCTCATTCTCAGAAAAGCAAGATATTTCGATCATTATCCTAAAATCAACAGGGAAGAGGAGTTTTCTGCAGAATCTTATAGGCAGCACAACAGCACGGGTGGCGCGGAATTCACAAAAACCGGTTCTTATTTTGAGAAGATCCAGGGGGGGGGTAAACAATAACGGAGGATAAACTAGGGTATAGTGGCAATCCAGCCACCAACATTTTGTTTGAATTGTATGAACACTCCTGTTTCTTTGAAGCAAATTTTCGGTTGTGTCACAAGATCGGCTAAGATCTCACCAGCAACAAAGGATCTGAGTTATCCCAGCTAACAAGTATTTCGGTCATCAGAAAAGTGAACCAGTAGATCCGCCGCGGGGGCGCCCCGTCGGGGGCGGCGGCGTCTATCGTAATCGGGGTGTGGGGCGA
>DAEV01000024.1 GCA_002509495.1 Methanolinea sp. UBA473 | reverse complement strand
CAGGAGGGGGTTTGCCCCCTCCTTGCACCACCCCCGATTTGCGATAGGGTCCAGCCCTGGGGGATTCTCATGGATAGCCAATTAAAACCTGACAGAAGAATCGTGTAATTCGGTTGATCCCGCCGCGGGAGCGCCCCCGCGGGGGCGGCGGGGTCCATCGTGTCGGGGATGTGATAGTTTCTCCCGGGCCGGGACTAAGGACCGCTGTATTCTTCTGACAGGAGGGGGTCGAGACCCCATCCTTGCACCACCTCCAAATTGCGTTAGGCTCTGGCCCTGAGCTTTTTTTCCCTGGATGCTCCAGTCAAGAAGAAGTTGGCCACCGGAGGGTTGCCCGGGGTTCGAAGGGGCGAAGACCACCCCTGCATCTTAGCGGCTATCCGGGATACCTCTCTACACAAGAACATTCCGGGAAATGCGGGATTGTGCGTTCAGAGTCGTTTGTTGGAAGGTCGGAGGGGCGTAGCCCTCGTCCTGTTTATCCTTCCGTCTTTAACGAAAACGTGAACCTGGCACCCTGTTCGTACGATCCGGGAACACGGTCCTCGACTCTAATCGTCCCGCCGTACCGGTCAAGCAGGGAATTCACGATATAGAGCCCAAGGCCTTTGCCGGTCCCATGGCTCTCTATCCGGGAGAACCTCTGGAAGATCACCCGTTTCAATTCGTCGGGGATCCCCGGACCGGTATCGGCAATCGAGACGGACACTTCGCCGATCCGGACCGGGCTGACTTCGACCTCCACCTGGACCCCAGGACCTCCGTACCGGACGCTGTTTCCAATCAGGTTTGTGAAGATCTCTCCGATGAGATCGTCCGCATAGACCTTCACGTCGCAACCGTGGAAGGAGATCGCGGTGTCCGGGAAGTGATTGACCTCTTTCCGGATCACGCCGTCGAGGTCCACCACCTTCAATTCTTCTTCCCTCTCCTGGATCTTCCGGATGGTTTCCAGGTTCCGGATGATCTCCCGGCTCTTCTGGATTCCTTCGATCATCTTCTGGGCCATCACTTTGGGCTCACCCTCCAGCATCTCAAGAAGGAGATCCCCGTACCAGAGGGAAGCGAGGTTGGCATTGTTGATATCGTGCATCAGGATATCCAGGTAGAGGTTGGCCTGGTGGTTGGCATCCGTCAGTTCTTCCGCAAGGCGCACCCGGCTGACGGCTGTCCCGATCTCCTGGGCAAGGGAATCGAGGATCTCCTTCTCGGCGGGCGGGCATTTCCAGGGTTTCCTTGTGGCGAGGTACAGGACACCGAGAGGATCCCATTTTCCCGGGATCGGGAGGACGATGCCTGCTGAAACGCCGGTCCCTGCTTCGCCCGGAGGGCAATCCCGGGAGAAGAAAAAGGAACGGTTCCGTTCGATGGCCAGACGCCATTCCTTCGCATATTCATCCGTGGATCCATTCAGGTCTGCAAGGAGCGAACCGTCCCCCTGGTGAAATATCCGGGCAGGTCGGTGTCCGGCCTCGCCAGGGAAAAAAATCCCCCCGAATTCGCATTCCACCAGTTCCATGATGTGGCTGAGTGTACGCTTTCCTATCGGTTCCACGGAGGATGCTCCCGAGGCTTCCGCGATCACCGCGTTCATCGTGGAGAGCTGTCGGTTCCTTGCCCGGATCTCCTCCTCCTGGGCTTTCTGTGCCGAGATATCGGTGAGGGTGAGCACCAGCATGCCTTCCGGAAGGCGCGATGTCGTCATCAGCACCGGGATCATCTCCCCGGAAGCCCCCTTGACGTCAGTCTCGATCGTCGGGGAGGATCCACCCCGGGACAGGGCCTGGAACAGGGTCTTTTTCTTCTCCCCGTCAGTCCAGAACCCGGAAAAAGGCTTGCCCACGAGATCCTTCGGGTTGTACCCGAGGAGGGATGCACCACGCGGGTTCGCCTCCACGATGATCATATCGTGATCCCCGTTCCGGACCAGGAAGATCCCTGTCTCCGAATGGTCGAAGATCCCGTGATATCGTGCCTCCCGCTCCCGCAGGTTCCCTGACAGGGATGAGATGATGATGGCGATCGCCACCAGCACGTAAAAGCTCGCGGTGGTGACCGCATAGGTGATCTCCGGGAGGTTGGGATAGGAGTAGAGGTACATCAGGAAGACCTCGAGAACTCCTACACCCACGGAGAAGAGCACACCTTTTTTCGGGAACCAGTAGGCTGCCAGGATCACGGGAAGGTAGAAGAGCAGGGGTGTGATCACCGAGAGACCAAGGAACAATCCGGCGATGTTGGCAAAAAATGAAACGACAGTGATGGCAGAGAGTGTGATCAACTGCATGTTTGTGATGCGAACCACAGACATCTCTTTTTCGTCGGACATACGGGGACCCTTTTATCATTCTATCGCATTGATCCCTTTTAAAGCTAAAGGGTTCTGTCCGCGGAGCAGCGGGAAGAGAGCAGGAGAGAGTGTTCCGAGCGATCAGCGGGTATATTTCAGGGGATTCATTCGCAGAAGGGTCTGTGCCTTGTCAAAGGACCGCCTGGCTTCTTCAAATTTCCTGAGTTCCTTGAAGCAGACCCCCCGGTAGTTCCAGGCATTTACGTTCTCCGGGTCTCCTTCCAGCAGGCGATCGAAGTAGCGAATTGCCTGCTCGAAGAGGGAAAAATCACCGGTCTGTTTCCCAAGTTTCTCCAGGGTCTCCCCCTTGTAATAGAGGGTTGTGGTGACGTTCGGGTTGAGTTCCAGGACGCGGTCGAAGCACTGCAGGGCTTCTTCGTACCGTCCCAGTTCTTTTAAGCAGATCCCCTTGTCATTCCATGCTTCGTAATGCCCCGGCTCCATCTCGATCACGCGGTCGAAACAGTCGATGGCCTCCTGGAACTTGCCCTGTTTATAGTACAGGTCCACTCCTTTCTTGTGCCAGGCGCTCGCAGATTTCCCGAATACCCTGTCAAAGAGCCCGATCTCCCGCTCCCGCTCCTCCTCCTGCTTCCGCTCTTTCTCCACCTTTCGAATCTCGGTGATGTCCCGGATGGACTCGATCGCACCGATGATCTCCCCCTTCCGGTCCGAGATCTGGGTGGCCCTTCCCCATAGCACGACAGGTTTGCCCTCCTTCATGGCGACCCGGGTCTCTGCGGTGAGGGTGGTCCCCTCTTTCCGGATGTTTGTGTAGGAGAGGCGCTGGACTTCCTCCACGGACTGGTTGATCAGGTTGATGAGGGTTGGCCTGCGGGTGCCGTAGAACGGGATGGCATGTTCGTATTCTCCTTTTCCAATCATATCCTCGGCGAGAATCCCGGTCAGTTCCTCCATGGCCTTGTTCCAGGAGACGACCCGTCCCTCCCGGTCGATCGCATACGTGGCGTCGGGCAGGTGGTTGATGATATCCACCATTCGACGGTCTGCAAGCCGCAGGGATTCCTCCGCCTGTCTCCGGTTGATCGCCTGACGGATCATTCGGTCCAGCTCGGCAAACTGGGACTTGGGATCCTGGCCTTTCGAGAGGTAGAAATCGGCCCGGTTGTTTAAGGCCTCCACCACCACGTGTTCCCGGCCTTTGCCGGTAAAGAGGATGAAAGGCGTCACATCCCCTTCTGCCCGCAGGATCTTCAAAAAGACGATCCCGTCCATCATGGGCATCTCGTAGTCCGAAATCACTGCGTCATAGGTAGTGGATTTCAGTTTTTCCAGCGCTTCCAGAGCGGACCGGCAGGTATCCACCGAGATTTCACCTGAACGCTCGAGGAAAAGACGGGTGATCTCGAGTAAGGCGGGTTCGTCATCCACGAATAGGACCGAGATCATGTCATTTCCTGGTTCGGAAACGAGGAATTCACCAGAAAACTATTCCTCTGCTCTTACTTATATCTTATCTATTTCGCGATCGGGGCTTATGGAGGTCCCTGATCTGATTTCGAGTCTCCCTTGTGCTGTCATTTCATCAAGCCGTATCGTTGCGGGAATCCCACAATTCACATAAAATCAGGTCCGGTTCGTCAATTCGAGACTATTCTTTTTTATATAAGAAACGCGAATACAAAGTCTGGGTGCAGCGATTCCCGACGGTGACGCCGATGCCCACAGACGGCTGCACAGGTGATGTGGCATCACCATCAGCCGCCGGGCGGACCGTCTGTTCTTATTCTTTTCCGGCCTGCTCCGGATAATTCCGGCGAACTTCCTGCCCTACAGGAATAGTGGCACGTCGCGGAAAGCGTCCACGTCAAAGAGTCCGCGGTCGGTGATTCGGAGATGCGGGATCACCGTAAGGGCCAGGAACGAGAGGTACATGAAAGGCTCTTCGATGCTTCCCAGTCCTCCTGCCTTACGGTTCAGGGAGAGGAGACGGAGGGAGACCTCTTCTGCGGGGAGCACCGACATCAGGCCAGCACATTCCAGGGGGAGCAGGAGAGAATCGTTTCCGTTTGCCACCGCCATACCCCCGCCCGCCCGCATCACGGAGGAGAGGGCGGACAGGAGGGACCTGTCGTCTGCTCCTACGGCGATCAGGTTGTGGGCGTCATGGGAGACGCTGGCAGCCAGAGCCCCCTCCTGCAGTCCGAATCCGTGCACAAGCCCGATACCCGTCGGTCCAGCCCGGTACCGGTTGCAGACCACGGCCTTGAGGATATCGCGTCCATGGTCGGGGAGTTCCCCGCCATCCACGTCGAATTCAAGGGACGAGGTGAGGATCTGGTGGGGGAGCAGGCCGATGACCCTGGCCTTCCCCGAACCTTTGATGGAAAGAACTCCGGCATCAGGAAGCCTGCATTCCATCGGGGATCGTATCCGGCCCGGGACCCTTCGGGGAAACCCACCTCCGGGCTGTCCGCATTTGTACGTTCTCCCGACCGAGAACTGTTCGCCCTCCCCGAGCACGCAGAAATCGGCCAGCCTGCCGGGCACGACCGCACCCCTGTCGGAGAGCCCGAACCGTCCTGCAGGGGAGAGAGTGGCCATCCGGATGGCGATCTCAGGTTCGAGCCCGCACCCGACGGCCTTCCGGATGCAGTCGTCGATATGCCCTGCGGATGCGAGCATGTCGGCATGGCGGTCGTCCGTGGCAAAGGACAGGAACGGGGAGGTGCGATCGTTCGCCAGGGGGATGAGGTCAGAAAGGTTCTTCTCGGTGGACCCTTCCCGGAGGTAGAGATACATCCCGAGCGAGAGCTTCTCGGCTGCTTCCGTCAGGGACGTGGACTCGTGGTCGCTCTGGATCCCCATTGCGAGGTAGGCGGAGAGGTCGTTCCCGGTAAGCAGGGGGGCGTGCCCGTCCACGATTGGGCAGAGTGCAATCTTATCCATTACCTCAGGGTCTCCGTTGAGGACCCCGGGCACGTTCATTACTTCCCCAAGTCCGAGGACCCCCTCCCGCGAGAGAAAAGGGCGGAGATCGTCTGCAGTGAGGACTGCACCTCCCCTGTCCATGGGGGTCGCGGGAACGCAGGAGGGGAGCATGAGAAGGATGTCGACGGGCAGACCGACTCGTTCGCGGAGCATGAATTCGATCCCCTCCTTTCCGCAGACGTTGGCAATCTCGTGGGGATCCGCGACTACCGTGGTAGTGCCGTGGGAGGAGACGAGCCGGGCGTATTCCGGGGGGGAGAGGAGCGAGCTCTCGATGTGCACGTGGGCATCGATGAGCCCGGGGACCACCCTCCGACCTCGAAGGTCGACGGTCTTTCTCCCCCGGTATTTCCCGAGCCCTGCCACCCTGCCGGAGGAGACCGCAAAATCGGTCTCCTTCCATTCGCAGGTGAAGGGATCGAAGAGGAGTGCGTTGGAAAAGACGATGTCTGCGGGGGTGAGTCCCCTGGCCGCAGTGAGAAGCGGGGGCAGGTGCGGGGCGGTCCGGTGCTCCATGGATCAGGATTCTGCACAGTAGAAGATGAGGTATTCGTTCCGTACGATCAGCGAGGAAAATTCAGCCGGAGGGTGATGATCTTTCTTGACAGTCGAGGGTAATTTCTACCGATTGAGGATCACAGAACCATGCGTGATATACATTCGCAGAAAATCAACACATTCATGAAAAGTGGTTCTCCACAGCCACATGTAGGGATTTCGAAAAGAAGACGTATGTATTACGGTTTTTGTTCCTGCGCCAGTTTCTGCTGGGCTGAGAACGAATCCACCAGGAGCTCTTTTACGATCTTCTTGATGTAATCCCGGCCTTCTTCCGAGGCGAGGTACTCCTGGAGGTTCTCTTTTAAAGCACCCACATCGTTGTGATTGTCAACGAAATATATTAAGGCTTGGGTTATGCAGTCGGAGACGGTAGAGAACTTTTTCTCTTCGTATACGAGCTTATTGACTTTATCGTAAATATTGGGCGGCATTTTGTAAGAAATCGCCACCCTGCCTCCCCCTTCCCGATTGGGCCTATCTGCCATGCCATACGAATTGAGGTTCCTTACTATATAAACGCTGCGAAATCAAAGGAATTACTTAAGAAATACCGAATGGGGCGTGAATTACCTATGTAAGACATAAAGAATACTTTATATAGGTTCCCTCCCCTTTTTTCGTGTATAGGAGTCGATGAAGAATGCACGAATTACTGATATTCGGGCTTGCGATCGGGGCTGTATTCTCACTCTTCGGGAGTCTCGCACTCATCCACATGGGAGGGCTGATCGATCGGTTTCCCACCGAGAAGGAGAACGAAAGGGAGCGGAGTCTCTGGAGCCCGGGGACCTTCACAAAGATCTCCACGGCCTGTTACTGGATGCTCTATGGACTCTGTGTGGTCATGCTGATCCCCGGGACCCGGTTGCTCACCGTTTCAGGGATTGCCATGTTCTTCGGTTTGATCCTCTTCATGCTTACCGCACTGGTATTCTCGCTCGCCACGTACAACATGATGCGGTCAAAGAAGGGCATTTCCGGAGCCCCCCCGGTCATGGCCGGAATGATGCAGAATCCGTTCAAGGCCTTTCGCCTCCGAGGAGTACGGAAGAAGAAGTGTCCCACCCGTTCGGCACCTGTTGTCCTATCGACCCAGAGTCAGGAATAATCTTTTTTCCTTCTCTTTTTCGCCGTTGTCCACGAGACCGGGTGATCGGGGATTGATCCAATCGGGTGACCTTACCGTGTATCTTGCGACCGGTATGCACCTTTCGGCGCTCGAATCTCGAACCTGGCACCCTTTCCGGGTTCTCCGGATTCGGAGATCGTGACCTTTGTGATCGCGAGGATCTCGCGGACAAGGAAGAGGCCCATACCCCCGGTTTTGCCGGATCCGCGGGTGAAAAGTTTCTCTTTCTGTTCCAGGGGGATCCCTTCGCCGTCGTCTTCGTAGAGGACCGTAAGACCCTCCGGGGTCTCCTTTGCGGCGACTCCGATCCTGGTCAGTCCCATCCCTCCATGCCGGAGCGAGTTGTCGATCAGGTTGTAGAACACCTTCTGAAAGAGCGGGTCGGCGAGCAATTCCAGGTCGCCGGTATCCGCGGAAAGGGCAAGGTTCACGGTATTATGTTTTTTTGCGGAATGAAAGAACGATTCGCGAACATTCTGCCAGGTGGGTTCCTGTTTCCCGATGTCCTGGTATTCGCTGGTGAACTCGATCTGCTGCCGGATGGTCTGGGCGGAACGTTCCTCCTTTTCGATCCAGGGAAGGATAGACGGGTCCGTCGTGGCCTGTTTTGAGAGTTCGAGGTTCCCGAGGAGGACGGTGAGCTGGTTCATGACATCGTGCCTGGTAATATCGGAGAGAAGGTTCAGTTTCTTGTTGGCGACTTTCAACGCAGCCTGGGCGGCATGCCGTACGGTAATATCGTGGAGAACGATCAGGTTTCCTATCCCTGTCTTCCGGGAATAAAGGGGCGTATATGCGACCTCGTATTCCGCGTTCCCGGCATCCCGGGGGATCGTCACTTCAAACCTGGTTTCCTCTTCTGCGATGTCTGTCTGTCCCGGCCGGATTAGCTCCGGTATTACCACCGCGAGTGTCGTCCCGAGGATGTGGTGAGCGTTCTTCCCGGCGATCCTGGCAGCCGCGGGATTGAGATCGACGATCCTGCCCTGGACGTCGGTGACGAACACCCCGTCGCTCATGCTCCGGAACAGGACGGAATGGGCGACGGGGACTGTCGCGAACAACCTGTACCGGAGGATTCCCATCGCGATGAGGACTCCCATGATCATGAAGGAAAACGGCGTGACATCGAAGATCGGACCGCCTGCCGGCTGCGAGACGTACAGGACGTCGAATCCGAACGGGATCGCGGATGCAAAGAGGAGGACGAGGGTCTGCCTGTGATAGGGATCCTCGTGGTCGAATGCCTTCGTGAGGACGAGGAAGAACGCGACGATGGCAAGGAGATAGGTATAGACGACAAGCACGTTGAACAGGGGCCCGTGTTCGTAATGCCAGAGAGTGATCCCGTCGAAGGGAAACGGCGTGACGCTCGGATAGAAGAGGTTATACGGATTCGTGGCCGCGAACAGGACGGAGATCGCGGGCACGACGAACAGGAGCAGCAATCTTCGACGGGTAACCCAGGATTCCCGCCCGGTGTAGAACAGGGCGAGCAGGAACCAGGCGACCGGGACCGTGACGATCCCCGGGTATTCGAGGGTGTTTGCGATCAGGGCCGTCGCCAGATCGACATTCAGTGCCTGGACCGCCTCCCCCAGTGTCCAGAGCGTTGCGGCCGCCATGAGGAGGGTGAACGGCCGGCAGATGGAGACGTCGCGGTGCCGCCACCCGTAGAGTGCCAGGATAGCGGTGATCATCGCGGAAAAGAATAACAGCAGGGAAAAATAGGAGAGTTGCAGGGCCATCGGTGTATTCCTCGCCGGGGGAGTTTGGAGTAGGATTGGCAGAGGATCGAGATGAGTGTTCTGGTGCGAGGGACCAGATGATCTCCTCCGAATGGTTCCGGGGGGGACCGCGTAGGATTGCGGGGGCTGTCGGGCCTCAGAGATTAGAGGACGCATACCGGATCTGGTTCGAATCATCGATACGATACTTCTAAATTAAGCAAAGTGATATTAGAGATCAAGTAGGCGTCCCAAAGTAAGAGTGCTTACTTTACAGCGTGTGCAACCGATCTATTGTAAGAAGTGTTACCCGATGCGTCCTGCAATCCCATCCGGTCCGGTGTTTGAATGATCGAGAGCCGTTGCGGCCACTTTATCCGCCAGAAGGAAGGATATAACGCGTTCGTACCAAAAGGCCTCCCACCCGATCCGCCTCTGGTATGGGACAACCGGCTCCAGACGTTGCTTTCCGAGGCCGATCAGGCTCTGGCCAGGCTTGACGGAATATCGGAGACACTGCCCAACCCGGATCTGTTCATTGCGATGTTTTTAAAGAAGGAAGCCCTCATCAGCTCGCAGATCGAGGGTACCCAGGCCTCGATGAAGGGTATCCTTGAGTTTGAGGCGAATTTTCCCACCGGGGAAGATATAAACGAGATCCGGGAAGTTCTCAATTACATTAGAGCGATGGATAAAGGGCTGGCCATCTTGAAAGAGGGTCCAATCCGCATTGAGTTGATCAAGACTATCCATCGGATCCTGATCGAGGGTACCAGGGGATCTGATCGTCAGCCCGGAGAGTTCAGGACTATTCAGAATTATATTGGCAGGAAGGGGGGATCGATATATGAGGCAGACTATATCCCTCCGCCACCCGATCGCGTAGAAGACCTGATGAAAAACCTGGAGGCATTTATCACATCCAGAGATGAAATTCCCCGACTTGTCAAAGTAGCCCTGATTCATTCCCAGTTTGAAACCATCCACCCGTTTCTTGACGGAAATGGAAGAATGGGGCGCCTTCTCATTACATTCTATCTCTGTGAAGAAGGGATCCTTCAAAAACCTCTCCTGTATATGAGCATCTACCTGAACCGTCACAAGCCCGAATACATGCAGATCCTCAACAACACGAGAACTGAGGGGGATCTGGAGAACTGGGTGAAATTCTTCCTTCGGGGAGTGGTTGAGGTTTCACGCGATGCAACTATGGCCGCAAAGGAGATCATCCTTCTCCGTGAGGACGTTGTGAATAAACTCATCGAACACGATATCGGTGGAAACAAAGCAATAAAACTCGTGTACAGTCTGTTCCAACAGCCAATAATCTCAATCTCTGATGTCGCAAGGAGCCTTCCGGTGAGTAATCCCACTGCACTCAAGCTCGTGGATAAATTGGAAGAGATCGGAATCCTGACAGAAATCACGGGAAAGCAACGGTTCAAGCGATATCTGTTTTCAGATTATATCGCGATTATCGAGAGAGGGACGAAGGATTAGGGAGTTCAGCGACTGGATCCTGTGAGCTATCTGGCCTCAAGTGCGTCTCTCTCCGCATACGGGCTTATCGCAACCGAAGGGGCTTCGCCTCCCTCGACCCCCCGGGGCCACCTTTGGTGGCCAACTGTTTCTTGACTTGAGCATCCGGGTAAAAAAAAGCTCAGGGCCGGACCCTATCGCAATTCGGGGTGGTGCAAGGAGGGGGTCTCGACCCCCTTCTGTCTGACGAGAACCGTGGTCCTCAAGTCCTGGCCTGGAATTTGCGAAAACCCCAAGGCGATGCACCCCCACCGCTCCCGCGAATACCGCGAGGGGCTCCG
>DAEV01000023.1 GCA_002509495.1 Methanolinea sp. UBA473 | reverse complement strand
GGGGTTGAGACCCCCAAGCCCCCGATTATGATATGTCCCGCCGCCCCCGACGGGGCGCCCCCGCGGCGGGATAAACCTAATGTACAGGAACTGCCCAAGCATCTGGGTCGAGGGTACACTTTGACATCGATCATAGAGATGAGTTCAGGGCCGGCCCCTATCGCAATTCGGGGTGGTGCAAGGAGGGGGTCGGAACCCCCTCCTGCCTGAGGATTGCCATGGTCCTCGGGCCCTGGCCCGGAATTGATCTCTTTTAGATCCCTTGACCACTGCAAATGTAGGGGCTGTTGCCCCCACACCCCACGCGATGAACCCCGCCGCCCCCGACGGAGGATTGCTCCTGCGGCGGGTCCAGTTACTAAATCTGGCATTTCTCTGTATAATTCTGGAAAAGTGGAACGATACTCAGCACACGGACTCATCGCAATATGGGGATACACCAAACGACGGGGGCTTCAGCCCTCCAAGGAGTCTAAGTGAGTATGTGCGTTGATATCGTACCGGTCTTAACGAACCAGCCTTCCGCGTGAATTGTCTGTGCCCCATTCTTTTTAAAGTTGTTTAATTTTTTGAAATCGAGGCAATATGTACGGTTTTTTACCCGCTTATGAACCCATCGATCACACTTTCGCCCCGCCTGCTCTGCACCCTTATGCAGCTGCCATGAGCCATTCTTCTTGCCATGGAGTTCGATCTGCACCCCTCAGTCACGCTCCGGACCGGGACCTTCTCGGCCGTGGTGGCCTCCGGGGAGACCGTGCTGTCGGGCTTAAACGACAACCCGGTCCTCCAGCGCTTCCTCTTCCTCTTCGTGAGCGGGAACTATTCCCGGCTCCTCTCGGGGATCAACCGCAGATCGGTCAACATCGAGGTCCGGCGTGCGTTCACCGCCTTCCAGCTCCTGCAGATCCTCCGGGAATCCTACCACACCATCGTATGGGTGGAGCATGATCCCTCCCTCTACGAGGGAGCGGAGGAGATGGCTGCCCAGGTGGGGGAGGGGCTCCGGCAGCTCGGGCAGGGCTCCCTCGTGGTGCTCTACGCCCCCTCTCCCGACCCGTCCTTCGAGGAGATGAGCCGGATGGCGGACCGGATCTTCTACCTGGCGAGCCCCGCCGCCCCGCCGCCCCGTCCCCGGGCCGGCCGCCAGGGCAGGGTACGCTACCCGGGCGGTCTCCCCCGGGGACAGAAGACCCTGGAGGGGATGTGAGATGGGGAGGAGTTTTACCAGCGTGCGGATGGAGGTCCGTGTCCTCACCGAGCGGTGGGAGCGGGCAGCCCGCACCCTCCCCGGGAAGGACCGGGAGCTGGGCCTCCGGGTGGCGGAGATGGCCCGGAGGCACTCGAGCGAGTGCTTCTATGCCTTCGACGATCCGCTCGAGGCCGCGGTCTTCTCGGTCCTCATCGAGATCTTGAAGATGCGGGAAGCGGCCGGAACGGTGGGGACCCGGGGTGCAGGAGAGGGAACAGCAGGGGATGGGGAGACCACCGGGGGGGACTGCCGTGTGGATCCTTGACTCCTGCTCCAGGAATGGAGAAGTGGAGTTCTGGGAGAGGGGCAGGGGAGGCCGCCACTTTGCCTTTCCGGCACACCCCTCCTTTCTCCTGCACCTCCCGGACCCCCACTCGCACTGGGAGCTCCTGGAAGGACTCGGGTCCCGCTACCGCGTGGAAGAGTGCAGGTTCCGGACCGTGTACGGGGAGTACGAGGGGTTCTCTGTCCATGCAGGGAAGGAGGTGGCGGGAGCCGTCGAACGGCAGACGAACTACGAGGCCCAGATCTACAACGCGGACCTCCGGCCCGACCAGTGCTGGATGGCGGACAGGGGAGTATTCCCCTGCAGCGAGGAGGGAGAGTCACGGTTCTCGCCCGACTTCGCCTGCCCCCTCCTGGAGATGGAGATCTCGGTCCGGGACAATCCCTTCGCACCCGGACCGGTCACCACCCTTGAAGTCTCCTGCGACGGGAGGAAGGAGCGGCTGGGAGGGAGCGAGAGGGTCATCCTCTCGGACATCGGAGGGCTGATCCGGGCCTTCGACCCGGACGTGATCCTCTTCCCGCAGGCAGACGTCTGGGTGCCAAGGCTCGTCTCCAGGGCCCGGGGCTACGGGATCGACACCGGGATCTCGCGTTCGGGTCGGTTCCGGAAACTCTCCGGGAAGTCCTACTGGAGCTACGGGAGGACGGAATTCCGGGTCGGGGCGCTGATCCCCGACGGAAGGCTCCTCGTGGACACCCGTCAGAGCTTCCACTACCGCGAGAGTGGCCTGCCCGGGATCCTCCTCGGCGCACGGCTGACCGGCCTCCCTCCGAACCTCACGTCCCGGTTCACTTCCGGGACCCTGATCTCGGCCTACGAGACGTACGAAGCCCTTCGCAGGGGGATTGCAGTACCCTACCGGAAGAGCGATCCCGAGGCGGTCCGCGGGTTTGCCGCGTTGAAAGCAGCGGATCGCGGCGGGATGATGTTCCAGCCTCTCCCTGGGCTTTACCCGGATGTGCACGAGATCGACTTCACCTCCCTTTATCCATCCCTGATCGTCAGGGACAACCTCTCGCCCGAGACCCTGGCCTGTCCGGAGAAGGAGGGGTTCCTCCCCACGGTTCTGGCTCCCCTGCTTGCGCTTCGGAAGGAAACCAAGAGCCGGAAGGGGAAGGACCCCCGCTATGCCGGGATGGACGGGATCCTCAAGTGGATGCTCGTGACCTGCTTCGGGTACACGGGGTACCGGAACGCGAAGTTCGGGCGGATCGAGGTGCACGAGGCGATCACCGGCCACGCCCGGGAAGTGCTGCTCCAGTCGCGGGACATCGCCGAGGAGCTTGGGTTTACGGTCCTCCACGGAATCGTGGACTGCCTGTGGGTGCAGGGGGCCCGCGTTGCGGACCTGAAAACGCGGGTAGAAAAGGAGACCTCCCTCCATTCCGTGGTGGAGGCCTACGACTGGCTGGTCTTCCTTCCCATGGCGGACGGATCGGGGGCTTACAACCGGTACTACGGCAGGCTCGCCGATGGGAGCATGAAGATCCGCGGGATCGCGGCCCGGAGAGGGGACACCCCCTCCTACATCAGGGCAGTGCAGCAGGAGATGCTGGAGATGCTGCGCACTGCCCGGACCATTCCCGAGATTGCGGCGCTCGGAACATCCCTCCGCGAACGGTACCGGGAGGCAAGGGAGAACCTCACCCGCGCTCCTCCGGGAACGATGGCCATCCATCGCCAGGTCAGCACCCTGAAGTACCGCCACGCCTGTCCCGAGGCATCTGCGGTGCAGGCCTGCGCCGCCGAGGGGATCGCGCTCTCTCCCGGCATGGAGATCGGGTACGTGGTCGCCGACGCCCGCACGTGGGCGGTAGAGCTCGACTGGAAGGCCACCCGGATCGATGTGGGTTACTACCGGAAACTCCTGGAAAAGGCGTGGGATGAAGTAAGGTTCGTGGTGGAAGAGGCGGAGAAGGCGGGCAGGAGAGGAGGTAGCACGGTATGAAAGAAGCAGATAGTAGGATAGGGAACGACACTCAAACGCAAGGCAGCCCCGGGATCGAGGGGCGGAGTACCCGTAGGAACAGGGGAACTTCCTCCACGCCCCTGAGGCGGACCAGGAAGGATCGCCCCTGTTACCGGGGCGGGGTGCGGCCCCCGAAGGGATGATATCGCAGGGGAGGTGTTCGCCTGCCTTTCCCGGGTGCAGGATTCCGGAAACCAAGGTTTATCGTTGTTCAGGATGTAAAAAACGTGTGATAACCGGAATCCCTGCTGATGAGAGGTTGTTCGATGGAGCTGAAACCCGAGAAGATAGGGGAGATCACCGTTGTCCATGTAACGGGCAGGATCGACGGGACTTCTGCAGAAGCATTCAGCCGTGAGATCAGGGGGATTGTCTCGGCCGGCAGCCGCCGGTTGCTCCTTGATTTTTCTGCCATGCCCTACATCAACAGTGCGGGACTGCGTGCCATACTGGTGGTTGCCAAGATGCTGAAAAACCCCGGTGACCGGTGCGTACTCTGCAGCCTTTCGGACGAGGTCAGGGGGATCTTCGAACTGGCAGGGTTTACCAAAATTCTGCAGATATACCCTGCTGTCCAGGATGCAATATCAGACTGGTAAGAATCCGGCCCCGGCAGTTGAGGACTGGTACCGGCGCGACGAGGAAGGACGGACTCTTATCGCCGCCTCACTATCCCTTTTCCAGGTGAGATTCAGGGTCAGGCAGGTGAACCGGTACGTACTGGTTTTCAGGGGTGTCACACGGATCCTTTCCGGATACGCACTGACATATCCCAGTACTCCAAACATGCGGGTATTTTCACCTTTCAGGATCCACCGGAGATCGATCGACCGATGAGCCATCTCCTGGCAGCGGAGGAAGGATCAGCCCTGGATGCAGTAACCCTGGCGAAGAAAGAGAGGACGGTGTTCCTGAGCCTTATCGTGGACTTCCTCCTCTGGATCCCTGACATCATTGCTGCGATCCTTGCCGGCTCCATCACCATGTTTGCGGACGTGGTCAAATGCGGCAACGAGCTGCTGGCCACGTTCTTTGCCTGGCTCACCCTGCGAAAGCTGGTGAGGGGGAATCCAGGGGCGTACGATTACGGGATGGGGAAACTCGAGAACCTGACCGGAATCATCACCGGGGCTGTCATGCTGATCTCGCTTCTCCTGGTGTTCTATAGTGCGATCGTCCGGATCATGGTCCCCGAGGCCCTCCAGGCCGGGGGTGTCGCATTCGGGATTGTCATGATGTCCATCGGCGTGGGCGTGAATTCCTGGCTCTGGCAGAAGAATTACCGCCTGGCCAGGAAGGAGCACTCCCCCATCATGGAGTCGCAGTGGCGCCTCTTTCGAACAAAAGCCTTCTCCGATCTCTCGGTCCTCCTGTCGCTGATCCTCTCCGTAGTCCTGCACCAGTTCTGGTGGTCGGTCTATATCGATCCCCTGGCCTCGATGATCATCGTGGGATTCCTCCTCACCACCGGCTACCGGGTGATCACTTCCTCGCTCCCCGACCTTCTCGATAAGACTCTCGATGAATCCCTCCAGATCACGATCGTCCGTGAGCTCACAGAATTCTTCCACGAGTACGAGGCGTTCCACGGCGTTCGGTCCCGGAGGAGCGGCAGCAACATCTATATCGAGATCTTCCTCGAGTTCGACGGCGATCGCAGGATGTGCGAGGTCCAGGGAGCAATCGACCGGATGAAAGCGTCGCTCGAGTCCAGGATCCCGAAGAGTTCGGTGACCATCGTCCCGAGCAGCGGACCCTGCAGGATCCCTGGGGTAACAGGGGAGCCGCAAACTGGCGATGAAGGAAACAGATAGCAGGCCTTCCCCTCATAGGTGTCCCTCCCCACAGTGCCGTTCGCGGCGTCCTAATTGCCCCAACGGTAGGTATCAGCGACCCTGCCGCCCGAATCCCTGAGGATCACCGAATCGGAGTCGTTCCCAAGCACAGGAGAGGAGAGTCCCCAGTAGAGGTCGATGCCGGTGTCCGTACCCGTCCCTGCATGAAGAGTGAGGAGGGAGCCCGGGGACAGGGTGATCGCACCGAACGTATAGGTGATTCCTCCCCCTTCGGAGAGGGTCCATCCCGCAAGGTCCACTGCTTCCCTGGCGGAGAATTCGACGAACTCGTCGTTCATGTTAGTCCGATCGTCGCCTGCAGCGTCATAGTGAACGGTCACAATCGAGACCTGCGTTCCTGGCGTGCCGGAAACGGGGGCGATGGGCGTCGCCGCGGCCGGAACCCCTTTCTGCCAGAGGCCAGCACCGGAGGCCCGGGAATGTGCCTCCAGGGCCAGGTAGTGATCCTTCCGGGAGAACGACTCGGCGGTATAGGTCCTGGCGTAACCCTTCTCCAGGAGGAGCGCACCGAAATCGTTCCCTTCCCGGGTTGTGACATATGCCAGGATCCTGCCGTAGGGATCCCTGTCCCCCGCCTGGCAGTCGCCCGAGAGACGAACGGTCTCCCCCTCAAGCAGGGATGCGGTGAACCCTGCCGCAGTCTTTCCCACTGCGGTGAGGAATTCCGGATCCGTGATCCCCGTGTACTCACCACCCATGTTTCCCTCGTCACTTGTCTCAGGGGTATCGACGCCGAGGATCCGGACTCTCTCTTCCGAACCTCCGGGCAACCGGACCGTCAACGTGTCGCCGTCGATCGCCTTGGTTACCAGGGCTGCGGTTTCCGATCCGCAGGTCCATTCCATTTCCCCCGTCCTCCCTATGTCGCCCCGGGACGTGGTACACCCGGTCGACAGGATACAGGCGATGAAAACGACCGCGAGAACAGGTGGAATGAAGGAGCGTTTCCCAACCATCCCTTCCAGTTTGCCGCAGGGAATACATAAGGGTTGCCGGGCAGGCATCCCCTGGTACCAGCATGGCATTTATCACCTCCGGTGCTGAGGAGGATTGTCATGGAAGAGGACGCCGATCGGACGGATATCTACAGGGAAGCCCTGGAACTCCACGAAAAGCACCGGGGAAAACTGGAGGTGCGCTCAAAGGTGCCCCTGGAGACGAGGAGGGACCTCTCGAGGGCCTATACCCCCGGGGTCGCGGAGGTCTGCAGGGCCATCCAGAAGGACAGGAACCAGGCCTACCGGTATACCCTGAAAGGGAACTCCATCGCCATCGTTACGGACGGATCGGCGGTGCTCGGGCTCGGAAATATCGGAGGATACGCTGCTATCCCTGTGATGGAGGGAAAAGCCATCCTGTTCAAGAAGTTCGCCGGGATCGACGCATTCCCCATCTGCTTTGAAAGCTACCACACCGACTTCGTGGACGAGGTCAGGAACATCGCCCCGGTTTTCGGGGGGATCAACCTCGAGGACATCGCCGCGCCCAAGTGCTTCGAGGTCGAAGAAGCCCTTCAGGACATCGGCATCCCCGTAATGCACGACGACCAGCACGGGACGGCGATCACGGTGCTCGCGGCACTCCTGAATGCCTGCAGGGTCACGAAGAAGAACTTCGAGGACCTTCACATCGTCATCTGCGGGGCCGGAGCGGCGGGATACGCCATCACAAGGCTGCTCCGGTGCATCGGGTACAACCCCGACGTCTGCCAGAGCGTCCACGATATCGTGGTCTGCGACACGCAGGGGATCATCCACCGGGGAAGAAAGGGCCTCTACGGAAACAAGTACAAGTTCATCCTGGCCGACGAGACCAACCGTTCGGGGAGGACCGGGACCCTTGCGGATGCAATGGAGGGGGCCGATGTCCTGATCGGGGTTTCGGGTCCGGGGATCGTGACGGAAGAGATGATCCGGAGAATGAACGACGACCCTGTCGTCTTTGCCATGGCCAACCCGGTCCCCGAGATCATGCCGGACGCGGCCCGACGGGCCGGGGCCGCGGTTGTGGGGACCGGGAGGAGCGACTTCCCCAACCAGATCAACAACGCCCTTGCCTTTCCGGGGGTCTTCCGGGGAGCCCTGGATGCCTTTGCGACCCGCATCAGCGACGAGATGAAGGTTGCCGCCGCCCATGCACTGGCTGACTGCGTCCCCCATCCCACCAGGGAACACATCATGCCTCCGGTTCTCGATCGGGAAGTGACCCGGGCGATCGCCGGCGCAGTGAAGGATGCGGCTGTGGCGTCGGGGTATGCCCGGCACCTCCTGTAAGGATCCGCAGCGCGGATTTGGTACTGGCCGGCGGACGCGGGAAGACAGGAGGAGCGATCACCCGGGTCTGGTGAAAAACTGAGATTGTGCGGGGAGGTTTGAGGACGGGAATAGTTCGGGAGGTGCCACTCCATTCTTCCCGTATCTTTGGTCAACCCCGGATCGGAGCCCCTATCCGGGTCACGGGGATGACCCGGTTCCGGAACCCTCTTTCCAGAGGGTCCATGCCGCCCAGAGGATGGACAGGCTGGCGACGAAGAAGATGATCCCCAGGATGTCGGGGGAGACTCCGATCCCGAAGAACCTCGTTGCATCATAGATGACATAAAGGCCGAACGTGAGGGCGATTCCCCAGCCGTAGACCTTCTTCCTGGCCACGGCAAGACCAATCCCAAGGATGAACACCAGCACCTCGAAGAAGAGCGAGAGGGGCTGGAGGATGGATTCGATACTCATGCAGGTCGATGTGGACGCACGAAGAAAAAAAATGATCGTTTCGGGGAACGTGCAGGCCCTGGAATTTCACTCCCGGGATCTGCGCTTCCCTTAAATTATCTGCTTCCCCCTTGGACGATGAGGAAGATTGCAGGGAACGGTCTTCTCTCCTTCGTGCCTGCGATAGCATTCGGAAACGGCCGTTGAGTATCAAGAACGGGGAGAAGGGAAGAGTCTATTCCCTGATCCAGCCCCGGTTGACCCAGTCGGCGTATCCATCAGGCCTGGTCCCGCGGTTCGCGCGTACGATGGTGGAGAAAAATTCCCGGTTTGACGATATCCATGTTTCCTGATCCGGATCGCATCTTTTTGTGAGGATAGCCTCCACCAGGGATCGGCCCCGCTCCCTGGCCATGACAAGAGCGGTCTCCGGGAGAGCGGCCCTGTCTCCCATCGATATTGCCAGTCCCGTAATGGTGAATGCACCAAGATAGTTGAGGTATCGATCCAGGTTCCGGATCACCTCCTCCCCACCCGATTCGAAGGTAGTGCAGACCGAACAGCCAAACTTCCCTCCAAGGACCTGGTAATGGATGGCATCGGCCGACCTGTCCATGAACGCCTTCATCTGTGCGGTCACGTTGTCGATGTAAACCGGGGATCCGAGCACGATACCGTCGGATCTCCTGGCCTGTTCAAGGACCTCCATGAAGTCGTCCTCTTTGTGGCAGATGCCGGTTTCGTTGCAGGCGTCGCACGCATCGCAGCATTCGATACGCAGACTCCCTATGTCGATGCATTCCGTGCCCGATCCGCATGTTCCCGCCCCGGCCAGGACCTCCCGGACCAGGGCAAGCGTCCGGCTCCGGTTCCCCCTCGGGCTCGCGCTGATCCCCAGTATCTTCATTCTTCTTTCACTTCCCTGTTCTGCGAGGTCGGACGGATTCAATTCGACCACACCACGGTATCCCGCTACTGTCTGAAGTAGTTTTTCTGAGGAAAGTCCGATCGCTGCATCCGGGATCCGGGAAATCCATTCATTCATGGATCCTACCGCCCCTGTGCGAAAGTCAGCCTGCCGCAGGAGAAAATGAACAAATCAAATACAGGCGGTGCTGTACTCTGATGTATACTGAGGGGAATCCCATGATCCAGCGAAGCCGACCCGGGATTGATATGGAGAGTATGCGATCGCGTTCTGACCGGTTGACGAAGATCGGACATGAGAGTGTGTTCCGATGAACCCCCGCCCTGCCATAACGGGTTCGAAGATCTTCTGGGATATCGTCATCCTGGCAACTTCTGCAATCGTCATCCTCCTGAACATGGCCGGGCTGATCCTCGGTGTCAGCACGGTATTCCCCCATCTCCTGTACATTCCGGTAGTCCTCGCTGCCTATAAATATCCAAAATGGGGTTTCCTCTTCGCATGCTGCGTCGGCGCCCTGTATCTCGGGCTCGTTTTTCTTTTTGCAGGCGAAAATTCCGTCACGGTCCTGGAAGCGCTGGTTCGTGTCGTCCTCCTGGTGGTGATCGGGGGATTGATCTCATTCCTCACAAAGCGGCTGCACGAACAGGAAAGCCTCTACCGCGGTCTCTTCGACCACTCGGAGGCAGGCAGCATCCTTGTCCGCGAGGACGGAGGGGCAAGAGCGGTCGAAGAGGTGAGCGAGCGGGCGTCTTCCGTCCTGCAGAGGTCGCCGGAGGAGATGAAGGGGATCCCGCTCGCTTCATTCTGGTCCGCAGAGGAAGAGGAAAAGATATTCTCCCGGCTCGCACACGAGGGGAAGGTGTACGCAGCGGAAACGACCTTCCGGGTTCCTGACGGCGGGTTGCGAAACGTGCTTCTGTCCGTCGCAAAGATCCCGGAGAACCGTGCGAGCCTCACCTTCGTGGACATCACCCGCAGGGTCAATGCCGAACAGGCACTCAAGACGGCGAACGATAAACTCAGCCTCCTTGCCCGTATCTCGGCGGATCACCTCCACCGGACGACCAACGAGATCATCGAAACCGTGGACGAGGCTGCATCGGCGACCAGGGACGAACCGGCTCTCGGAATGATCGAGCGGATCCGGGCCCTCGCATGGAGCCTCGCAAGGCAACTCTTTCTCACCGAGACCTACAAGGATCTCGGGACATCTCCTCCCGAATGGATGAGCGTCCAGCGGATCCTCGAATCCGCAGCGCCGCCTGACGGGACGGCCGGGGTCTCCAGGAGGTTCTGGGCCGAGAGGCTGGAAGTCTATGCCGATCCTCTCTTCCAGGATGTCCTGTCCCATATCGTGGAAAATTCAGTCAGGCACGGAGGCACGATCAAAAACCTCGTCGTCGTATATCACGAGACACTACGAGGACTGGATCTCATCATCCAGGACGACGGAGTAGGGATACCCCAGGCAAAGAAAGAGAAAATATTCGAGTATGACGCAGGGGGACATGCAGGCATCGGGCTCTTCATCTGCAGGCAGATCCTCGAAGTGACAGGGATGACGATCGCCGAGAGCGGCGTGGAGGGATCAGGAGCAAGATTTGTGATCCATATACCGGTCGAGGGATACCGCATCGAGGGGATGGGGGAGGATGCGCCACCGTTCCCGGTCCCTCTGGGAGTGGGAACTGTGGGTTTCCGGGGAGTAAGACATAAATCAGGCCTGGTGAGGGAACTGGTCTCGGCAGAGTTCCCTCTTGCCGAGGAGCTCTGGATCGATTACCACCAGACAAAGGGGGACGTGAGGACCGACCGGATTTTTGCAACCTTTTCGGAAGGTATCGTGGTTTCGATCGCACGCTGCAAACGACATCCCGATGGATTCGAGGTCGACGGTGTCTTTACGCCCGACAGGCACAGGGGTCACGGGTATGCGAATGCCGCGGTGTGGGGGCTTGTGGAGGCATGCGGGAACGACACGCTCTACATGCACTCCGTGAAAAATCTCATAGGGTTTTATGGTCACTACGGGTTCGTTCCTATCCATGAGAAGGAATTACCCACCACCATCCGGGAACGGTTCGCCTGGGCACAGGGTGAGATGGAGGGGGCCAATGTCGCCCCGATGAAGAGGGAACCCACCTAATAGCGCAGGAAGATCCCGGGGATCTTTTGCGTTCCTGGCCAGTGGGCATTCCCCTGAAATAAGGCGCGGTTTGCCGGGAGCCAATCCTGTCTCTGCCGCGATCAGGGACAGGATATTATTTTTTCCTGTACACGCCATCCGGAATCGAGATCTCGAACCTTGCACCTCTGGAAAAGATTCCGCACTCGCGGATCTTCATCCCCGTAATGGCGAGGATCTCCCGTGCAATGAAGAGCCCGTACCCGGTATTCGTGCCAAATCCCTGCTCGAATATCGCCTCTTTCTCAGGATCCGGAACCCCGATCCCGTTATCTTCGTACACGAGAGAGATGCCGGAGGCGGCAGGCATGGTGGAGATCCGGATGAGAGAAGCATTCCGACCATGCCGAATCGTATTGTCCATAAGGGTGTAGAAGACCCTGCCGAGGAGGGGGTCGGCAAAGACGAAAAGCCCCCCGGTGTCCATCTCGAAAGAAAAGTTCGAGAGGTCGAGCGAGATCTTCGTGATATTGAACAGCCCCTCGACGTCCTGCCATTCCGGTGAACGGATCCTGTACAGTCCTGAAATAATTTCNNTCCTGCCATTCCGGTGAACGGATCCCGATTTCCTGATAAATCCGGGCGAAATCGATCTGGGATTGGATCGCTTCTGCCGCATACTCCATCTTCCGGATATGGACGGAGGCGGGGGGATTGGTACAGGATGTTCTCAGCAGATCGATGGATCCAAACACGATGCCCAGGGAGTTCCTGATGTCATGAAAAGTGATGCTGTTCAGGAGGCTGAGTTTCCTGTTGATCTGCTGAAGCATCTGTTCCGACTGTTTCAGGTCGGTGATATCATAGAGCGACCCGATCAGGGTCTGGGACCCCTCGGGAGGAATCGCCGCCATATCCACACCTACCCACCGGATGCTCCCGTCTTTGCAGACGATCTGCAGTT
>DAEV01000025.1:2695-18159 GCA_002509495.1 Methanolinea sp. UBA473 | reverse complement strand
TGCGATAGGGTCCGGCCCTGGGCTCATCGTTCGACTATAAGATCCCCCGCACACCAACCGGAGCCTTCCTCCCCCCATCTGCCCCAGACAATACCTTAAATATCGCAGGGGAGAATATTCCAACGTATTCTTATGGTGGCGTCAGTCAACGAGGGACTTTCAAGTCTGCTCGGGGGGGAGGATAAGAAGATCCTCTCCACCGGGAACAACGAGATCGACAAGAAGATCGCAGACGGGCTTCCCCTCGGATCCCTGACCCTCATCGAAGGGGAGAACGATACCGGAAAGAGCGTGCTTACCCAGCAGATCATGTGGGGGGCCATGAAGCAGGGGCTCCGCGTGGACTTCTATTCGACGGAGCAGACCCCCAAGAGTTTCCTCTCCCAGATGGAGTCCATGAGCCTGGACGTCTCCGACTACTTTGCATGGGGATACATCCGGCTCTTCCACCTGCACATGGTCGGGTTCAAGTGGTCCAAGGAGGAGATGGAAGGCATCCTCCAGCGGATCATCGAACATATACGGGAGAGTAAGGCCGAGGTGGTGGTGGTCGACTCCCTCACGATGTTCACGGAGTATACCGCCCAGGCCTCCATCCTCACCTTCCTGACCAACTGCAAGAACATCGTAGACCAGGGCAAGACCCTCCTCATCACCCTTCATACCTATGCCTTCGAGGAGGACACCCTGATCCGGCTGCGCTCCATCTGCGACGCCCACCTCTTAATGAAAAAAGCCCTCATCGGTGACAAGTACGTGATGGTCCTCGAGGTGGTCAAGGTCAGGGGAGCAAGGAAGACGACCGGGAACCTGGTGAGTTTCGAAGTGCATCCAGGGTACGGCATGAAGATCATCCCCATCTCTATGGCCAAGGTCTGAAATGGCGGCTCTCACTGCAAACATCAATCTGCCCTTCAAGATTGCACAGAATGACGAAGATAACGACTGCGTCAATAATATCGAAAGCTGTGCCCTCTACCGCATGCTCCCGGAGAATGCCAAGGAGTACGTGCGAAAAAGTCCTCACCTGCTGGAGTACCTTCACCTCTTCCCGGTGGACGAGTACGGGATCCCCCTCTTTTTCTCGGAATTAAAGCGGGACCTCCGGTCATTGGCGGAACCGAACCTCATCTACCCCTCGGACGACACGATATTTATCCACATATTCTTTGACGTGAACGATGTCAGGAATTACTATATTCCCATCGACCCCTCGTTCATGCACAGCGTCAAGGAGCTGATGCCTGCGGTCGAGTACAAACTGATCGACTACCTGGATGCCCTCGAGATCGACCCCGTCTCGGACGAGGACAAGACGCGGGTGCTGAAAGGCCTCATCTCGCAGGTGCTGTACGTCGCTAAACCCGGGGAGAACCCAGCCGGACTTACGGGCAAGGTTGCGAAACCGGGATTTGGCAGCAGGATGAAGGATTTTTTGAATAAAGACCTCTCCGCCAAGAACAATCCCCGGAAAAATGCGGCAATGGCGGCAGTCCGCCGCACGCCAGACGGGCGCATCATCGTGAATCCCCAGGAGTACAGCGCACTGGAGTACATGATCGTCCGGGACAAGATCGACGTGGGGCTCTTAAAGCCGTTCATTAATGACCGGTATATCGAGGACATCTCGGTGGACGGGGTCGGAGCCATCTTCGTCGAGCACAAGATCTTCAAGGGGCTCAAGTCCGTGGTGGGATGGGACGATACCGAGACCCTGGACAATTTCGTCATCAAACTGGCGGAGCGGACCAAGCGGCCCATCACCTACCGGAATCCCATCGTCGATGCCACCCTCCCGGACGGTTCCCGTATCAACATCGTCTACAGTACGGACATCAGCAGGAAAGGGAGCAACTTCACCATCCGTAAGGCAATGGACGACCCGATCAGCATCCTCAAGCTGATCGAATTCAAGACCTGCGATTATATGGTGGCAGCCTACATCTGGATGTGCATCGAGAACGGGATGTCACTGTTCATGAGCGGCGAGACAGCAAGCGGAAAGACCACGAGCCTCAATGCCTTCACCGCGTTCATCCCCCCTGAGAACAAGATCGTGACCATTGAGGATACACCGGAGCTCCAGGTCCCTCACAAGAACTGGATACGGGAGGTCTCCAAGGGGAAGGGGAAAGGAGAGGGGGAGGGGTCCGACGTTACCATGTTCGATCTCCTGAAGGCAGCACTCCGTCAACGTCCCAACCAGATCCTCGTGGGTGAGATCCGAGGAGTAGAGGGATCGGTGGCCTTCGGTGCGATGCAGACCGGGCACCCTGTGCTTTCGACGTTCCACGCATCTTCTGTCGAGAAACTGATCCAGCGTCTCTGCGGAGACCCCATCAACATCCCAAAAACCTACGTGGACAATTTAAACATCGTGGTCATCCAGAGTGCCGTCAAACGGCCCAGCGGGGAGACGGTCCGCCGCATGCTCAGTATCAACGAGCTTGTTGGTTTTAACCCTGAGACTCAGGGCTTCTCGTTCGTGGAGATGTTCCATTGGAACCCCCAGACAGATATGTTCGACTTCACGGGGAAAGGGAGTAGTTACCTCCTTGAGAATAAGATCGCGACCATGCTCGGGATCCCGGACCACAAGAAGGCGGCGATTTACAACGAACTCGAGAAACGGGCACGGATCCTTGAACGACTCCATAAAGCCGGGTATACCGGGTTCTACGATCTCTTCCATATGATCACCAAGGTCAAGAAACAGGGGCTCCTCGCCCTCGATCTGGATGCCATTTGAAGGGTTCGGCAAATCAATACGCGCGGCGAATGCGGGAAAACTTCCATTCCATGACCTGGGGGGCTCGATAAGGAAAAAACTGGGCTCCATGAAAGAGAACAAGCAGATGGGCCCCGACCTTCTCTTTATGCTCACGTACATGGCCTCCATCACCACCGCCCAGGCAACGAGGCCCGAAATCTTTGAATACACAGCGACCAGGAAGGAGTACGTCCCCACGAGATACATCGAGCGGATCGAGTTCTTTGTCAAGCGCTGGAACTACAGCTATGTGCAAGGCCTGAGCATCATGGCCGACCGGGTCAAGAACGATATGCTCAGGAGCATGCTTCACCGGTACGCGAACTCCATCGAGTCAGGGGTCCCGGATGAGGATTTCCTCAACAGGGAACTCGCCACCATCCGCAGTGTCTACCGGAACGATTACGAGCAGGGGTTGGAAATGCTGAAAAAATGGAGCGATGCGTATATTGCCATGCTCTTCTCCGCAAACCTCATCGGCATCATCATCATGCTCTCGATCGCGATCTTCTCCCCCGACGACATCCAGGCGACTCTGCGGTCCGCCTATTTCATCGTACTCGCCATCTCCGTCTTTGGGATCATTACGATGTACAAATCGGTCCCGGCGGATGACAAGACGCATTCTCTTGAGCGCGGTTCGAAGGAGCAGTCGATTATCCATCGTCTGGAGAAAAAGATCATCCCCATCGCCATCATATCGGCCATTGTACTCTACTTTTTTTCCCAGAGTACCGGGCTTGTGATGATCTTCCTGGGCGTACTTCTTCTGCCGTTGGGCATCATCGGATATTTCGATGATCGCAACATCGTCCAGCGGGACGCAGAATTCACCATGTTCATCCGGAGTCTTGGTGCGGTGATGGGGGGAAAAGGTATCACGATTGCGAGCGCCCTTACGGAGATCGACCGGAAGTCGATGGAGTACCTGGAGCCCTTCATCGCGGGAGTCAATTCGAAACTGAACCTTGGGCTGGACGAAAAACTCACCTGGGAGAGGTTCATCGGGGAGACCGGGAGCAACCTGATCTACAAGTACCTGAATATTTTCCGTGATTCGGTGGAGCTGGGGGGACAGCCGGATAAAATCGGGGCGATCGTAGGTTCCTCGATGCTGGAACAGGTCCTTTTAAGGGAAAAACGGTACTCCATCGCCATGGGATTCATCATCCTCATCATCCCGATGCATGCCATGATGGTCGGGATCTTCCTCTTCCTCTACCATATCATGCTGGTGATGTCCAAGGCCATCGCGACAGTGGTCTCATCCCTCGGGTCCTCGAGTTCTGCGCTTTCCAGTTCTACGAGTGTCGGGGGCTCGATTGGTGGGGGTCTTTCGCTCTTTGTCAACTTCCCCGAAGCTGAGATGGGCATTTTTGTCCTGATCATGGTCTCCATGGTGCTGATCTCCAACACAATCGCGGCAAAGATCGTGATGGGGGGCGATCGCTACATGTTCTATTTCTTTGGAGGCATCCTCCTTGTGCTGACCGGCATTGTTTATATATCGGCGCCGTTAATTGTTGATCTGTTCTTCAGTATTCCCACCTTTGAGGCAGTATAATGAAAGATTCAACCCGCAGGATGGCCCTCTTCCTTGTAATTGTTGTCTTTGGATCGGTGATGATCCTCTTCAATCTCCCGGTCTTTTACCTCCTTGTGGGAGCGATCGTGCTGGGAATCCTCGTCCTGTTCCTCACCGGAACTGTCAGGATGCCCTCCTTGAAGAGGAAAAAATCTCCCGGAACGGTGAAGACTGAACCCCAAACACCATTGAAGGAAAAACAGAAGCCAAAAGAAGCCAGGAAAAAGGAGAAAGGGGCCGAAAAGAAGGTTCCGGGGAAAAAAGGCGGAACAGGAACTTTCTTCTCCTCGCTGAAAGGAGCCTTTTCCGTTCTTGGCCGTGACCTGAAGGGGATAGGTCAGTCGAAAACCGAGAAGGAAAAAAAGAAGAAGAAACTCGACTCCCTTCTTGATCTTTCCGTTGCAGGCGCCGAAGTAGTGTCGCTCGATGAGATCATCCCGGACTCTGCTCCCGTAGAAAGAAAAAAGACCTCCGATCCCTTCTCAGCACTGGTATCTTCTGACGATCTGAACCCCGACCTCCTGACGGACATCAAACCGGAAGATGAATTCGGAGTGCTCGACGATATTTCCCTCCCGGGGGATGAGGATATCCGTGCCGATTCCGGGGTTTCAGAAGATTTTTCGAACATGGACATCGGGCTTTCGGGGGAAGAGATCCCCGTAGCCCTGGACGAGACGAATGATGCCGACGAGGTGAAGGAGATCCTCGAGGCTCACAAGGACGAGATCAGGCTTGGGGACGGAGAACCGGGTTTGGGGGGTATCCCCGGGGATGGACTGGAGGGCCTGGAAGACCTCGACCTCGATGACGTCGATCTTGGGGAAAGTGCGGAAGAATCGAATGGGAAGGGAGCGGCCACCGGTACAAGCCCTTCCACACCGGCCGCTTCGGCCTCCCCTCCGGCCGGAGCTCCTGCATCAAAGACTATGAAAGCCTCCGCAGCACCCGCTGTTTTTGAAGGCCAGGAAATGATCTCCTTCGGAACCGGAAAACGCGAAGATGACGACCTGATGGCTTCGTTGAAGGCAGAAGCCAAAGGAGTGAAGAAGAGTGAATATGCCAGCCTCCTCCGCGACCTGAAAGATGTCCACGTGCCCGCGTCGGATCTGGAGAAGGATCTCAAGGACCTCCTGAAAGGGAGTAAGGAGAAACCGGGATAATTATCGCACCCGGGGGAAGAGAAGATGCCAGTCGTACCGGTCAAGATCCAGAAGGACGGCAAATGGGAGGTTACGAAGATCGATCTCCAGCAGGATGCCATGATGATCGCAGAACCCTTTGGCAAGACCATCCCGTTCAAGTCCATTGTGGATCTCGAGGAAAAGAAAAATCTCCTGCTCATCACCCTTAAAAGCGACCCCCCGGTTGTTCTCAAGGTAGCCAGCGTGGAAAAAGTGCTCCAGGCATTGAAAAGGGTGATCATCATGTCCTGCAATGCGTACCGGCTGTCGGCCTACTTCATGTCCCCTGCAGTCAGGGGAGGAGTCATGGTCACCAATGCGGCCTGGGAGAAGGGAGCGATCGCCGTCCTCAAGTCCAGCATCTGGTTCGTATCCCAGAACAAGCAGGTCTCCGTCGGATTGAAAGAGGTCACCGGCATGGAACTGACCAAGCGTGAGGTGCAGAACAAACAGGTGGACGTCGTGAAGCTCGATCACATGGAGAATACGGATGTTGTCACAAGTTACGTCCTCTGCCCCCTCTCAACCCTGCAGATTCTTCTCAATTTCCTGAAAGATACGACAAAGGACCTGGACATGGGAGAGAACGAGCTCGATCCCCTCTCTTCCCAGGTGGGAATGCTCATCTACAGCGGTATGGATTCCCATGCAATCGAGAACATGCTCAACATCTCTCATGGTGAAATCGATAAAATATATGACCGGTTATTAAAAATCGGGCTCGTGGAAATTGTTTATACACGCCGGGAGGTCCAGCTCACGCCAAAGGGTGTCCGTTTCATCACCGAGGCTGTGAAGCCCCCTACCTGACGGACTCCCACATGCCCTATCAGTAGGTATATAATCCTATCGCATGCAAATTCCTAGTTGGTATCTATGGGGAGAATATTGATCGTAGACGATACCCTGTTTATGCGCACCCTGCTCAAGAACATCCTCTTCTCAGGCGGGCATGACATTGTGGGGGAGGCTGCCGATGGAGATGAGGCGATCACGAAGTACCAGGAGCTCAAACCCGATCTTGTGACCATGGACGTCGTAATGCCCAAGGTGAACGGGATCGAAGCTCTGAAGGGTATCCGGACATTCGATCCGAATGCCAGGGTGGTCATGTGCACGGCTGTGGGCCAGGAACAGATGGTCAAGCTGGCCATCAAGACCGGGGCGAGGGGATATATCGTGAAACCGTTCCAGGCCCCGAAAGTATTGGAAGAGATCAAGAACGTCCTTGGTTCATAACATGATCAGGGTATTGGTCGTGGACGATTCCCTGTTCATGCGCACCATGGTCAGGGATTTGCTTGAAAAGGATCCCGAGATCGAGGTGATTGGTACCGCGTCAGACGGTAGAGATGCCTTAAAGAAGATCGAGGAACTGTCTCCCGACGTGATGACCCTCGATATCGAGATGCCGCAACTTGACGGCCTTGGGGTCCTTAAAAATAAGAAGGACTTTAAAAAATTCCCCAGGGTGCTGATGCTATCGTCTCTCACCTCGGCAGGTGCGGAGATGACAAAGGCGGCCATGGATCTTGGGGCTGACGACTTCATGCTCAAGCCGGGAGATGTGAAAGCATTACGGGGGATGGCCCGCGAACTTCGGGATAAAGTCAGGAACCTGATTCGGATCTCGTACTTCAAACGGCATGATGCGGGTGAGGCCCAACTCGCCAGCCATCTCGTGGTAGTGGGGTCGTCTGCCGGGGGCCCTCCTATGCTGGATGTCCTCCTGTCTACTCTTAAAACTCCCATAAAAGCCGCCCTGGTAATCACCCAGCATATGCCGGAAGGAGGGTTCACCGCTTCGATGGCTACCCGGCTGAACCGGATATCTCCAATGCCCGTCAAGGAGACGGAAAGCGGGGATATTCTTTACCAGGGAAAGGTCTATGTCTCCAAAGCCGGATACCATACCATCATCTCCAGGTATCTCTCCGAGAAAGGGGAGCAGGGTGGAAAGATCGTGCACTCCCACTCCGCCCCGGTTCACAGTGTCCGTCCCGCCGTGGACAAGACGTTCCTCTCCGCCTCTTCCGTCTTTTCAGACAAGATCGTCTCGGTGATCCTCTCCGGGATGGGGAACGACGGTGGCGAGGGGATGGCTGCCATCAAAGAGCATGGGGGCCGGACGATCGTTTGCAGGGAGGAGGACTGCGTGGTGTACGGCATGGCCCGGTCCGCACTATCCAGGAATTGCGTGGATCAAGTATTACCATTGGAGACAATAGGCGCCGAGATCACGCACCTGGTCTCCGGGATGGTGAATAAAGAGAATGTCTGAAATGGATACCTATCGTGCTCTCTATATTGCAGAGTCCCGTGAGAATCACGAGAATATTGTCAAAAATCTCCTTATCCTTGAAAATGGCACCGATACCGGGGCGATTGCCGAGATCTTCCGTTCCGCCCATTCATTGAAGGGAATGTCTGCATCCATGGGATATGCCGGGATGGAGAAGTTATGCCATGCCATGGAGGATATCTTCCAGGAGATCCGGAACGACAACCTGGAAGTCAGCTCGGCCCTCATGGATGCACTCCTCTCCGCATCCGACAAGATCGAAGCAATGCTGGATGATATCGAGGCGGAAGGACAGGGAATGCCGGAAGACCTGGACGAACGGGTCGAAGCACTGAAAAAGTGGACCCATAAAGGGACCTCTGGCGCCATCGCCGGTTCCGGGAAGGGAACGGATGAGGATGCCCTCCAGTCTTCCTTAAGGCCGGGAGAACACCGGTTCCGCATCTCAGTGCGCCTGAAGGACGGGTGCGAGAACCGGAACCTCAGGGGTATGATCGTTCTCCAGAACCTCGAGGACCTGGGCAGCCTGGAGAAGGTTTCCCCCGACCGTGCAATTGTGGAGGACGGGGAGTTCGATGGCAGCTTCGTGGTGGACCTCGTAAGTGATGCGGGGATGGAAGCGATCCACACCATCAGTTCCATCACGGACGTCCAGGAAGTCTCTATCCAGGACCTCGAGATCCGCGATGAGTCCGAAACCCCCTCGGAAAAGACCGGGGTTTCCGTTCCCGGGAAAGACGCCCCCTCCAGGAAACCTGCACAGGGGGAGAAGGCTGACAAGGGCAGGGAAGTCAAGAATATCCGGGTGGATATCCACCGGCTTGACCAGATGATGAACCTCGTTGAAGATCTGGTGATTAACAGGGGCCGAATTACCCAGATCGCACGAAGGTACCAGATCAAGGAGATGGACGAGACCCTGAACATGATCGGCCGTTCCGTCTCCGACCTGCAGAACCTCATGATGAATATCAGGATGATCCCGCTCAACCATATCTTCAATCGTTTTCCCCGGACTGTCCGGGACATCGCTCGCCGGGAGGGCAAAGAGGTGGAGTTCGTGATCGAGGGGGGGGATACGGAGCTGGACAGGAGCATAATGGACGGTCTGAACGATCCCCTCCTTCATCTCATCCGGAATGCCATCGATCACGGTATCGAGTCCCCGACAGTGAGGGAAGCCGCAGGAAAGCCTGCAAAAGGGACACTGCTCCTCTCTGCAAGGAGAGACCGGGACAATGTGATCATCACGATTGCGGACGATGGAGGCGGAATCGACATCGAAAGGGTGAGGAAGAAGGCAATCGAGCGGGGGCTCATTTCTGCGGAAGCGGCAGGGGCACTCCCGAATGACGATGTGATCGACTTCCTCTTCAGGCCGGGCTTCTCCACTGCCGAAGCCATCACTGACATCAGCGGACGGGGAGTGGGACTTGACGTGGTACGGACCACGATCGAATCCCTGAAAGGATCCATCAAGGTGGAATCAACCCTCGGGAAAGGATCCCGGTTCGAACTCCTCCTTCCACCCACCATGGCGATCGTCACCGTGATGATGGTCCGGATCAATGGCAGGCGCTGTGCGATCCCGGTGCACAACGTTGTCGAGGTCGCAAGTCTTGTGCAGGAGCGGATCCACTCAATCGGAGGCCATGAGGCTATCCTGCTGCGCGATGAAGTCCTTCCCCTCGACCGGCTCGACGATATGTTCGGCCATTCGGAAAAGAGTGAGATCCTGGTCGTTATACAGCAGCAGAATCGCAAACGAACCATCTGTGCAGACTCAATCGAGGGTCAGCAGGAAGTTGTAATCAAGCCCCTGAGCAACGTGGTAGGAATCTGTCGCGGAATTTCCGGGGTAACCATCCCGGGGGACGGCGAGGTGGTCCCCGTACTGGATGTGAACTCGATGATCAAGGAGAACTGATTTATATGCTCAATAGCCAGCAACTGGATGCGCTTCGGGAACTTGGGAATATCGGTGCGGCCCATGCGGCAACAACCCTCTCCACCATGCTCATGTCCAACATCGAGATGGAGGTTCCAGAGATCGATGTTCTTGACATTGGAAAGGTGCATGAACACGTGGGGGATGAACTCTCCGCCATGGTCCTGTTCGAGATCAACGGGGAAGTATCCGGTGGGGGGTATGTCCTCCTCCATATTCCCAAGAACTCTGTGATCCGGCTCACCAACGCCATGCTCGGGATGAGTGAACCGGACCGCGATTTAACGGAGATGGACCAGAGCGCACTCCTGGAGATCGGGAATATCATGGTCTCCGCCTTCCTGGATGCCACGGCAACGCTGCTGAATATTATCATGCTTCCCTCCCCGCCGAGCCTTGTCATCGATATGCCTCATGCAGCATTCCAGTCGATCCTCGCCATGCAGGAATTTGCGGATATCAATGAGGTGGTCCTCTTCCGTACCGAACTCCACAGCGACCAGCACAAGATCACCAGTAACCTGTTCCTTCTTCCGAATAAACCCATGCTGGATGAGATCGTCCGGATGCTCGAAAACCTGATGAAATGAACGGTGCCTCTGAATGCCTTCCCCTGATGAGTCCCTGGTGATCATAGGGATTGGAGAGTACCATGTGGGGAACTGCCCGATGTCCACGATCGGGCTCGGCTCCTGCATTGGTCTTGTGATCCACGATACCGTGAGGGCAACAGGGGGACTCGTCCATATCATGCTACCGGATTCCCAGGGCCGGACGGATCGTCCTGGCAAATATGCTGATTCCGCAGTGGAACTCCTTGTCAGGGAACTGGTTCAGAAGGGCTGCAAGCCCACTACCCTCATTGCGAAGATTGCTGGAGGTGCTGCAATGTTCCGCACGACTGCCGGGAGCCTCAATATCGGGGAAAGAAATATCGAAGCGGTGAAAAACAGGCTCAAATCCAGGGGAATCCCGGTTTCTGCGGAAGATGTCGGAGGGAATGTCGGAAGGACCATTACCTACTATCCCTGCGAAAATGGAAAAATACTTGTGAAAATTGCGAACGGAACCTTAAAAAACCTTTAGTCCCGGTTCGTGACGAATACCGCAGCCGCAATCACGGTTGTCCAGAGCCCGTTTTTATCACCCTGGGCAGACTGGCATACCTGGGTCGTTTTAATGATTTTTCCGCTTGCTTTATAGATCTGCTCTCTCTCCTGCCAGGCCTGGTTGATATCAAACTCGATCCCAAGGGTCGTTGCCAGCATTGTAGCGGCGAGATCCTCGGCATAATCCCCGGTCTTCTCTGCAGTTTCCCCATAGGCATGATGCTCCGAGAGGTAACCGTATTCCTTGGCATCCTTGGGGAGCGCAAGACCGATTGCCGCCGAAATGAGCCTGTTCGGTTCGTTAGTCTCGTTTTTTGCCATCACACAATGAGTGATCTCTCCAGGCTCCAGCAATTTTGTACCCTCCTCGACAGAAATGATCCTGCAGTTGGGAGGAAAAATACTCGAGACATAGACAAGGTTGTACTTCTCGATGCCGGCTTTACGGAGGGCCAGCTCGAATGACGCCAGGCGATCCCTGTGCACTCCCATCCCCTTGGTGAAGAAGATCTTACCAGGAACAACCATAATGATATTTTGTGTTTTTACGTCTTTAACCTTTTTCTTTTTAAAAAATAAACTGTTAAAATAGGATATTTTTAAAAATAACTTAAAATCTCATTTTTTTTCAGGAGGGCTCAGATCCACTCTCTCCACGAACCATCACCCGGCCCGATGCATCCAGTATCCTGTTATCTGGTCTCTATTCGACATTTTACACCCACAGGAACCTTGGTTATGGGAAAGATTTATAAAGTACCCTCTCGGATAGAAAAAGGCTCATCTATGATCACCAGATCGACCTCCTTCACCGTATTGATCCTGCTCCTTGCCCTGGTTCTTGGGACTACCCTCCCGGTATGTGCAGCCGTTCCCGAACCGTGTGAATTTTTCGGGAAACTGACAATATACGGCTCGCCGGCTCCTGTCGGCAGCGTCGTAGTAGCAAAGATAGGTGGCCAGGACCGCGGGAGCATCACGACAACTGTTGTGGGCCAGTACGGAACGAGCTGCCCGCTGGGAAAGCGGCTCAATGTCCTGCCGCAGGAGGGTGAATATACGGGGAGAGGAGTCCTGAAGGTCGATTTTTTTGTAAACGGACTGAGAACAGACCAGACAGCAATATTCAGCCCGGGAGCGATGAAATGGCAGGATCTCACCGTCAGGCTCCGGCCAACCTCTAGCCCTACCCCCACACCTACCACCATACCCACAACCACACCCCCCCAGCCTCCGCCCCAAGCAAATTTCAAGGCAGTCCCTTCGGAAGGCTGTGCTCCCTTGCGAGTAGAATTCTCTGATCTCTCCACACCCCTTCCGTATGAATGGTCCTGGGAGTTTGGAGATGGTGCGCTCTCCACAGCGAGAGATCCTGTTCATACTTACACAAGGGCCGGAAATTACACGGTGGCCCTTACCATCACGGGGGATAGCGGTACTTCGGCGAGCTCCCGGAATGACTATATCCGCGTGGACGCCCCGGCGATCCTTACCGTGCCTGATCAGTTGGCCCCTCCCAGCGATCCGGACCTGGACGGGTTCTACGAGGACCTGAACGGGAACGGGTTGACCGATTTCGACGACCTTGCCGTATACTTCCATTTCCTCGAATGGATCCCGGAGAACGAACCGATCAATCCCTTCGACTACAATCAGAATGGACTGATCGATTTCGATGACCTTGTCGTCCTCTTTTCAGAATTATAATCTTCTTTTGCTCATTGACCGGGGGAAAGGTTCGCCTCCTGGACCCCCTCGTGGAAACTCACGAGATTTCCGGGAAATTTGAACGCATTTTCGCTGTTCCGCTATGTATTAAAAGGTTACATGCACATATCATATGGAAATCATGAAGGCGGTTCTGGGTCTCGAGGACGGCACTTTTGTGACCGGTGAGGGATTTGGGATCGAGGGGGAGTGCTCGGGCGAACTGGTCTTTTCCACGCAGATGACCGGGTACATGGAGGCACTCACCGATCCCAGCTACCACGGCCAGATTCTCATGTTCACCTTTCCCACGATCGGGAATTACGGGGTGGACAGGAAGAACTTCCAGCATCCCCGCGTGCGGGCCCTGGGATGCGTGGTCAGGGAACTGTGCAGGAAACCTGAGAATCCGCCTGATCTGGACGATTACTATCGGGAGAACGGCCTCCTGGGAATCGCAGGCGTGGACACACGGATGCTCACCATCAAGACAAGGATGCAGGGGACCCTTCGCGCTTCCCTCATCGTGGGCGATGATAACGGGGAGTATGCCGTGGAGCAGGCAGGGATTGTCCCGCCGATTTCAGACAAAGAACTGATCTCTGCCGTATCCTGCAGGGAACCCTACCGCATTTCAGGATCGGGCAAGAGGATTGCAGTAATCGACCTCGGGATCAAGAAGAATATGATCGTCAGCCTGCGGCACAGGAATGCCGATCTCTACGTCTTCCCGCATGATGTAACGCCCGATCGGATCCAGGAATGCCGGCCTGATGCGCTCTTCATCAGCAACGGACCGGGTGACCCTGTACACGCAACATCCGCCGTGCGATGCGTGAAGGATCTCGCAGGCACAATTCCCATCTACGGGATCTGCATGGGAAACCAGATCTGCGCACTGGGCCTCGGGGCCAGCACCTATAAGATGAAGTTCGGCCACCGCGGGACCAACCAGCCGGTCCGGTACAAGGACGGCAGCATCTATATCACGACCCAGAACCACGGATTCGCCGTGGCCGCCGACAGCTTGCCGGAAGGCGCGTCCATCCTCTATTCCAACGTGAATGACGGCACCCTCGAAGGATTCGAAGATCCGTACCTGGACATCACGTGTGTCCAGTACCACCCCGAAGCACACGGGGGTCCAAGGGATACCGAGATCCCTTTCTTCGATACCATGTTCAGGAGGCTGGAATAACATGCCCCGAAAACCGCACATCCGCAAGGTTCTGCTCATCGGGTCCGGGCCCATCCAGATTGGGCAGGCTGCGGAATTCGATTTCTCGGGATCTCAGGCATGCCGGGCATTGCGGGAAGAGGGTGTCAGGGTCATCCTTGTGAACTCGAATCCCGCAACCATCCAGACCGATCCGGAGATGGCGGACGAGATTTATATCGAGCCCATCCGCGCAGGGATCATCGAGAAGATCATCGAGAAAGAGAAACCCGACGGCATACTTTCCGGGATGGGAGGGCAGACCGGCCTGAATATGACCGCAGAGCTCGCGGAAAGGGGTGCCCTCAAGGGTGTGGAGATCCTCGGTACCCCGCTTGAAGCGATCTACCAGGGTGAGGACCGGGAGAAGTTCAGGGACCTTATGGAACGGATCGGGGAACCCGTTCCCCGGAGTATGATCCTCAACCGGATGGACCAGGTGGGGGAGGCCCTTACCACGGTCGGACTCCCGGCCATCATCCGGCCTGCCTATACGCTGGGCGGTTCGGGGGGAGGTATCGCCCACACCAGGGAAGAACTCTCCCGTATTGTGGAGATCGGGCTCAACCGGTCGCGTATCCACCAGGTGCTCGTGGAAGAGAGCGTGGTCGGATGGAAGGAGATCGAGTTCGAGGTGATGCGGGATGCGGCCGACACCTGCATCATCGTATGCGGGATGGAGAATGTGGACGCCATGGGCATCCATACGGGGGAGAGCGTAGTAGTGGCACCGATCCTCACGCTCAGGGACGACGAGTTCCAGACGCTCCGGACCGCAGCCATCAAGATCATTCGTGCCCTGGATGTGCAGGGAGGATGCAATATCCAGTTCGCCTACCGGGACGGGGACTATCGTGTGATCGAGGTGAATCCCCGCGTCTCTCGTTCGTCGGCGCTGGCCTCCAAGGCCACAGGGTACCCGATCGCAAGAGTTGCGTCCAAAATAGCCATAGGACTCCGGCTCGACGAGATCACGAACAGCGTCACCGGATGCACGCCGGCGTCGTTCGAACCCTCCATCGATTACGTCGTGGTAAAAGTGCCCCGCTGGCCTTTTGACAAGTTCAGGAACGCGGACAGGACACTCACCACCGCCATGAAGAGCACGGGGGAGGTGATGGCCATTGGCCGGTGCATCGAAGAGGCGTTTAAAAAGGCCCTCCGTTCTCTGGATACGGATGTCTACCTCCATGAGAGCAGGAGCGAGATCGAGATGATTCTCTCGAGGCCCACCGACGAGAGGTTCGCTACGCTGTTCGACGCGTTTCGTGCGGGGTTCACCGTGGATGAGGTTGCAAAACTCACCTATATCACCCCCTTTTTCCTGGAAAAGATCAGAAATATCGTCGAACTAGAGAAAATACTGTCCGGCGCTCCTTCCAAAAAAGACCTGCTCCTGGCAAAGAGTTACGGATTTACCAATGCGGAACTTGTTGCACTGACAGGCATGACCTGGGAGGAAGTGGAAACAATCTCCGGAGATCCGGCCTACAAGATGGTCGATACCTGCGCCGCCGAGTTCCCGGCCCGCACTCCCTATTTCTACTCAACCTGCGAACACGATTCCGAGATCCCCCCGGACGAGCAGCAGAAGATCCTCATCCTCGGGTCCGGCCCCATCCGGATCGGCCAGGGGATCGAGT
>DAEV01000025.1:218-2681 GCA_002509495.1 Methanolinea sp. UBA473 | reverse complement strand
TCTTCTTTGAGCCGATGCAACTCGAAGATATCACGAACATCCTCAAATGCGACAACTACTATGGCGTGATGGTCCAGTTCGGGGGGCAGAACTCAGTGAATCTTGCCGTCCCCATCCAGGAAGAAATCCGGCGCCTCGGGATCCCCACCCGGATCCTGGGCACCTCCCCCGATTCGATGGATATCGCAGAGGATCGGGACCGGTTCAGCACGCTTCTGGACCACTTGAAGATACCAAGCCCTCCGAACAGTTCCGCTTACTCCCTGGAAGAAGCCCGGACCAAGGCTGCGGCGATCGGGTATCCCATCCTGGTACGGCCCAGTTACGTCCTTGGGGGGCGGGCGATGGAGATCGTGCACGATGAGATCGAGCTGGAAAGTTACATGAAAGAGGCGGTGCGCGTCAGCAGGCGTCACCCGGTCCTGATCGATTCGTTCCTCCAGAATGCCATCGAACTTGATGTGGATGCGGTCTGTGACGGGGAGGAGGTTCTGATCGGGGGGATCATGGAGCACATCGAAGAGGCGGGGGTCCACTCCGGCGATTCGGCCTGTGTGATACCAACCCAGTCCCTCTCTCCGGCGATCCTCGAACGGGTAAAACAGTATACCCGGGATATCGCCCTGGGTCTTGGAGTGGTGGGGCTCGTGAACATCCAGCTGGCGATCAAGGATGGTGTGGTATACGTTCTGGAGGCGAATCCCCGGGCAAGCCGGACGGTCCCCTTTGTATCCAAGGCAACAGGCATCCCTCTCGCCAAGATCGCGGCGAAGGTGATGATCGGAAAGAAGATCAGGGATCTCGGGTACGAGGAGAAACCCTACTGCCACGTTGCAGTCAAGGAAGTACTCCTCCCCTTCAACAAGCTTCCGGGAGTCGATACGGTACTCGGCCCCGAGATGAAAAGTACAGGCGAAGTGATGGGGATCGACTACGACTTTGGAAGGGCTTATTACAAGGCATGCATCTCGGCCGACAACGAGCTGCCTGTCGAAGGCAACATTTTCATCTCGGTCTCCAAGGACCAGAAAGATGAAGTTATCCCCATAGCCATGAAATTGAAAAGCCTCGGGCTCAACCTTTACGGCACGTCAGGAACCGTGGAGTACCTGCAGCAGGCAGGTGTCCAGGCCCAGCTTGTAAGGAAGGTCCAGGAGGGATCCCCCAACGCAATCGATCTCCTGCGGCGCGGCGAGATCCGGCTGATCATCAATACGCCCACCGACAAACAGTCCAGGCAGGACCATTACCAGATCATGCGGGCAGCGGTCGACTACGGGGTTCCGTATATCACCACCGTTCAGGCTGCCAGGGCGGCTGCCATGGCTATCGATGCAATAAAGCGTGAGAAGATCACGATCGAGCCCCTGAGCCACTACCATGCCCCCCGGTAATCCACCGTCACTTTCTTTTTATATGAAAATGGCTCCGCCATGTTCATTTTGTATTTTTCGATGAGAATCATGTGATTTTTTTAAACCTGGGATTCGCTCTTTCCGTTTTTTAGTAAGGTTGCGCTTCAAGGGGGAGACCCTTATCAGGGACATCGCTCATCTTACGGTTCGTTCTCCGGGAGGATTTTTTTATTCGTGTCGGATCATGAACGTGGTTTCCCAACGGTTTATCCCCGTTCAACGCCAAGAGTTGATCGCTGATTAGGAGAGTCCATATGGGAAAAGGAACCGTGGTACTGGCATATTCGGGAGGCTTAGACACCTCCATCTGCATTCCTCTCTTGAAGGAAAAATACGGATACGACCGGGTGATCACCGTTGCAGTGCATGTGGGCCAGAGGGACGAAGAGATCCAGATGGCCACCGAGAAGGGACAGAAACTCGCGGACAAGCACTATACCATCGATGCGCGGGAGAAATTCGTGAATGAATTCATCTTCCCTGCCATCCGGGCAAACGGTTCCTACGAGGGGTATCCTATGGGAACCGCCCTTGCACGCCCCCTGATCGCCGAAGAAGTGGCGAAAGTGGCGGCCCTGGAAGGCGCACGGACCGTGGCCCACGGCTGTACCGGAAAGGGGAACGACCAGCTAAGGTTTGATTTTGTGTTCCGGATGGCAGGACTCGAGGTGGTAGCCCCGATCCGCGAGATGAACCTTACCCGCGAATGGGAGATCCGGTATGCAAAAGACCACGGCATCCCGGTGCCTGTTGCAAAAGACAGGCCCTGGAGCGTGGACGAGAATATCTGGAGCCGCAGCATCGAGGGGGGAAGGCTCGAGGACCCGAGCTACCACCCGCCCGAGGAGATCTATGCATGGAGCGTATCACCCGAGGCGGGGCCCGCCAAGCCCGAGATCCTCACCATCGACTTCCTCAAAGGTGTCCCGGTCGGGCTGAACGAAGAGGCCATGCCGGGGTATGATCTGATCTGTAAATTGAACGGAATCGCCGGAAGGCACGGAATCGGGCGGAACAATATGATCGAGGACCGGATCCTCGGCCTGAA
>DAEV01000025.1:0-205 GCA_002509495.1 Methanolinea sp. UBA473 | reverse complement strand
ACCCGGCAGGAGCTCTCCTTCAAGCACGGAGTGGACGAGAAGTGGTCCGAACTCGCGTATATGGGACTGGTCCATGAACCGCTCTACCGGGACCTGAATGCCTTTGTGGCCGCCTCCCAGGAGCGCGTCTCCGGGCGGGTGGACATGATGCTGTACAAGGGGTGCGGACGAGTGCTCGGGCGATCCTCCCAGGAGGGAATCTACT
>DAEV01000039.1:6918-8357 GCA_002509495.1 Methanolinea sp. UBA473 | reverse complement strand
ACCCTTCCTCGTCGATGGTGCCGAGATCCCCGGTGTGGTTCCATCGGTTCTCGTCGAGCGTGGCATGGGTGGCGTTCGGATTGTTGTAATAACATTTCATGACACAATAACCGCGGGCGCATATCTCCCCGATCTCGCCCCTGGGAACTATCTTCCTGCTCTTGGGATCGATGATCTTGATCTCGGTATGGGGGAATACCCTTCCCACCGTGGAGACACGGCGCTCCAGGGGGTCCCGGGTGGTGGTCATGGTCACACCGGGTGCAGTCTCGGTCTGCCCGTAGACGATGACAATCTCGGACATGTTCATCTTCCTGTTGACCTCCTTCATCACGTCGATGGGGCAGGGGGACCCGGCCATGATCCCGGTACGGAGTGTCTGCATGGAATATTTTACAAAATCGGGATGGCCGAGCTCGGCAATGAACATGGTCGGAACCCCGTGCAGGGCAGTGCAGCGCTCTTCCTGGACCGTCTTTAATACGTCTTCGGCATTGAAGGTGGGTCCTGGCAGGACCATGGTACTCGCGTGGGTCATGCAGGCCATGTTCGAGAGCACCATCCCGAAGCAGTGGTAGAACGGGACCGGGATACAGAGCCGGTCCTTCTCGGTGAAGTTCATCCCCTCCCCGATGATATACCCGTTGTTCAGGATGCTGTGGTGGGAGAGCACCACGCCCTTGGGAAAGCCGGTGGTGCCACTGGTGTACATGATATTGATGGGATCATCGAAATCGAGGGACTCTTCCCGGGCCACGAGCTCGTCCATGCTCACCTTCTGGCCCCTGGTGATGATATCCTGCCAGGTGAACATGCCCTGGTGCGGGGTCTCCCCCATGAAGATGACATTCTTGAGAAAGGGGAATTTCTCGCTCTCGAGATGCCCGGGACGCGAGGTGCTGACATCGGGGCAGGCCTCGCAGAACATACCCACGTAGTCGGAGGTCTTGAACCGGCCCTGGACGATGATGGTCTGGATCTCGGCCTGTTTGAGAACGTACTCGAGCTCGTATGTGCGGTAGGCAGGGTTGATATTCACCATGATGGCACCGATTTTCGCGGTGGCGCACTGGGTCAGGATCCATTCTGCGTGGTTCATCGCCCAGATCCCCACACGGTCTCCCTTCTCCACTCCGATGGCCATCAGGCCGCGAGCGAGTTCATTCACCCTCTCCATGAATTCCCGGTAGGTATAGCGGATCCCCTGGTGGACAGAGACCACCGCCTCTGTCTCCGGATATTTCCTGGCAATTATTTCCAGCATCCTGCCGATCGTGAGTCCCAGGAGCGGCACCGTGGACGTCCCGCAATCGTAGCTCCCTGCATCCATCCCTACCAGGTGGGCATCCAAAGAATAAATCCCCACCGAATTCCATCATAACCATTAAATCGCCTTACAACGACGTAAGTAGGGAACGGGGTCGTGGCCTAGTCCGGAA
>DAEV01000039.1:0-6901 GCA_002509495.1 Methanolinea sp. UBA473 | reverse complement strand
TCAAATCTCACCGACCCCACATTTTTCCAGCTCTTCGCTCTTCTCAGCGGTTCCCGGATTTCCCTTTTTCCCCCAGATGAACGGCCAGGGAGCCTCCGGCCAGGGAAAAGAGCGAGAGGAGGCAGATAAGAGCAAGGAACACCGGCTGGGTGAGGTACAGGATCAGCATCCCGAATGCAAACCCGAGACGCGGCACCAGCCCTTCTGCCAGGAGCGGATGGTACTGGGTCATTCCTGCCTGGAATGCGAAGAGGGCGACGGCAATGACTCCGCCAAGCACTCCTGACAGGTAGGCTCTTTCCAACTGTCCCCGCTCCGGGCAGCTCGCCCTCGAGAGGCGGGCAGAGATGCCGCCCGCAAGGAACAGGATGAGGGGGACAAGCGTGAACAGGAGAGCAGGAAATATTTCCGCTCTCATACGCCCGGTCGCCCCCGCGATGGGATCGGCAAGGAGGAGCACTGCCGGGATAAGGCAGCCCGCGAAGATTCCGGGTTCGAGGATCGAGAATATCCTGGTGCGTCCTGCAGCGATCAGGGATCTATTCATATTCACCTTATAATTCCAGGACTTCGATAAATCTTCCTTTACGGTGCTTCCTTTCCGCTTTATGACGATTCCATTCGTTCCCGCTGGCATTTTATATACTGTCGCCACCAACTATTCATACCAGATGGGGAATTTCATGTATCTCATAGGAGAAGCACTCGTAGGAGACGGGCCGGAACTGGCGCACCTGGACGTGATCCTGGGCGACAAGCAGGGCCCCGTGGGAACCGCTTTTGCCAATGCACTCTCGCAGCTCTCTGCAGGGCACACCCCGCTCCTTGCAGTGATCCGCCCGAACCTCCTGACAAAGCCGGCCACCCTGGTCATCCCCAAGGTGACCCTCAAGAAGGATGCACAGGTCCGGGAAATGTTCGGGCCCGTGCAGGCAGCGGTGGCCAAGGCGGTCGCGGACTCGGTCGAGGAAGGGGTTTTTGCGGATAAGGATCTCGATTCCGTGGTCATCCTGGCCAGCGCATACCTGAATGCCGAGGCAAAGGACTACAATAAGATCTACCGGTACAACTACGGGGCGACGAAACTTGCGATTGCAAGGGCATTCGAGGGCTTCCCCGACAGGAAAACGCTTCTCTTCGAGAAGGACAGGGCTGCCCATGCGGTCATGGGCTTCAAGGTCCAGCGTCTCTGGGATCCCCCCTACCTCCAGGTCGCCATGGACCTCGTCGAGATGGAGAAGATCCGGAAGGTGCTCACCGAGCTCCCGCAGAACGATCACCTGATCATCGAGGCGGGGACCCCCCTGATCAAGAAGTTCGGGTTGAACATCATCCCGGAGATCCGGAAACTCCGGCCGGACGCGTTCATCATCGCGGACCTAAAAATCCTGGACACCGGCAACCTGGAAGCCCGGATGGCAGCCGACGCCTCCGCCGATGCCGTCGTGATCTCGGGCCTTGCCCCGCAGGCTACGCTCGAGAAGGCGATCACCGAAGCACGGAAGACCGGCATCTACTCGATCGTGGACATGCTCAATGTGCCAGACCCTGTGAAGGTTATCAAGGCCCTGAAAGCCAAGCCAGACATCGTGGAACTCCACCGGGCCATCGACGCCGAGAGCTCCGCCCATGCCTGGGGAGACATCCCGGCCCTCCGCAAGGCGGCGGGAGGGAAACTCCTGGTGGCCACCGCCGGAGGGATCCGCGTCGACGGGGTCAGGAAGGCGCTGTCGTCGGGGGCGGACATCATCGTGGTCGGCCGGGCCATCACCGCGAGCAAGGACATCCACACAGCGGCAGACCTCTTCCTGGAGCAGCTCAACAAGGAAGAGATCGACCAGTTCCGGGTGATGACGGACTTCTAGTCCGTTAAAAAAGCATAACAAGGAATTCCCTATTTTAGGCAATTCCTTGCTTATTCAACGTCTTTTCTGATTCCAGCAGATCCAATAAAGGATTGTCTGACATATCGCTTTAATGATAGTAAGGAAATCATCTGGATTACCCTCGGAGTCGTATCCTTGACTACCATCCGGAGGATCACATTGACCCATATTCCTCATCTCGAATTATTTTTCGCGTAGCTCTCATCGGGAGGTGTTTTAGCCTATTCTTTTAGTTTGGTCCTTCTCGGTTATTGTTGCCTTATTAAATCTTAGGGGCTCTATTGTCGTGTTGGACCTTCACATCTGGTATGGCCCTATTCAGTGCCAGCCCTCAAAGGCCAGGCGATGCCCCTTCTTGTGTTGTAGTTCAATATCCTTTTTATCGTCAGGAGATTCCCCGGTAGTGTGCTGGCAGAATTCATTTTATACCTTTGTCGAACCAATGAGATACTGTCATGACAGAGAGAGTGCGGAAGGCGGTAGTATCAGAATCGCCCCGGAATCGTGGCCTGACAGTCGATGAGAGAAAAAACCTCTCTGACTCGATGAAGCGGCACCACAAGGCCATGGAGCGGTTATCCAAGCTCTAACCGTACCGCATGGTGTTTAATCCATTCTTCAATAACAACCTGCTTTTTTTCGTAGCTCGCCACTTCAAGCATGAATGAAACCACCTCGTCATCATCAGCCTGGATGAAGAATCCCGCCTGGCTCATGATGTTTTCTGCAGTGAGGAAGGCCGTTCGTTTATTGCCGTCGATAAACGGGTGTTTCGCAGCGATGCAATATAAGAGCAGGGCGGCTCTTTTGAAGGGATCAGATATCCGGCCTGCCTTGAAAACCAGGTATTCCAACGTGGCTTCCGTCAGGACACCATCAACACCCCCGAACTCCTCAACCACATCGTGATGGATCTCAATGATTTTCTTGACGGTGAGGGATTCCATCTCGATAAAGTATTCACAGAAGGAGGGTATTACAATTACCTTTGGAAAAATAATATACTGACTGATATTTTTTTTGCATTTCAGGGTGATGACGGACTTTCCTCGCCGGGTCGTGCCTGGGCAAATGAATCCTACGCATGTCGTCCGGGTGACCAGGAGCGGCGTATCTCTGCAACTTGCGTCGCATGAGGAAAATTCATAACCTTTTTCCCTCCCCGTTCTGTTCTACTCTCATCGGGAAGCAGATCCCAACCTGCAGAACGTACGGAAGAGAATCCACCATGACACCACCACAAACGATCACCCGGGTGACGTATCACCGGATCTATACGGATGAGCAGGGGAACTCGCATTTCGATACCGTGAAGGTCGAACAGGGTCTTGCACAGGCGGCACCCCCCGCTGCCCCGTTCTACGTCTCCGGGGATAACCCCGCATCGAAGTATCGCTTCTACACGTTTGAGCCCGGCTGGATCGGCGAACTGCACCCGGCTCCCACACGGCAGTTCCTTGCCCTCATGTCCGGGGCGGTGGAGATGGAGACGACCGATGGGACGGTGACGAAGCTCGGGCCGGGCGATCTCGTCCTCCTGGAGGACACCACAGGCAGAGGACATGTGACGAGAAACATCGGGAAAGGGTATGCCATGTTCCTCGTCGTCCCGGTACCCTCCAAATCGTAGGCTCCAAAGACCGGTATTGCACCAATCATTATCGTTCTCCCGCATGGACACCTTTCCGGACGTAGATGTACCGTTCCCTGTGCGTATGCCTGCCCTCCTCGCCATGGTCCTCGGGATCCTCCACCAATCCGGTTTCAAGGACGGAGCAGCCGGGAAACTGCGCAACCAGGTCCGGCTCCGTGTAGTAGTGGACGATCCTGCCGGGCTTGCTCTCGAAGCTATTCTCCTCGACCATCCGGCCCCTGCCATAACTGGATTCCTTCTCCGAGAAGACCGCGAAGAACATCACCCCGCCTTCCGCAAGCGGGTCCAGGCATTTCTCCACGAAGATCTCCCGCTCCTTCCTGCAAAGGAGGTGCAGGACGTTGTAGCAATAGACAGCGTCGTACCGGCGATCGTCAAACGGCATGCGAGCACCGATCCGTGGTGATAGGTGATCCCCGGGTTGTCCTCCTCTGCGAGCCGGAGGGCTTCCCCAGACATCTCGATCCCGGTCACTTCGAACCCTTTCGTGTGAAAAAACACCGCGTTGCGGCCGTATCCGGATCCTGGCACGAGGACGCTCCGGACGCGGTCCCGGACGAACCGGTCGGCCGCACAGGCTGCCGTCCTGCTCGGGGTATCTCCCCAGATCTTCCCCTCCTGCAGGAACCGGTCGTTCCAGAATGTATTCATGGAAGTTGTCGCGAAGTATCTGTTTCCTGCACATTTTGGCTTTGTGGCGGTTTGAATGCTTGAGACGGCTTCCGCTGCGATGAATGCAATATTGCCGGACAGAATAGAAAATTTACGAAAAATGTCCTTCCATAGAAAGAGAATGCCCGGGGGGATCTCCCCGGTCCACGCTCTTTTCCTTAGAACCGGCGCATTCCGGATTCGTAGCTCATCTGCTTGGTGAATGAGCCGATGACTCCGGATGCAGTGGTTTTCTCTTCGAACGACAGGTCCGCCGCTTTGTTCAGCGTGCTGTCCCTGCCTTCCATGAGGTGGGCCCTGATGTACGCGGTCGCGGTCCCGATACCTTCCAGGCTCACGCCGTAGTTCATCGCGACACCCGGATCGGCAGTCGCGGTGACGTGCCTCTCCTCGACATCGGTCAGCATCGATACGGCAGTGCCGTCGAAGGAACTGCCCATCTCCACGATGTTGCAGTATGCGGGGATCGTGTCGTATGTCGATGCTCCGAACGGACAGAGCAGGCTCGTTGCGGTGCTCTCGGGCATCCCCGCACCGTCCACGAGGAGGTCTTCCTCGAAGGTGATGTAGGAACCGACACCGGTCGGGACAAAGTCGATCTGGTCCGTCGACTCGAAGTTGTTCTGGTTGGCGACCTTGGCTGCGGTGTCAAGGGCCTTCTGGCTCGTAAATTCCGTGTAGCCGTTGTCGGCAATCATCTGTTCCGAGTAGGAGACTGTGTACTGGCTCTCCGTCGCGGTCAGGGGCGGGTTGTCAAGGCTTGCGCTCGATTCCTGCCAGACCATCTCGGTGTTCTGCGTCACCGTGCCCTCGCAGACGACGTGGGTGAACGTCGTGATCCCCTGCGTCTCCGGGGTCTGGTTGACGGGATTGTCCGCCATTGCCAGGCCGCAGAGGCCGGTAAGCAGAGCGATGGCAAGGGCCATCGTTGTCGAAAATTTCATCAATTCCTCCTACAGGTTGTGCTGGATTGATACCCACAGCACCAGAGTATAGTTTCGGACTGATGGTTTAAGAACTTTCGTCATGGGATAACCAAGGAAAAGGCCGCTAAATATTTTCCGGTCGCACCAATCCCTCTATTTTAAGGAGGTGGGAGATCTGGCCCCTGCCAGGGATCGCCTTTCTTTCCTCCCGGGTCAGATCCGGGTCGTCTCCCCGGGCTGCAGAACCCGGACCGAGAGGTCGGTCGTCCGCTCGACGGCCTGCTTGAAGGCATAAGGGTCCTGGACGATGGCAGGCCACGTATTGTAATGGATGGGGATGACCCGCGGTGCCCCCACGAGCCGGCTTGCAATCATCGCCTCCTCGGGCCCCATGGTGAACCGGCCGCCGATGGGGAGGAGTGCTATGTCCGGATGGTAGAGCTCACCGATGAGCCTTAAGTCCGAGAAGAGAGCGGTATCCCCGGCATGATAGACCGCTTTTCCGTCCATCCGTATGACGAAGCCCGCCGCCCCGCCTCCGTTGCATCCGATACCGGCCTCCTCGATCCAGGAAGAATGCACCGCGGGGGTCATGGTAAACAAGACGCCCTGCAGCTCCACGGATCCGCCGATATTGAGTCCCTCCGCCGGGACACCCTTCTGTTTCAGGTATTTGGCCACTTCGTTGATGGCCACCACGGGCACCCCAAGGGTCGCGGCCTCCCCCATATGATCGGCATGCCCGTGGGTCACTGCTGCCAGGTCGGGGGCGACCGGGACCCTTCCCCCCTCGATGAACGGGTCGATGATCACCTTGCGGGACCCTGACAGGAGCACGCAGGAGTGTCCGTACCAGGTCAGTTCCATAGTCCTATCCTCCGTATGGGATACAATTACGCCCATGGATTAATAAACTGAAGCATGCCTGGTCCCGGCCGGGATCATGCAACGAAAAAGAGAGGGATACCTCCGACCCGGCTTACCGGTAAGTCCGTTCCACATGCAACCGGGGGAAAGAAAGCCCCGGATTTCTCCGGGAACGGCTTTGCGTTCCGCTTATGTGACGTCGATCATCTCGGCCTCGGTGATGTCGATGGAGTCCCCGAGGGCGTCCTTGGTGGCGCTCCGGGTCATCTGCTCGGAGAGGTCTCTGTCCTCCATCACGTCCTTGATCCGCTCAAGGAACGGATCGATGATGACATCGTCCCGCTGTTCGATGACGTGCCGGTATTCCCGCAGCGTGGAAGGGCTCACTCCGAGATCCTCGGAGATCTCCTTCATGGTCTTGCCCGAGGAGAGGAGATCTTCCATCCGGTCCTGGTCGAAGGGCATCTTGAAGTCCAGTTCCCGGAAGAGCTTGAGCCGGACCCTGGCCCGGGCTACGGTCTTCGAGAGCTTCTCGTCCCCGAGTTCCCGGGCAATCTCGGTATCGTTCTTGCCCGCATAGTATGCCGAGACCAGCTTGGCCAGCTGGATCGGCCGAAGTTTGGTCTTGAAAAAACCCTGTTCAAGGATTTCACGCATGACCAGCGCAATCTCACGTTCCACCGCATCCCGGTCACGCAGGGTCCCATGGATCTTTTTCATGGGTTCCACGATCCTGGTCTTACCGGAGATGTTACTAAACAACTGGAGCAGTTCTCTCTTTCTTTTATCGTCCTGCATGAAACCTCACAGTTGAATTACCGAAATAAGATACCTACTAACGTATATAACCTTATCCTTCTTTCTCCTTGAGTGTGATATCCCGAATTATGTTTACA
>DAEV01000072.1 GCA_002509495.1 Methanolinea sp. UBA473 | reverse complement strand
TGGAACTGGTCCTTTGGGGATGAAACGTATTCCAACGAGCAGCATCCGAACCACACCTACGCCTGGCAGATCATCGGCGGCTACAACGTCACCCTGACCGTCTCCAACGCCGGCGGATCGGATTCGATCTCCCAGATCGTCTGTATTACCGAATGCCCTGAGCTGCCGGTCGCGGATTTCACAGCCTGTCCGAGGTCCGGAGAGGCATCCCTCACGGTCGAGTTCACCGATGAGTCTGCAGGCGAACCTAACTCGTGGTACTGGTCCTTCGGAGACAATACCCACTCCTATGCGCAGAACCCGGTGCATCCCTACTCCAACCCTGGCGTATACACGGTGAGCCTCACTGTCTGGAATCCGAACGGGGAGGATACCCTGACCAGGGAGCATTACATTATCGTCACAGACTCCCCCATCCTGCCGCCGCACGCCAACTTCACCGCGGATCAGACCACCGGATACGTTCCCCTGACAGTGACCTTCACTGACCTGTCGACGGGAGTGATCGAAGATTGGCTCTGGGACTTCGGCGACAGCACCACATCCGGCGAGGAGAATCCCGTCCACACGTACACCGAGCCAAGGAACTACACCGTGAGCCTCACCGTCACCAACTCGGCAGGCAACGATTCCCTCTTCATGGTCAATTATATCGAGGTCATTCCGGGGATTATTGTCGGGGGCGATAAAGGCTACTTCCTCGTCCATTCGAATGTCGTGGGTGCGGAGGTCTTCTTCGACGATACCCTGAAGGGGGAGATCACCTCCGACGGAACCCTTCTCGTGCAGGTATATGTCACAGCCACACCGTATTCCCAGTTCACCGTGACCGCGGACGGCTATTACCCGCTCATCCAGGAGATCACTTCCTACCCTGCAAAGGATCAGACCGTGGACCTCTATGCCACCCTGATACCGCTCCCTGACGAATTTACAGTCACCGCAGTCGCAGGAGCTCATGGGGCCATCATCCCCAACGGAACCCTGACCGTCCCCGCAGGTTCGGACCTGGACTTTGACGTCATCCCTGATACGGGATACAGGGTCGAGAACATCTACCTCGACGGAGACGCCGTCGGATCCTCTACCACCTATCACCTCGGGAGCATCCTCTCCGATCACACGGTATCCGCGACCTTCGTTCCCCAGGCGACCACACTCTACACGATCGATGCAGCTGCGGGTCCGCACGGCAGGATCGTGCCATCCGGACTCGTGAACGTGGCGGCAGGAGGGAACATTTCGCTCTCCGTCTTCCCTGATACAGGCTATGTAATCTACGATGTCACGGTCGACGGTGTCTCCCACGGGACCCCGGGCGTGGTCGATCTCCCGAATATCAATGCCAACCACACCGTCCGTGCCGTGTTCTCGAGAGCCGTCCTCACCATTACCGCCACGCCGGGAGCCCATGGCGGGATCACCCCCTCCGGAGCGATCCCGGTCACGTACGGCGGTTCGGCGTACTTCTCGTTCACACCTGACTCCGGTTACGTGATCCACAACGTCCTTGTCGACAACGCCTCGGTGGGCAGGCCAACCAGTTATACATTCACCAACGTGACTTCGAACCGGACCCTGACCGCCGAGTTCGCACCCCAGCAGTACTTCCTCTCCACATCCACGATTGGGAATGGAACCATCTCGCCCCCCGGCCCGGTCCCCGTCGCCTACCTGGAGGACTTCACCTTCCAGATCATCCCGGACGAGGGATACTACATTGCCGGTATCCTGATCGATGACGTGGGAATCGAACCCGCACCGGAGGTCACCTTTACGGACGTGACCGCCAACCACACCCTGTCCGTGACGTTCCGGGCCATCGGGTCCGAAACCTTCTACATCAGGGCCGTGGCCGGGGACGGGGGGTCGATTTCCCCGAGCGGGACCGTGGGCGTGCCCTCGGGAGGGTCGCAGACCTTCCAGATAAGGGCGAATTCAGGCCATTACCTCAAGAGGGTCCTCGTGGACAGCGACCCGGTAGGGGCTCTTTCGCAGTATACGTTTGAGAACGTGAGCACCAACCATACGATCGCTGCAGAATTCGGAAAATCCGGAGGAGGCGGTGGCGGTGGCGGCGGCGGCGGCGGCGGCGGCGGTTTCGTAAGCACGACAACGATCGTCACGACCATTCCCACGACCCAGGCAGCCTCCGACTCGGGGGACTCGAAGGGACACGAAGTGAACGTAACGCCGACCCTGACTCCCGAGTCCCCACCCGTCTCTGTGGAAACAACGACTACCACCCCCCCACCCACTACCATTCCGCCTGCCGAGCCCTTCTGGACCAGGTTCTCGCTACCCTGGCTCATCCCCCTGATCCTGATCGTTCTGGTCCTGGCGGGAGCTGCCTACTATTACTACCGCAGGCAGAAACAGCAGGAGATCCTGTACGAGGAGCATTAGATCTCCCCTTTTTTTAAAACGGTTATTAAAACGACAGCGCCTTTTTTCCTTTTGGATTTGGGCAACTCCGAGCGAGAATATATCTCTCAAATCTGGACTGGCCCTTCTGATTAGGTTGATCCCGCCGCGGGAGCGCCCCCGCGGGGGCGGCGGGGTTCATCGCGTGGGGGGTGGGGAGAGACGGGCAGCCCCCCTCACTGCCTGCGCAGTCTCGTATATCAATCCACTTTCAGTTCGCGGATCAAACCTTATTACCCAATGCCACCGATATTGTGCAGAGAGTGATCAGGTGCTGTTTCGAAACATCCGGGGAGAGTGAGAATGGAGGAGAGCCATACCATCTGGATAGAGAAATATCGCCCGGTCAAGCTTTCTGACATCGTGGGGCAGGACGAGATTATCGAGCGGCTCCAGTCCTATGTCCGGACCGGGAACCTCCCCCACCTCCTCTTCACCGGGAGCGCCGGGGTGGGAAAGACCACTGCAGCCGTCGCTCTGGCCCGCGAGTTCTTCGGGGAGTCATGGAACCTGAATTTCAGGGAACTGAACGCATCCGATGAACGGGGCATCGACGTGGTGAGGAACCAGATCAAACAGTTTGCCAGGACGTCTCCCCTGGGGGGAGCTTCTTTCAAAATCCTCTTTCTCGACGAGGCGGATGCACTCACGTCCGATGCCCAGGCGGCCCTCCGCCGGACCATGGAGAGTTATGCGGCCAGCTGCCGGTTCATCCTCTCCTGCAACTATTCCTCGAAGATCATCGATCCTATCCAGAGCCGGTGCGCGATCTACCGGTTCAGGGCTCTAAGCCCGGAGGCAATCCGCAAGGAAGCCAGGCGCATTGCGGAAATGGAGCAGATAAAGGTTGAGGACAGCGCGCTGGAAGCGATCGTGTACATCGCGCAGGGAGACATGCGGAAAGCGATCAATGCCCTGCAGGGTGCGGCGATCCTCACGAACAAAATCGATGCGGACAGGGTCTATGCAATCACCGCAACCGCCCGGCCGGACGAGATCGAAGAACTCCTCTGCACATCCCTTTCCGGGGACTTCGAAGGGGCTGAGACCGTCCTCCACAGGCTCCTCCACGACCGGGGAATTGCTCCCAACGAACTGATCAACCAGTGTTACCGGGCGATTGTCAAACGGAAGATGGACGATTCGCTCCGGGTAGCCCTCATCGATCAGCTGGGGACCATCGACTTCCGGCTCTCGGAGGGCGCAAGCACGGACATCCAGATGGAAGCGCTGGTGGCCCAGTTCGTGCTGCAGGCGAAACGGTTCTGCTAGGAGGATGCCGTGGCAGAGGATTCCCAGACAGAGATCGTTGACCGGGATGCAGACTGGAGCAAGTTCTTAAAGAGCCGGTACAGGAAGCAGCTCGCGGAGCTCACCCGCGAGTATCCCTATCGCCGCTCTCTCCAGATAGATTACCGGGAACTGGAAAGTTTCGGGAAGACCGGGCTTCGCATCGCGGACGAACTCCTTGATAACCCTGGCAAGGTGATCCAGGACGTCCGTGGGGCCGTCCGCAACCACCAGCTGGTGAAGGACCGGGAGGGGCAACCGGCGAAAGAACTGAATATCCGGTTCGTCAACCTCCCGAGGACCGTGGGAATCCGGCAGATCCGGTCGGATCATATCAACAGGTTCATCAGCGTGGAGGGAATCCTCCGGAAGACGACCGAAGTCCGCCCACGCGTCGTCCAGGCGGTCTTCCGGTGCCCCGGGGGCCACTTCACCATCCGGGAGCAGAGCTACGGGAGGTTCCGGGAACCGGATGGCTGCGCCACCGAGGGATGCACATTCCGTAAGCTGGAACTCGTGCCCAAACGTTCCCGGTTCGTCGATTCCCAGAAGATCCGGATCCAGGAGTCCCCCGAAGGCCTGAGGGGAGGAGAGCAGCCCCAGACCCTCGATGTGGACGTAACCGACGACCTCACAGGAAGAGTCGCACCCGGCGATCGGGTCGTGATCAACGGAATCCTTCGGTCGACCCAGCGGGTCACCCATGGGGAGAAGAACACCATCTTCGACATCTACCTCGAATGCAACTCGATCGAGATCGCAGAGAAGGAGTTCGAGGAGGTCCAGATCGACGAGAAGGACGAGGACGAGATCCTCACCCTCTCCCGGGATCCAAACATCTACCGGAAGATCACCCACTCGATCGCTCCCACGATCTATGGCAACGAGGAGGTCAAGGAGGCGATTGCCCTGCAGCTCTTCGGCGGGATCATGAAAGAGATGCCGGACGGCAGCCATCTGCGGGGAGATATCCACGTACTGCTGATCGGCGACCCGGGGATGGCCAAGAGCCAGCTCCTGAGGTACGTGGTCAAGCTCTCCCCCAGGGCAATCTATACGAGCGGGCAGTCGTCCACGTCCGCAGGGCTCACCGCCACCGCCGTCAAGGACGAGTTCGGGGACGGAAGGTGGACCCTGGAGGCCGGCGCGCTGGTCCTTGCCGACATGGGCGTTGCCGCGGTCGACGAGATGGATAAAATGCAGAAGGAGGACCGGTCCGCACTCCACGAGGCCATGGAGCAACAGTCCATCAGCGTTGCAAAGGCCGGCATTACCGCCACGCTGAAGTCACGCTGTGCCCTGCTGGGGGCGGCCAACCCAAAACTCGGGCGTTTTGACGATTACCTTCCGATAGGAGAGCAGATCAACATGCCCGCGTCCCTCCTTTCCAGGTTCGACCTCATCTTCGTCATGAGCGACAAGCCGGATCACAAGATGGACAACGCCATTGCCGAGCATATCCTCAAGGCCCACAGCATCGGGGAGACGATCGCCCAGCACAAGAGGACCCCGATTCCCGGGGTGGATGACGAGTACATCACCGAGCAGCTCAAGCCGGTAACCCCTGAGATCGACCCTTCCCTGTTCCGTAAATACGTGGCGTATGCCAAAAGGACCTGTTTCCCGCGCCTCAATGATGCAGCCAGGGGTGCTCTCTCGGGGTACTACATGAAACTCCGGGACCTCGCCTCCGGATCGAACAAACCCGTGCCTGTCACTGCCCGCCAGCTCGAAGCCCTCATCCGGCTGGCCGAGGCAAGCGCCCGGATACGCCTTTCGCAGGAGATCGATCTCGAGGATGCCCAGCGGGTGATCAATACCGTAGACGCATGCCTGCGACAGGTCGCCTACGATGCCAAGTCCGGGTCGTTCGACATCGACAGGGTGGTCACCGGCATCCCCAAGGGCAGGAGGGATCTCATCCGGTTGATCAAGGAGACCATCCGGGAGATTGTAAGGGAGACCGACAATGACAGGGTCGCAATCCCCGAGCTGCTGGACCGGGTCTCCCAGAAGGGCTTTCCCAGGGACGATATCAGGAAACAGATCGACCAGTTCCTTCGCGAAGGCGAGGCGATGGAACCCAAGTCAGGGTTCATCAAGCTCATCTGATCCTCCCTTTTTTTGTGAAGCAGAGCTTTCTTTGATCCATGAGTACGGAGCGGGAACAGGCAATCTTCGAGGCAGGGATCAAACTCGGGGCCCTGTATCACCAGTGGGTCGGGACCCCCATCTCCCCGGGGACCTCACCCGGCCTGGAAAAGGCGATCGAAAAGAGCGTGGGGCTCCAGCCGTTCGTGAAGCAGATCCACGTCTCCCTGGACACCGGACGTATGTGTCCCAACACGTTCGGTTATTCCGAACTCCAGGGCCTGATGTTCCGGGTGGAGATCGCCACCCGGGTGGGGCAGGCGTCCTGCCGCGCCCGGCTTCGTCCGGAGGGGGAGTACCCGCTGATGGAGATCGTGGAGTGAATGCAGGCGCCGGGCTACCCCATCACAGACGACCACATGCACCTGGACCCGAAAAACGGCCGGGGGCTCGAGGCTGCAAAGGACTTCCGGCATGCCGGAGGGACACACCTTTTCCTGGTGAGCAAGCCTGCAGGCTCCTTTTCGATCATTCCCGGGAAAGGAGAGGATTATCTCCCTGTCTTCGATGAAACGCTTCGCGTTGCCGCGATGGTGAGGGAACTGGGCCTCAGGGTGTATCCCATCCTCGGCGTCCATCCTGCCGAGATCTCGAGGCTGTCCGCCGAATTCACTCCTACCCGTGCAGGGGAGATCATGAAGGAAGGGCTGCTGCTCGCCTCCCGGTACGTGGAGGAAGGCCGTGCCGTGGGATTAAAAAGCGGCAGGCCGCACTACGAGGTCCCCCCCGATATCTGGACCGTATCAAACGATGTCCTCTCCTGTGCCTTCGATCTCGCGGCCAGGTGCGGATGCGCCGTGCAGGTGCACGCCGAGAGCGGCCCGTGCGCCGACATGGTGGAAATGGCCCGGAAGGCCGGACTCTCCCCTAAAAAGGTAGTCAAACACTATGCCACTCCCGACACCCCGCTCACACCCTCCTTCATCGCCCGCGATCCTGCAATCCCGGGTCTGGCCGCGGAGGGCAGGGCCTTTACCATGGAGAGCGACTACATGGACGAAAATTCCCGTCCGGGCGCCGTGATCGGACCGAAATCCGTCCCCCGGATCACCCGGAAACTGTTGGAATCCGGGGATCTTTCCGAGGAATCCGTCTTCCGCATCCACGCAGAGACGCCATCGAGGGTATACGGGGTTGAAATCTCCCTCTGACCTGCCCTCTCTCGCAGTTTTAATACCGGCCCGTTCCAATACATGACCAATGTACCTCAAGATACACCGGACCGCCGAGGGGTATGAGGTGGTTGCCGTGTGCGACCGCGAGCTGCTGAACACGAATATTTCAAGGGGCGAGATCGAGGTCTGTATCAGCGAAGGCTTCTACGGGACACATCTTGCCACCCCCGAAGAGGTGGGGGCGGTCCTTCTCCGTGCTGAGAATGCCAACCTGATGGGAGAACGCACAATTGCGCTGGCCGAGAACCTGGGGCTCGTGGAACGATCTGCGTGCCTTATGTTCGGGAACGTCCCCCACGCCCAGCTCTTCAGGGTATAATGAGTATACGGGATGCCATCTGCCCTCTCTGCGGCAACCCCTCCACCGAAGGGGAGATCTGCGGACAGTGCCGGGTAGCGAAGACTCCTTGGCTCGGGTGCCAGTCCAGGGTCAGCCCGATCGAGTGCCCTTCCTGCGGCGCACGAAAGGAGGCGGGCTCCTGGACGGATCATTCCCGTCCAAGGGACGAACTCGGACGGGAACTGGTCCTCCGGGGGATCCACCTGCACCCCGAGGTAAGGAACCCCGTAGTTTCCATCACGCTCGATGAACTGAGCACGAACAGGACACGGGCGAAATGCCACGTCGAGGGGGTCCTGTACGGAGAAGACGTCCAGGGTGATTGCACTGTGGAGATCGCATGGAAAAAGGAGCAGTGCGACCGCTGCAGCAGGATCTCGGGCAGCTACCACGAAGGGGTTGTCCAGGTCCGGGCATCGGGCAGGAAACCCTCCCCGAGGGAGATTGCAATCACCTCCCGCATCGCGCAGGAGGTGGAAGACGCCCTGCAGGCGGCGGGAGAACGCCTCTCTTTCATCTCGGATCTCCAGGAGACGAGGGATGGGGTGGATATTACCGTCGGTTCCCAGCGCATCGGGCAGGAGATCGCGTCTGCGGTCATCCGGGCGCTGGGTGGCAGGTGCTCTACGCATCCCAAACTGGTGGGCGAGAAAGCCGGGCGCCAGCTCTTTCGCGTCACCTATTCGGTCAGGCTGCCCCGGTTCACCCGTGGGGATATCATCCTCATCCACGGAAATTACGGGGAAGTTCTCGGGGTGGAAGGGAAAGGGATCCGGTACCTGGACCTGGCCACAAATGCGGCGAAGAATGCCGGCGAATCGCTCGTGGAACGCCATGTCGGGAATGCAAGGGACGCTACCGAATGGCTTGTGGCGTTCCGGGACGGGGACACTGCCGGGATCCTGGATCCCGAGAGTGGGGCTACCGTGGAGGCTAAGGTCCCGGCGGGAAGGGACCTGACACAGGGCTCGCCTGTCAGGGTTTTCCGGGATGGGGAGCGCCTCGTGCTCCTGGGATAGGATCATGCGTGTCCGGGAAGTGCCGATCGGGGATCTCTCCAGGGTGATGGGGGAAGAATGGGTGGATCCCGCAAGGAGACCGTTCGTGGACGGTGGAAGGGCATACGTCCCGGTAAGGGAGGAATATCCCTGTTCACGGATTCTGCACGAGAAGCGGAGGTACCGTGGCAGGGGGTACTACCTGGTCGGAGATATCGCCGTTGTCCACGGGGATCGTCCGCGACCGGAAGAGATCTCCTCAATCCTCGAATGGTGCAACCCACGCGGCATTCTCTGGATCAGGTCGTACCGGGACCCCGAACGGATCCCGGAGGCGGAACTCATGGCAGGGAGTGCCGGGGAGACGGTCCACCGGGAGAACGGCATCTCCTACCACCTGGATCCTACCCGGGTGATGTTCTCCATGGGCAACCGGGTCGAGAAAGAAAGGATCTCGGCAACGATCAATCCCGGTGAACGGGTGGCCGATATGTTCGCGGGGATCGGGTATTTCACCCTGCCCGCTGCCCTGGCAGGAGCGCATGTTCACGCGGTGGAGATTAACCCTGATGCGTTCGGGTATCTGGTAAGGAACATCCGTGAGAACCTTGTGGAAAAGCGGGTGGAACCCGTTCTGGGAGACTGCCGCGACCACCTCTCCGGGGTCTATGACCGGATCCTCATGGGACATTTCTCGGCGCCCGACCTGCTGGAATCCGCCCTGGACCATGCCGCCACGGGAACCATCCTGCACGTCCACTCCGCGGGCGACGCATCCCTGCGGATCGGGGAAGTGCTCGCTGGACGCGGGATGAATGCCAGGATGGAGATCCATAAGGTAAAGAAACTCAGGCCCCATACCTGGCATTACGTGCAGGACGTGACGATCGTATGAGAGCGCTGCCTACCCTGGTGGACAAGGAGATCGTGCTCGCGGTGACAGGGAGCATCGCGGCCGTGGAGACCGTACGTCTCGCCCATGCCCTCCGGAGAAGGGGAGCGCGGGTCCAGGCGGTCATGAGCCCTGCGGCGTGCCGCATCCTCCATCCCGATGCGCTTACCTACGCTACAGGCCGGCCTGCAATCACCGCAATCTCGGGCCTCGTGGAACACGTGGCCTTCTGCGGGGATGAGGGTTCCGCTGATCTCCTCCTCGTCGCTCCCTGTACCGCCAATACCCTCTGCAAGATCGCCCACGGGATTGACGATACCCCGGTGACGACCTTTGCGACAACCGCGCTCGGCCGGGACATGCCCATCGTGGTGGTACCGGCCATGCACCATTCCATGTTCCGGCACCCGGGGGTCGCAAACTGCCAGAAAACCCTGAAATCCTGGGGGATTGGGATCGTCAATCCCCGAATCGAGGAGGGAAAGGCAAAAATTGCCGATATCGAAGAGATTGTGCTCTGGTGCGAGCGCAAACTCCTCGGGAAATCCCTGGAAGGGCGACACATCCTCATCACCAGCGGTCCCTGCCGCGAAGCGGTGGACGACGTACGCATCCTGACCACGAGGTCGAGCGGGAGGATGGGGGAAGCGCTGGCCCGGCACGCATTCAGGCTGGGTGCGAGGGTCACCCTGGTGCACCAGGGCTCTGTCCCTTGTGCGGAGAACGTGCAGGTGGCGAGTGCGGAAGAGATGCGGCAGGCGGTGCACCGCATTCTCTCCCGGGGTGATGTGGACCTCTACCTCTCTGCGGCCGCCATCTCCGATTTTTCCCCGGAACTTCATCCCGGCAAGATCCCCAGCGGGACGCCGATCGCGCTTTCGTTAAGGCCGCTGCCCAAACTGATCGACGAGGTGCGGACACGCTATCGTGTACCTGTGGTTGCCTTCAAGATGGGCTATGATGAGGAGGATCGGGCCAGGAAAATGCTCGATTCGGGGATAGGGCTTGTCGTCATCAACCGCCCGGATGTCATGGGTTCCGAAGAAAGCAGGGTCACGGTCCTCGGGGGATCCGGGTTCCGGAAAGAGGCAATTGGCACGAAAGACGAAGTCGCCCGGGAGATCCTGGATGCGGCCCTCCCGCTCCTGCTTCCGGGTTGAACCGCTTCTTTTCCATGAAAGGGCACCAGGAACCGATCAGTTACTTATTGTCCGGATACGAACCTACTCGATACGAGAGAGATCTCTGTGGATCCCATGCCTGCCTGCACAAAAGCCTTCTGCCCGGGGCACCTGTCCGGATACTTCCGACCGGTGTATTCCACGGACCCCCGCACCACCGGCAGCATGGGCGCCGGCATCGTCATCCGGGAGGGGGTCACCGCCCGGGTTTGTGCAGCGGACCGGACATCGGTCATGGTTCAGCGCAGGGATTCCTCGGGAAGTCTCCTTGAGGAGTACCGGTCGTCGCCTCCCCTCGAATACATGCTCGAACGGATGGGGGTCACCGCACGGGTCGAGACCGTCTGCCGGCTCCCCATCGGCGCGGGTTTCGGACTCTCCGCTGCGGCCCTGCTCTCATCCGCAGTCGCGGTGAATGCACATTTTTGCCTCTCGCTCCGCCCGGAAGAATGCACCATGTTCGCCCACCAGGCCGAGATCGTCCACAGGACCGGCCTCGGGGATGTCGCCGCATGCCAGGGCGGGGGCTGGGATTGCAGGAGATCCCCGGGAATCCCGGGTGAAATCTCAAGGGTGTTCGACCCGGATACCCCGGTCTATGCGGTGGTGTTCGGCCCCCTCTCCTCCCCTGTCGTCCTTGGATCGCCCGAGGCGATGGAGAGGGTGATCAGGGCTTTTCCCGGACGCTGCCCGGAGGACACGAGGGATTTTTTCCTGCTCTCGCGGGAATTTTCCGAGAAGAGCGGGCTTATCACCCCGCAGGTCCGGTCCGCTCTGTCTCTGTGCGATGCGGAGCGGATCCCTGCCACGATGACCATGCTCGGGAACGGGGTCTTTGCATGCGGCGAGGAGGCTTCCCCTCTCCTGGCCCCGCTGGGAGAGGTGTTCCGGCTGGAGGGGGCGGTGAGAGGAGTGGAGCTCCTGGAGGGACCGGAATGATCCCGGCGGACCACCCACGATACCGCTCGCTGGTCGTAAGGGAGCGCCTGGCCCGTTGTGCCGGGGAAAAGATCGTCACCCTGGAGGGATTGATCGCCCACGGACGGGGGGAGGCATTCGACTATCTGATCGGCGAGAGGACTTCCGGGAGTGCACTGCAGGCTGAAAAGATCGCCGCAGCCCTGCTCCTCCTGGCAAAGAAGCCGGTGATCTCCGTGAACGGGAATACGGCGGCCCTTGCCCCCGGGCAGATCGCAGCCCTGCAGGACGGTTCCCGCGCGATGGTGGAGGTGAACCTCTTCCACCGGACCCCGGAACGGATGGAGAGGATCACCCGGCTGCTCGAAGAAAAGGGAGTCCGGGTCGCGGCCGGACAAGCGGAACGACTCCTCCCGCTCTCCCACGACCGGGCACTCTGCCTGCGGGAGGGTATTTATTCGGCCGATGTGGTACTTGTCCCCCTCGAAGATGGCGATCGGTGCCAGGCCCTGCGGGAGATGGGAAAGACCGTGATCACGATCGACTTAAATCCGCTCTCCCGGACCGCCCGCACTGCGAGCCTGACAATCGTGGACGAGCTGACCAGGGCATTGCCCAATATCACGAGGTTCTGCAGGGAACTTCGTCCGGGGGAGGCAGAACCGCTTGCCGGATCCCTGGACAACAGGAACCTGCTGAACCGTGCGATGGATGAGATGAAGGAGAGGCTTTCCCATGCTATGGATTGAGAAATACCGGCCCAGGACGTTCTCCGAGATGGTGGGCCAGGAGAGGGTGAGGGAGAGACTCAACTTTTTTGCCGCGACCCGCTCGGTTCCCCACCTTCTCCTGACCGGCCCGGCAGGCACGGGAAAGAGCGTGAGCGTGGAATGCCTCGCACGTGCTCTCTACGGCGAATACATGGACGAGAACCTGACCGTCATCCACACCGCCGACCTCTTCACCCTCGGCCGGCGATACCTCGAAGAGGAAGAGCGTTATGCCCATCTTTACCGGAAAGACGAGAGCGTGCTATCCAATTTCAAGCGAATCACCCGGTGGTACGCCTCGATGCGCCCCCTGAATACAGAGTTCAAGCTCATGGCATTCGAAGGGGCTTCCTACCTCCCCCGGGAGGCCCAGCAGGCGCTCCGTCGCATCATGGAGCGGTCCTCCCAGACCTGCCGGTTCCTTTTCTGCACCAGTCATCCTTCGGCCATCATCCCCGCGATCGCGTCAAGGTGCCTCCCCTTCTTCTTCGCCCCGCTCCCGGATGCGCTCGTCGAGGGGCATCTCCGCACCATCCTCGCCCGGGAATGCGGGGATGAGCACGCCCTGGATGACGATCGCCTGGATCTCCTTACAAGGGCTGCAGGGGGAGATCTCCGGAAAGCGGTCACTCTTCTCCAGGTAGCGATGGGTTCCGGCGGATCCGCGGACCTGCTCGCACTGTCGCGTACCGAATCCGGGCAGGTGGCATCCGCAGCCTTCACCGCGATCGCGGCAGGGGACGTCCCATCCGCGATCCGGCGTGTCGAAACCCTGATGATCGAGTACGGGCTCTCGGCCGAGGAGGTCCTTTCCGAACTGAGGGCCGTGATCAAAAGGGAGTTCAATGATCCCCGGCTCGCCTGTGCCATCGGTGATACCAGTTATATTCTCGGGCACTGCAACAATGAGTACATCCAGTTGAATGCACTGGTAGCCCGGATGGCAGGGGAGGTGTTTTTTGAACGAGGTCCGGAATAAAGTTGCCCGGCACTACGACGAGGTGGCGGAGATCTATGACAGGCGATATGACCGCAGCAGGGGGCGCTCTTATTACTCTCACATCTCCCGTCACGTGCTCGCGTGCCTCCCGAAGGGCAGGAACCTGCTGGATCTCGGGTGCGGGACGGGCCTCTTCGTGCAGCACTACACCGGCCAGGGAGGAAAGGCGATCGGGCTCGATCTTTCCCGGGGGATGATCGTCAGGGCGAGATCCCGGTGCGGGGGGAGCCAGTTTGCAGTGGGAACCGCCGAGGTTCTTCCGTTCCGGGACGGGTGTTTCGATGCAGTTGCCAGCCTCCTGGCTTTTTCTTACGTCCACGAACCGGAAAAAATGCTCCGGGAGGTATACCGGGTACTCAGGCCGGGCGGTTCGATCGCGGTCTGCACCCTTGGCCGCAACCTGCTCACTTCAGGCCTCCCTGCGGTCTACACGCTCGGGGAGGCCATGCGCATCCGCCACGTGGGGATGGGCGCATTCCGGGAACGATACTATACCGTGGACGAGATGAAGGAACTCTTCCTGGATGCCGGCTTCGAGGACCTTCTGATCCGCAGGTGCACGTTTGCCCACCTCAACCTGATCGACCCTCTTTACGACATTGCACGGCGGCTCGAACCCTTCGTGGAAGAGAACATCCCGCAACTCGCGTACAATATCCTGGCCAGCGGAAAAAAATCCGAGGAGTAGTGGAATTTGAGGGGAAAACTGCTGCCCTCGCATTCAGATAGGGATATTGATGAGCATTGAATTCCAAGTCGAGATTTACGAGAAAGTTCCTGGAATTTTCAGGTTGTCCGAAAGATTCCAGAGGACGGGCCTTCCCATCGAACTGATTCCCTCCCTGATATTGCTATACTGGTAGGAACGAATGAATGGAAAAAGGACTGGGGTTGATTTCGGTTGTTTTCCCACGGGATTGTTCAGGGAAACCGGCTGTCCCGAAGATGAACCGGACACCATGAAGCAGTAGAGGTTTTTCCCATTCGCAACCGCCGCCAGCGAACGGCCATCCCGGGACAGGGTGACAAGAGAGATCGAGCCGGTGGGGAATTCCTCGATCCGGGAATGATCCACCAGGTCCCCTGCCCGATTCAGGAGAAAGAGGTCCCCTTTCCGGGTTCCCCCTGCCAGTATCCCTGCCTCCCCGGAAAGGGCTATGCCCTGGACCTGGGACCCGGCCTGAAACGTCCAGGATCGACTTCCATTCCTGAGAAACGAGGTGATATTGCCCTCCTCCGTCCCTACATAAAGAAGAGAACCGTCCCCCTCGATCTGGATGTCCAGGATCCTTTCCATGTCCCTTGACCAGATCTTTGTCCCGTTTCCGGCATACAGGCAAAGAAGACCGTGGCTTCCTTCTCCGCCGACCGTGGCGAGGTAAGCACCGTCCGCGGAGAGAACCAACCGGGTAATCGGCTCGTCGTCAACGTAAACCGAGTTGTCGGCCTTCTTCGAGAAACTCCTGAAGGTTACTTTGGAATTCCTGTCGATCCTTACATACCTGATCTGCGGATTCCTTTCATGGAGGGTATACGCAAGGACCTTCCCGTTCTGTGAAAGTGCTGGCCCTGCGACGACGTACATCTTGGGAAAATCATTGAAGAGGGCGACCCGGGTCCCTGTCTCATCCAGTACCAGGATGTCTCCCACCCTGTTCCCGGCAACCAGCCTCCCTTCCTGATCGGAGATGCAGGTCCCTGTCACCCAACCCGAGTGGTAAATCCAGAGCAGCGATCCGTTCCTGTCGTAGTACCGGACAGCGCCCTTGTTCGTGGCTAGGACCTCTCTTGTGGCAAGGACATAGCCACTTCCATTGCGCAGGCACTCGACAAGGAGCGAACCGGGAACCTGCGCCTTCCAGAGAAGAGATCCGTTCCCGTCAAAGACCCTGGCATTGCCCATACTGCTCCCGGTGATCACCCTGGATCCGTCCGCTGCAATCGCGAGATCCGTGAGACGTTCACCCTGGACTGAAGTATTCCATGTGGGTTCCATGGCTATCAATGGTTGTATTACAAGGATCAATACGAGGATCGCCGCGAAAACGAGCGGTTTCCTGCGTGGGAACATATCGAGTGTAGGTCATGGGGAGCACCAGATAAATCTTCCGCGTGTGATCGCAGGGCGGCCCCCTCCCCAAACCCTGTGCCGCAGACGGGGGAATCATGTACTTTATTCTGGCAGGGAATCCAGATCGTACCATGGACGTGGAAGAGTTCGCCAGGAAATCGATTTTCCAGGGATCGAACGATCGCGAGGTTCTGGAACACCTGGCCAGGTGCATACGGTGGTATAAACCCGGGGCGGATCCCGGGTATGTGGAGGAGTTTGCCGGGGCCGTTCTACAGGAGGTAAAGAACACAACTGCGCTCAAAGGCGACCTCTTCGAATTCCGACCGGCTGGTGTGAAGATGGGGGAATTCGGGGTGGGTTCCCGGGGGACAGGAGATTTCTTCGCCCACCGCCAGATCGCCCGTATCATCGGACGGACCGGTGCCTCTGTAGGAGTAGAGGAGATGGATGACGGGGGGGCAGTAGCGCTGACCGGCGGGTCCGGGATTACCGGGCTCCAGCTGGTCTGTACGGTGGACGGGATGCATTCGCGCCTCTCGGATTTCCCGTTCCTGGCCGGGTTCCACGTCACCCGGGCCACACTTCGTGACCTGTACGTAATGGGGGCAAAACCACACCTCCTTTTCTCCGACATCCATGTGGCGGATGACGGTGACGTGGCCAAGATCTTCGAATATACTGCAGGGATCTGCACGGTAGGCGAGGCCATGGGGGTTCCCCTGGTATCAGGCTCGACGCTGCGAATCGGCGGGGACATGGTGCTTGGGTCCCGGATGACAGGCTGCGTGGGATGCGCCGGGATCGCAGCCCAGCTTACCGCCCGGAGAGAGGCACGGCCAGGGGACGTGGTGTTGATGACCGAGGGGGCAGGGGGTGGGACCATTGCGACCGCCGCCCTCTATTCAGGGTTCCCGGAGGTCGTTGACCACACCATCAACCTGTCCTTCCTCGAGGCCTGCGAGGCACTCCATGCAAGCCCTGCCCTCCGGAAAGTCCACGCGATGACGGACGTGACCAACGGGGGACTCCGGGGAGATGCATACGAACTGGCAGGGACCGCCCGCTGCAGGGTGGTGATCCGGGAGGAGAGCGTGGGAGGCCTGGTGCAGAAGGACGTGAAGGGCATGCTGGATGCGCTGTCTATCGATTACCTCGGCGTGTCGCTGGATGCGCTTCTTCTCACCTGCAGGCCTTCGGATGCTCCGGAGATCATGAACGTGATCCGGGGAGCGGGAGTGGGGATTGCAGAGATCGGACGAGTGGAGGGGGGAGAGCCAGGGGCGTTCCTGGAAATCGGGGGCCGCCAGAAGGACTTCACGCCCAGGTTCCGTGAATCGGCCTATACCCCTGTGAAAAAGGTGGTGGACCGGGATTCCCATGATTTCGAGGAGATGAAACGGGCGGTGGAGGAGGCGGCGGAAGCAGCGATCGGAAAGAAAGCGCGAATCCTCTCCCGGTTGCGTGGGGAAGTCCGGCGGGGGTGACCCCGGGATATCCTGGGGGGCTTATCCCTCCTCCAGTCCCGCGAGCCGGGTGCCCGGCACACAACCTTATCGCACCTTTGATCTGGCAGGGTTCTCAGGAATTAAAAAAAAGGTAACCTGTTCTCATCCTGGCCCCAGGAGATGGGACTGCGGGGGGATAATAAGGGCATCGTGGAAAGTGGCCGCCTGGCCGTCCGGGAACCGGAGGGTCGTCACGGAAGGCGAGAAATCTGCGGATACCAGGGGTGCGAACCAGTAGTTCTCCAGGATCTTCTTCGCCTCCAAAAATGAGATCTCCGGAGTATACAGGACTCTTTGCCCCTGGAGGGTTTTGATCGTGGCAAACTCCTCGATCGAGAGGTCCACCCGCCCGGAATCGATGGACGTTACGTCCACGGGTTTCCGAAAGTTCCTTTCGAGGGCCGATTTCAGCTCCTTTGCGGGATTCACCATCCGGAGATAGACGGCAAAATGTTCATACCAGCTCAGGCTGTAGGTAAAGGTGATATCTGCCCTCCCGTCATCCGCAAGACGGATGATGAGGGTGTCCGCAGTCATTGCCCCTGCCGGAACGGAGAGGGTGAGAATCACCAGGAGGGCTGCCACCCCTGTGATATATGCTGAATTCCGCATAGGCATCCCGATCCTTTGTGAGGATTATCCAACGCTGCCGATAAAGGTTTCTTTCGATCCGGGGGATCCCGGGATGTCGATATCCTCAATTAATAGCAATAAGATATTCACACATACCTGCCATGAGGAAGAAATACCTTGGCCTCTGCACGCTCGCGATCTGGCTCTTCCTTGTACTGGCCTTCATGATCCTGGCCAGGACCGTGGATATGGAAGTCTTCTTTGTTCTCTGGCTCATCGGGATCCTCATTATTGTGGAACTTGTTTCTGACCTTTCTGCCACTCCCCGGTACCTCCGCGTCGTCCGGATGGTGATCGCGGCGGGAGTGGTCCTGTTCGGCTTCATCGTAGCCCGGAAGATCCTGGAGATCCTGCAGCAATGAGACGATCCCTCGCCATCTTCCTGGTGTTGCTCCTCCTCGTGCCATGCCTTGTTCTCATCGCCATGGAGGCTGCATCCCCCCTCCTCTACAGCAAAAATTCCAGCCCTCCCACACCTGACCAGGTAAACCCTGCATCCCTGGAGCCGCTCACCGGCGGAAAGCCCCAACAGATCCTGCCCCTGATGAACGATCTCCTCGATGCACCGGGAACCCTGATCCTCGATCTCAGGAGCGGGGATTTCGAGGAGGCCGGGCGGGACCTTCGGGAGATGCACGACCTCACGCAATCGCTGGACAGCCTGGTGATCAACCTCGATATGACGGAGGGAGAGCTCGCCGAATTTCGCCGGGCCAACCAGAAGAACCTCCAGATTCTCACAGATCTCTTCAACGGGACGGAACGATGGGATGAACTGCGCTCCCTCGAGGTACGATTCCGCGATTCCGACGATCCCCGGGCCCTGACCAGCATCACCTACGAGGGCGAGGCACTCCGCCAGCGTATCCGGGAGCTGTACCAGGAATACCAGGAAGAGAGCGGGATCCTTCTTCCCGCCAGTGAGAAATTCGAACTCGATACTGCACAATATGAGGCGAGCCAGGCCGAATTCGGGGAGATCGTCCGGGAATTGAACGATGAGCAGGAGACGCGAATCCAGAACCTCCAGACAAGGACCACCCCGGTGGAGCCCCCCTTCAGGCTGACGCTCGAAATGGACCGCAAGTTTGCCTTCTACATGAGCACAATAACCTTCCAGGGCGCTCTTTCAGGGGAGCCCCCCGGCAGCCCACGGATCGATCTTTTCATCGACACCGAAAAGGTTGCGAGCGTCCCCGCCGCGGGAGGCGGGAATTACCGGTACACATACCTCGTGGAACGCCTCCCTTCCGGAACCCATACTGTGTTTGCGGTGTATGCGGACTCCGCCTACTCCGGGATCCAGACATTCCGGATCGAGGAGATGCCCTCCGACCTCTCCCTCGATCCACCGGAGCTTGGGGATGGCTCTGTGATCCTTTCCGGCAGGCTCATGGCCGGCACCCTTCCTGTTCGGGATGCGGAGGTCGAGATCCTGTCAGAGGGACGTAGAACCTCACTGGCAACCACGGATGAACAGGGGCGTTTCAGAATCCAGGTCAGGCTGGCCCCCGGGCCCCACAGGATCCAGGCGTTCTTCGACCACGGATCGTTCCCCCTCTCTTCCGCCTGGAGCGGGGCCTATCCGATCACGGTGCCCGGACCGTCCCCATTTACGAGCCCGGAACCCGGATTCCCTCTCGATCTCCCTCAACTCCTTTCCACGGGAGCAGTGCTCGGATGCGCATTCCTTGCTGCGGTTGCGTATCTCCGCTACAGGAGAGCGGGTGCGCGGTCCCGGAAGGGCATCCCCGGCCCTGTCGCATCCGGATCTCATGACCTGTCCGTAAGTCCGGACTTCGTGCCCCCGCCGGCAACTGATCCTGGGGCCGAAGGAGAGGCCGTTCTTTCCCGGTACCTGGAGATTGCGGAGACAGATCTCCGCGAAGCAGCATTCACCCTCTACTCGTACCTCCGAAGGGCGCTGGCATCCCGCCTGGCCCTGCCGCATCCATCCTCCCTTACCCCAAGGGAGCTCTGTTCCCGAGCAGAGAAGATGCCCTTTTCCTCCCGGCTCTGTGTTTTCCTCCGCAAGTACGAGGAGGTCCGGTACGGAGAGGCCCGGCAGAAGAGCGAAGACGCCGGGGAACTCGCGGATTCGTTTTATTCACTCCTTAAGGACACCGGGGGCGATCGCAGTTAGCCGTGTCCTGTGGGTCGCCGGACTCATCCTGCTGGTCGCATTCCTCGGCGCCTCGCTTCACCTGTCGGGTTCGACCCATCCCTATAGCAGGTACAATACCGACTGGAACGGGACCTCGCTTCTTTTCCGGGATCTCGATTCCCGGGGGGCCTCCTTTTACCACGGGGGGCCTCTCCCCTCTGGGGGCGATTCTGTTTTCCTTATCCTGGTCCCCCAAGGAGAGTATTCGGAGACAGAAACCGAAGGAATCCGGGATTTTATCGAGAGGGGAAATATCGTCGTCCTGGCAGACGACAGCGGGAGCGGCAACCAGTTACTCTCCGGTATTTCAGGAGCGATCCGGATTGCCAGGGGGAATCTGAGCAGTGCCGACCGGTACTATGACGATCCCTCCACTCCCCTCGCGTTTCCACGGACAAACGGCACCCTCACGCAGGGTATCGGGAAGTTTGTGCTGAACAGGCCGGCATTCCTGGAAGGCGGGATTCCGGTCTTCTCCACCTCGCTCCTTTCGTGGGTGGACGAAAACGGGGACGGAAGGCTCAGTTCCGGTGAATCGCTCGGCAGGTACCACGTGGTAGCCAGCGAGGAGATGGGAAACGGGTCGCTCTACGTGATCTCGGACCCAAGTGTCTTCATCAACGGCATGCAGTCAGCCGGAAGCGGCGAGGATGCGTTGTTCGTCGGGAACGTGCTCTCACTCAGACGCAACCTCCTGATCGACCAGGTCCATTCGCGGACCGCGGTTGCGACTCCTGTGATCCGAGTGGTTAATTTCATCAAGGATTCTATACCTATCAAAATGGCGCTCGTCACCCTCCTGATCCTGGGAATTATCCTCCTGTTCCGGAGGGGCGGAGATGAACCATGACCGAACTTGAACAGGAACTGGCACTGATCTCACGCTATTACCTCGAGATCCAGGAGAAGATGGGGCAGTTCATCGTGGGCAACGAGCAGCTGCTCGAACTCTCCATGATCGGTCTCCTCTCCGGAGGTCACCTCCTGATGGAGGGTACCCCGGGTACAGGCAAAACCTCGATCGTAAAAACTCTCGCGAAACTCACCGGGTGCCGCTTCGCGAGGTTCCAGTGCGCCGTGGACAGCCAGCCGGCCGATATCCTGGGGGTGCGGATTTACGACCCCTCGACACGCGAATTTTCCTTAAAAAAAGGGCCGATCTTCAATAATTTCCTCCTGATCGACGAGATCAACCGGCTTGCTCCCAAGACCCAGAGCGCGTTTATCGAGGCCATGAGCGAGCGTCAGGCAACCCTGGACGGGATCACGATCCCCCTCGATCCGCCCTTCATGGTCGTTGCGACCCAGAATCCCCTCGAGTCCGAAGGTACATTCCCCCTCATCGAGGCAGAGAAGGACAGGTTCATGTTCTCCATGACCTTGTCCCACCTCGGGAAAGAAGGGGAACTCGAGATCATCCGGAGAGAGAACGAAGGGCGTCTGGACTGGGAGACCTATTTTTCGAATCTTACCCCGGTGCTGGACGGGAACCTCGTGCAGATGTGCATCGACTCCGCTCAACGCGTGTACATCGACAATCACCTTCTTTCCTACATCAGGGACCTGGTGATGGCAACCAGGACCCACGAAGACATTCATATCGGGGCGAGCTCCAGGGCATCCATCGCGCTCGTCAGGGGATCCAAGGCCTCTGCAGCACTGCAGAAAAGATCCTTCGTCCTTCCCGACGATATCAAATGGCTGGCGCCCAGGGTGCTGCAGCACCGGATTATCCTGAAACGGGAGGCGGAGATCAGCGAGATCACCCCACAGCAGGTGATCGGGGAGATCCTTGCCACGATCGGGGTGCCTTGAACCGATGCAGCCCACCCGGTGCACTTCCGCCCTTTCTGCCCTGGTCCTCGGCCTCCTCTCCCTCGCCTGGATCCTTGACGACGTAGCCTTCCTCGGGACCGGCATCGCCCTGCTATTCTTCCTTCTCTACCGGGGCTTCCTGTTTCTCACCCTTGCCAGAGAGATCTCCGGAACATTGACCTTCTCCCGGAACGCCGTGCCGCTCATCCTCAGGCAGGGCGCGGCAGTATCCGTGGAAACCTCGTTCTCCGTTCAGATCGACCCCGGAATGTCCGCCGAGGCAGAAGATCTCCCTCCCACAGGGACGGTGGTGGTGCACGGGGACACGCATACCGGGGTACTCCCCCCCTCGCAGGGCAATCTCCTGATACGGTACAGGATCTCCTGCCTCCCCACAGGAACCCTTCATTTCCAGGGATTTGTGCTGAAGATCCGGGACCCGTTCTTCCTGCTCAGGATCCGATGTTCGGGGGACTCGCCCCCCCTGTCCGTGTACCCCTTGAGAAGTTACCTGCGGACCGGGCGTGCAGCGACATCCGGGGAAGTCGAGACGGAAAAGGATACCCCGTTGAAAGGATATGGCATCCGGTCGTTCCGGGACTACGCGAGTGGAGACGACCCGAGATCCATCGACTGGAAGCTCACGGCCAAGCACGGAAGGCTCTTTGTGCGGGAATATTCCGGGATGTCCGGGAAACATCCTTTCCTGGTGGTCGATCTCCCGGACAGCGCCGCCATCTGCCCGGGAGAGGCCCGCGATACCCTCCTCGGGTCGGCGCTCCAGGCAGTCCGCATCCTGTCAAGGGAGCCCCGCGGCTGCACGTTGATGGTGATCTCCGGCCCAAACCTCCTCATGTACCTCCCGAAAGAGCGAACGCTCTCCCGCCTCGAGACCGCACTTCACAATACTCCCGTCCGCGTGGTCCAGGCCTTCCGGTGGACGGATCCGGCAGTCGCTTCGGCATTCAGGACCAGGCTGGAGAGGGTTGCGCAGGAAGGCGCCGGATTCCACGCATCCCTCCTCGTGCCGTACCGGACTTTCCTTTCCTCCGTAAAGCCGACACGGTTCGAGGTGCAGTGCGCTCATGTCCTCTCCCACGCGGGAAGAGAGATCGTCCTTCACGTACTCTCCACGGGTCTTGGCGATCCGAGCCACCTTGCCTACATCAGTCTGCTGGCCAGGAGAATGGGAATCGAGGCAATCCTGGAGATCCCGGCAGAGAGTGCCGATCCTTCCCGGCTCAAACGCCTCGCCTCCCTCGGGTTTTCCCAAATGAAGGTGTTGAGATGACTTCCATTCGCCTTTCCCTGGCAGCCCTCGCAGTCGCAGGGACGTGCACCATCGCTGCGGCATGGCGGTCGCAGCTGTTCCCTGCAGCCATCCTGGTCTCGGTATTCTGCATGGGGGCGGCGCTCGTCCTGTCCCGCTCTTCCCGGGCACGGTTTTGGGTCTTCTGCCTCGGCCAGCCCGTAGTGATCCTCGCAGGGTACTCAAACCTGTTTCTCTCCCCGCTCCTGGAAGCGGGTCTGATGACGGTGTTTCTCCATTCCCTCGGCCAACTCTCTTCGGTAAAACAGGGGATCGCATGGGCCGCAACCATCCCCTTCCTCGTTCTTGCGACGGGAATCGTCGCAACTTCCCGCCATGTTCTCACCCCCCTGGCAATATCCCTCGCGATTGCCGCGGTCGCCGGGCTCGGTTTCTTCTTCTCATCCTACCGGATCTCCCACCGATCGTTCGGAGGTGTCGATGAAGACCAGACCCTATAACGACTACACGCTCTCCGGGATCATCCTCCTCGCAGGGGCCGCACTGCTCCTGGCCCTCGGGTATTTCACCAACCGGGGAGACCTGACAAGCGCGACCGTGATCCTGTCCGGTGTCGCCTGTTTCCTTTCAGGGGTCTTCATGCTCAGTTTTGCCCGGGAAGACCCCCCGGGCCCGGAGGTCATCTCTCTCCTCCCTGTCGCAGGGACACTGAATGTCTGCCGGATCGGGGCGGATCTGGGTGTTCGCGGGGATGCCTGGTTCCTACCCGCGAACGATGTGGCCGGAGGAGTGAAAGAATTCATCCCCGCCGAGGGGGAATCTCTGCCGGGCACCACTTCGGACTTTTCGTTTGTGACGGAAGAGACTGCTCCCGGTCTCATTGTCATCCCTGCGGCGCTCCCCCTGGTGACCCGTCTCGAAGCTTCTGCGGGCCTACGTCTTCCGGAAACGGAACCTGAACTTGTTTCCGCTTTACGGGAGATCTGCGAGGATGTGCTGGAACTGTCCGAACACGTGGAGATCTCCCGCGAGGGCGACACCCTGGTCGCGACCGTGAAAGGTTACCGCCTCTTTGACGGGTGCCTGGAGGTCGTTTCGGTCTCCCCCAAGTGCTGTACCATGCATCCCTGCGGAATCTGCAGCCTCATCGCCTGCCTCCTCGCACGGGCGGAGCAGCTGCCCTGGAGGGTGGACAGCGTCCGCCTGGAAGAGAGATCGCGGGGACTCTCGCTGGTGTTCAGGGCTGCGGCCGTACCCGGACCCACAGGTGAAGGTCCCGGTAGCTCTCGTTGATCCTGTCCATTCCCTTCCTCGTTTCCGGGGGTGCCTGGTCGATGAACAGGAGGAACTTTAACTGGTTGGTTCCGGCGGACCGGAGTGTGAACGGGCGCGCCTCCTCGAATGTGGTGTTGTGCGGGAGCGACACGTTCCACGAGGAAACCTTTTCCATTGCATGGATGACGGAGGTATTCGTTACCGGATCGAACTCCTGGTCGATCTCGTACAGCTCCACCACGTAGGTGGTATTCCGGTACTCGTGGTTTCCGATCCCGATGATGATCGATCCGGGGACACCTGCCACCAGGTCGGTCGGATAATCCGCGGCCTTCCTTTCTCCCCCAAGAATATAGAACTCGGTAAATTTTTCGCCCTCTTTCGGAACGGCGATCACATAGAGGGTGGTCCCCAGCGCTGCCACGATGGCGATCAACAAGATCGCGGAGAGGATGCGGTCTGTCCGGGACCCCTCCCGCGGCAGGAACTCCTGCTTCACCGAGGAGAAAATCCCGCGGAACGGGACCCTGAACCTCTCGTCCTGCGCAAGGAGTGAGCGGCGGTACTGGGCAATTGCCGCCATGGCAAGAGTAAACAGCACGAGGCAGATCACGATCGGATCCAGCCGTATCCCCCACGGGGTATAGTTGAGCGCAAGCCCGATGAGGGGCACGACGGCGATCGACAACCCGAAGGAGAGCGCGAGCCGTTCGAGGCCATCGATCTCCCTTTCCCCGGGAAAGAGGGCCGCAACGAGGGAATATCCCGGGAAAAAGAGGATCATGGGCAGTGCCAGGATCACCCTCGCGGGACTCTCGTTTACCAGAGGGAGGTACACTGCAGCGATCGAGACGAGTGTCCAGAAATAGACCACCCGGAGGTCTTGTGGGGTGCGGGAAGGGGAGAACGCAGTGAGGATGCGGTCTGGAAGAGGAGGTGGGGGGTCCATGATCCGGGATGCCTACCAGGGGCGCCGGATCAGGAACAGGGCACCCAGGACCACTGCGCTTACTACGATCACCGTCGACAACCCCGTTGTTGTCTCTGGCTGAGTGGGGGTTGCCATGGTAGTCTGCACCGGGCTCATGGTGGCCTGCGGGACGGTCTGGGAAACCGTGGGAACGGTCCCGGCCGGAGTCCCGGTCTGGGTTGCCGAAGGGGTTCCCGTCGCGGTCACAGCAGGGGTGCCGGCCTTGATCGTGGTGGTGACGCCGCCGCCGCCACCCTGCCCGGGGCTCGCAGTCCGCGTGGGTGTCGGGTTCCCGATCGTAATGGTCCGGGACAGGACGGTCTCCCCGTCCACGACGACCCTGACTTCCACGGTCCCGTCCGTGATCCCATCGACAATGAAGGTGATCTCCCCGTCCTGCGGACCCTGCTTGGTTCCCTGGAGGTGAACCGTGGCAGTCACCTGGTTGGCACCTGCTGCCCCGGTCCCCCCAAGCAGGATCTCGTCGTAGGTCCCTGCCGGTATGTCGCCCGATTCACTCACCTGGAACATTCCGTTGGTCGAGACGCCCACCTTCTTCACTTCCGTGTCGCCTTTCCTGATGGAGAGGACATTCTGATCCGTATTCTGCATCGTGGCGGTGAATGTCCCGTCGTTCAGCGTGAAGGGGACCACGAGGTTTCGGTTCTCGAACGAGAACTCCCCCCCGGAGGGGACCCCGAACTTTCCCTGGAGCTGGAGCGAGAAGGTGGCATTGTCCTCGAGCCCTTCCACGACGATCGTCACCTGGTCCCCTGCCTGGATATGGTCCGGATCGACGGAGATCGAGAGCGCCCAGATCCCCGGGACCAGGAGAACTGCCAGGATCACCCCGGCAACAATGGATAGACCTTTTCCCATGTGAATTCCCCGGTATGAGGTAGTATGGAACATAAGGTAAATAATATTAATCGATGGATGATTTCCAGTTACGGAGAGAGAGTGCCTTTTTACCTCTGTTCCCGTATTGCACCCTGCCCGGAGGGGGCCTGCAGGAAAGATTGCCCCATGCGCGCAAAAAAAAGGCCTGTCCGGGAGCCAAAGTTCACTGTAGGCTTTCCAGGAGATCTACCAGGACTTGATCCTGCCACATATTCTCCTGCCCGCAATCCATGGGGAGCGCAGTGTTTCGCCACAAGGTTTAATTTCACTGCCTGCAAGCAACCTGTATAAACCTTTGCACCCGGGCAATACCGCGGGTGGTGAGTGCGGCAGGGGATCCGATGACGAGGGCAAGATCATGTCCCAGGAGGCAGGGGGACTTATGAAAGGATGGTCGACGAACAGGATGCTTCCTCAGGGTACGATCCTGATCGCCACGCTGTTCCTTGTTGCATTTCCCCTCGTGGGGGTTGCCATGGGTGCTCCTGCACCGTTTGCAAGCCTGAACCTGAATCAAATCCAGAAGTCCAGGAATCTGACCGTTTCCCGTATCGATCTCATCGATGTCATGGACCTTGGCCAGTCGGAAGTCAGGCTCCTCTCCACCATCGGAGACAATACCGATATCAGGATCCTCACCCCTCCGCGGATCCAGACGATCCACAGGTCCTTTTCAAAGGCCAACGCCCTGATCCGCGGCAACAACCTTACCATTCTCGTACCGCTCAACACTTCAGTGTCCGTATCGGATTTCCAGGAGTACCCGGTATTCGTCGAGAGAAAAATACCGGTGATCGAATGCAGGATTCCCGGTGCCTATGGGGATATATTCCTGACGAGGGCCAACGCCACGGCGGGATTCACCGATCTGCAATCCCTTATCGGAACCACGGATCGGCTCTACCTGCTCCGTGAATCGGGAGCGCTGGCGCTGGAAATTAACCCGGACGGCACGATCGGGCATAACCTGTTCCTCAATATTTCCACCAGCGATTTCAACCAGACTGATATGGCCTTCACCCTCAAGCGGAATGAAAATTCACTGTCAGATTTCGGATTCGATCGGTTCATCGCCCAGATGCTGTCCGCATCCGTTAATGTGACCCCGAAATCCGGCGAGTTCAGCCTCGAAGCGTTCCAGTATGATCCAGGCCAGCAGAAGATCACGTTCTACGCGATCTGGCCGGTGGTGATCCTGGACGGAGACAACCCCCTGGTCCTGTCGCCTTCCTATCATTACGAAAAGAACGCGCCGACGAACCTCACCCTGACGTTTGAGGAACAGGGAGACGTCGCCAACATCAGCTACGTGATGGTCAAGCAGGACGAGGACTACGAGGCCCTCGTCGAGGTGAACATGACCGCGCTGGAGGAGCAGGGGGACGGGTTCCTGCCGGAGATCCTCGCTTCCGGGAACCACTTGCTCTCCCTCCTGAAGCAGCCGGGCAGTTCACCCCCGGGTGCGACCAGAGTGATCCACTATTCCCTCATCCTGCAGGGTTTTCCGAGGCCTCCCGCTCCGTCCCATCCCTGGGAGATAGCCATCACCCCGGGGTATGGAATTTCGGGATTTGGTGCAGGGTCGCCATCCGTTGTCATCCCTTCGACAGGCCTTGATACCCTTGTGCCCGGGCAATACTCGCTCTACGCACTGGGTACGGATCCGGAAAACACTATCATCGCCCTCGACCAGGAGACCGTCACAATCACCGAAACGGGACTCTTGGCCGACTTCTTCGGCACCCCCAGATCCGGGTTCGTCCCGCTGTCCGTCCAGTTCACCGACACCTCAGCGGGTGATCCTACCCTGTGGGACTGGGACTTCGGGGACGGCGAAGGGAGTACCACCGCCAACCCGTCGCACGTGTACACCTCCGCAGGGACATTTTCAGTATCCCTAACAGTCGGGGACGGGATCGGGAATACGAGCACAAAGGCCCGGCCCGGCTACATCACAGTGCACCCGGTGCCGCCGGCTCCGGTGGCCCGGTTCACTGCGAATACCACCTCAGGGGACGCACCTCTTACAGTGGCCTTCACGGACGAATCGAGCGGATCCCCCTACCAGTGGAACTGGTCGTTCGGAGACGGGGAATACTCGTCTACTCAGCACCCGGTGCACACGTACCGGGATGCCGGTAACTACAGCGTCTCCCTGACCGTCCGGGGGCTCGGAGGATCCGACACGGAGACCAAGCACGAGTACATCCACGTCCTTTCCCATCCGCCTGTGGCAGATTTCACCGCCGACCCGACCTCTGGGGACGCTCCCCTCTCCGTCCAGTTCACGGACCTGTCCGCGGGCGGTCCTACTTCCTGGTCCTGGTCCTTCGGGGACGGGGGAGGTTCTGCCGAACGCGATCCCGCACACGTCTATTCCGCTGCCGGGAACTACACCGTCAGCCTGACGGCTGCCAATGACCAGGGGAGCGATACACTCTCCAGGGCTGCGTACATCGTGGTTACGACCCCCACCCCCTCCGACGAACTCCATGCCAACTTCGTGGGCTCCCCGGTCCGCGGGTATTATCCTCTCTCGGTAGTGTTCAAAGATACCTCCACAGGCATTCCAATCTCATGGCAGTGGAGTTTCGGGGACGGTACGAATTCCACGGAGAAGGATCCCATTCACATCTACAGGCGTTCCGGGTTGTTCACCGTCACGCTGACCGTATCGAACGCGACCTCCAGCGACACGCTCATCCGGAGTTCCTATATCACTGCGATCCACCAGGGCGGCGGCGGAGGTGGCGGGGGTGGTGGCGGAGGAACATTCATCGTCGGCACGAATGCCAGCCCCACAGCCACTCCCACCCCGACGGTCATTCCCACCTACTCAGGTCAACTCCTTCTGGGCCCCGACGGCCGCACCACGCAACCGGTGGTCATGATCTCGGAGGACGGAATATTCACCCTTTCCCTGAACGAGGGGGTCGAAGTCACCGGAACCGGAGGGGTGCCGGTCACTGGCCTGAACCTCTCTGCTCTCCAGGTGGGCGTTCTTCCCCCGTTGCCCGGGGATCCATGGGTATTTTCCGGGTACGCCTGCCGGGTCTCGCCTGCAGACGCCACGTTCGATCCGGGTGCCACGCTCCTCCTGGCATTCGACGAGGCACAATGGACGTTGCTGAACGGGAAAGGCCTCGTCCTGATGTGGTACGATCCTTCCACAGGGATCTGGCAACTCCTGGAAACCTCCGTGAACGAAGAAGCGAGATCGGTGAGCGCTCGTATCACCCGCGGGGGCATTTACGGTCTCTTCACAGGGATCCCGACAACCGGACCCACCGTTCCGGAGGCAACACCCACTCCCACTGGGACCCGGGCAGAGGGAGTCACCTCCCCATGGGTATGGTTGGTCCCGGTCCTGGTGATCCTCATCGGCGTCGCGGCGGCGCTGGGGGTCTATTTGTTCAAAATCCGGCCGGGAAGGGGCAAACCCCCTGAGAACGCGGATCTCCTGGAAGAAAAAGAGGAATAAATGAGCCTTAATTCCATTTTAAAGGAAGAATCAAAGGTATTTGTCTATGATAAGACCGCATCGCAATGATTTCATACTATATAAACGTTTTTCAAAAAGGATCTGCCCGACCCACACCGGGAATCGTTCTTTCGGGATGCTGGTCTGGTGAATTTCCGATCGGGGCAAGGGAAAAATATATAAACATCTCCACCCCAATGCAGAGTATATAAAAGAGAGGATTATCCCGAAAGGTGGACCTGCCGGGTTCCTGTCTTATATATACAATCAAGGTGGTGCAAACAAAATGAAGCTTCGACACTACGTGCTCTTCTTAGTACTACTGAGTATCGCCATTCTTACTGTGGCGATACCGGTAGCAGCGGATCTGAAAACGGTCCCACAGAACGGAATCGTATTGATCGGGGAAAAGGACCTCGACATTTCGAATGCTGTGGATACAGCCCCGTATATCGCATGGTGGGCGGGAGATCCAAACAGTACTCCATCTGGCCCTACTCGTTCCATCGATCTTTCCGGATACGATGTAGACCATTTCAACATCGATTCAACTAATTTCGCTGGCACAACATCTGGATGGTGGTGGCAGTGGGATGGTACGAATGCCCCTACCGAACATGCCTTTCAAGTCCTCGAACCGGTGGGGCATGTCAAGATCTGGGACAATACCGCATCGTCTGATGTGACAGACGGCACGGCGATGATTGGAAATGAGCTGGATTTCGTTATCGATCCCACAAATCTCCAGTACATTTACTTAAGGGATCTAAACGTAACACCAAGAGACGTGAAAATTGTTGTCACCAATCCGGGAGGAGTGAAATACACAGCACTATGGACGATCCAGGAGACTCAAAAACCTCTCACGAACCTGCGACTCAACATCAGTCCATGGCACTGGTCCTCCGGGGACAGTTCCAACATATATGTTCCTGACCTCTGGGCTACAGGTACCCTTGATGCATCCAATTACCCGATTTATAGTGCAGGTGATTATATTGTCACCCTGCAGTGCAACGAAAATGGACTTGGATTCACATCAACGGCCAGAACAGTCACCCTGGAAGAGGAACAGCCAGAAATTACCGTCACTCCATCCTCACTCATCCGTGGTGAAAAATTCTATACCACCGTGAAAGGAATTCCCAATTGGAGATACATCATCTGGATCAAAGATTGTGTTGCCTGCCCGAACGGGTGCTGCAGCGACCAGATGACGGGGGATTGCTGCGATCGGCCTCCTTTGATGATGGATAATCAAACGGGAGTTTTATTCTACGATAAATTCGGTTACTTCTATGCTCCATGCAGTGGTCAGCAAGAAGTGAGATACACAATTAACAACACACTGATAGAATGGTGTGGATGCATGTGTACAAAAAATTTATCGGGAATAATGCCCAAGGACCCATCCTATAGTAAATATACGTATGCAATCGTGGAAACTGACGAGAACGGAGAACGAACAATCGAGTGGCAGACATCCACATGCACCAAGCCTTCATCCTACAAGATACATGTCCAACGCTGGGAGTATAATGACGTCTGCGCGTTGGACACTGACAGGCCTTATGATGAGGCTTGCGTGAACATTGAACAGGGTGTCGTCACCATCAACACCGAAGTCTGCGACGAGATGACCGATTCCACCTACCTTGGCGAGACTGTCCGGGTATTCGGAACAAACACCGACTCCAAGGTCACTTACCTATTCATCAAGGGACCCTGCCAGAGCTGTGTAGGAGATAATATGACCGTGACGCACTCTGTCATCAACGGAGTACCGCTTTCATTCACCCAGGTCAACGTCATCAAATCGGACGACACGTGGGAGTACTTCTGGTATACTCGGGATCTCCAGATCGATCTGGGGCAGTACACTATCTACGCGACAAGCATGCCCAACGATGCTCCTACTCTCGAGGGAGTACCCTGCACCGAATGCGTCGAAGGAAATGAAAGCTGCGCTGCCTGGGCAAAGAAACCGTTCACCTTCCTTGAGCCGACCCTTACTGCAGACGTCAATCCCAAGATCATCCAGATCATCTGCTGCGCCGGGCCTTCCATCATCGTGGATGGTGAGGCAATGGGACTTCGTGGAGAGGCAGTCGGGGAGCAAGACAATACTGTCCCGATCGGAATTTGGGTCTTTGGCGAGAACAAGGTAGCCGGACAGAAGTACATCTTTGAGATTGTTAAAGTTGACTGCCCGACAGGAGAGTTTTCGGCCGATCTTTCGAACTATTTCTCAACACTGGATCTTTCCCCAGGTACCTATACAGTAGTAGTCCAGCACCCAATGTACAACCACAGGTTGGACATTATACCTGAGAACAAGATCTCGGACGAATGGAACTGGTACTGGTGGTGGGGGTCCTACGTACATAACGAAGTCTGGTACCCCGATATCAACCGCAAGTTCGTAGTGACTGCGACACCCGTCCGGTGGAGCAAGCTCTTCGTGATCGACGGGCCTGACCGCCTGGCCGGAACAGCAGCGCTGAACGCGCTGCTGGCGGGATTCGACGACCCGAACATCGACGACAACATCGCTGTTCTCACCTTTAAGGTGGAGAGCAACAACGCGCTCCAGGCAGGATTCTCAGGGACCCCCACGTCGGGAGGCTCCCCCCTGTCGGTGCAGTTCACGGATATCTCCATCGGTTCCCCGACGACCTGGTCGTGGGACTTCGGTGATGGATTCACCTCGACCGAGCCGAACCCGCTCCATGTATACCAGAATGCAGGGACATACTCTGTAACCCTCAGCGTCACTGGACTCTCGGGAAGCTCGTCGGTCACCAAGAACGGTTACATCAGCGTGACCACCGGCCCCACCCAGACCGGGACCGTCACCCCGACTCCCACCCAGGCGCCGCATACTATCAACCTGTACACCGGATGGAACCTCATCTCGACCCCGAGGACACTTGCCATAGGGCAAAATACTACCGGCGTCGTCTTCGCGGGAGTGCTGGATAAAACCGGTGGACGACCCCTCTGGCTCTACGATGCATCATCTGGCTGGATCTCCATGGATTCTGGAACGATCGTAAAGCCCCTGGACGGTATCTGGATCTATCAGACCTCGCCGAGTACGGTTACTCTGACCTACAAGAATGACCCGACCGAGCTTCCGCCGACCAAGAACCTTTATTCGGGGTGGAACCTGATCGGATTTTCTGACGTGAGCCCGGTCTCGGCCAAGGGAACATTGATCTCGGTGAAAAACCAGTGGTCTATTGCTATGGGATTCAATGCCGTCACGCAGCAGTACGAAACCCCTGCCATCATCAACGACGTAAACGATGGCACATTAATGAACCCGATGAAAGGATACTGGTTGTTCATGAACGCCCCCGGAACCCTGGCTGCAATCAGCGCCTGATCCCGGTGAGAGCACCGTGAGGAGAGCATGACAAACAAAACACTCATTTTTTTGGTGCTAATCATACTGGTAGTCGGGATAGCCTCAGCTGTTGACAACCCGCCTCCTATACCTTGTGGTTTCAACGGGACTGTTACGATCAATGGAGTCCCTGCCCCGGTAGGTACCGTCATTCAAGGCAAGGTATATGAAACTGTTAGGGACGAGGTGGTAACCACCGAAGTTGGAAAATATGAGAATCTGTGGATTGGGATAACCTATTCTGAGGCGTCATGCGGGTGCGCAGTGATTGAGTTTTACGTAAACAACGTGAAAGCGCAACAGACTTCCTCTTTCGATTCAGGAGAGTATAAAGTCCTCAATCTCACGGTGACCGGGGTGGTCCCCACATCGACGGTGACTCCCACGGTTACCACCGCCATTCCCACCACTTCTCCCACTACCAGTATTCCCACAACCACTGTAACAACCGTACCCCCGACCACCGTTGTCACTACTGTGGTCCCCACTTCAACTCCATCACCCGTTCATACCTCGATCTCCTCCCTCCCCCATGTCTTCTATGGGAATGTCACCATCAGGAGCGGTGAGCCGGCCCCTGCGGGATCTGTCATCGAAGCCAGGGTGGACGATGTCATTTACGGAGAGGACAATCCCTTCAACATGACCGTTGCAGGCCAGTATGGCGGACCAGGTGCGTTCGATCCAAAACTTAAGGTAATTGGATACATCGCAGAGAACGCCACCATTGAGTTCTACGTCGACAATCTCAAGGCTGAGGTCTACGATGTGGCTGCTGGAGGGCCGTGGACATCTTCCTACCCCTTCCACCAGGGAGGCAACACAGAGCTCAACCTGCGGACCAACCTCTCTGCGCCGGTCGTATCCTTTGCTGCGAGCCCCCTCACCGGGAAGGAACCCCTGATCGTGCAGTTCTTTGACACCACCGTCGGGTACCCCACCAACTGGCTCTGGGACTTCGGCGACGGGACCTCCTCGAACATGCAGAACCCCGCCCACCGGTACATGTATGGCAAGTATTCGGTGACGCTCACCGCATGGAACGCCGCAGGGACCGGAAATCTCACCCGTGTCGACTATATCTACGTCACCAGCAGTGCCGGAGGCGGCGGCGGTGGCGGTGGAGGTGGCGGGGGTGGCGGCGGAGCTACATACATCGTCAGCCCGAATGCCAGCCCCACAGCCACCCCCACCCCGACAACCGTGGAGATAGGCCCGACAGGCGGAACGCTTCCCCTGAACTCCAACCTGGTACTCTCCCAGTCCGTGGTGATCGTGGCAGAGGACGGAATCGCCTCCCTCTCGATGATCGGCGGGACGCGCCCCACCGCGTCGGACGGAGGCCCGCTCCTCACCCTCTCCATCCGCAGGATTGCCGACTCCGAGATGCCGCCGGTCCCCGACGGGGCACCCTTTGTCTTCGCAGGGTATGCGTACGACCTGGAGCCCTCGGGATCCGAGTTCGATCCGTATGCCACGTTCTCCATCCTGCTCCCGGAGAACGACTGGGCAGCGATGCAGGGACGGGACCTCTCCATCAAGTGGTACAACCCTGCCACATCGACGTGGGAAGACCTCCCGACCACCGTGAGCAGCGAAACCCGGACCGTGAGCGCAAAGATCACCCATACCAGTATCTTTGCCCTCTTCGTGGCCCGGGGCCAGGCTCCTGCAACCCCCGTTACCACCATCGCGACGGTCACACCCACCGCGACGCCCCTGATGGGCGATTTACCGATCGATCTGATCATGAAGATCGCGATCGTGGTGATCATCGTCATCGCGGTAATTGCGATCGCACTTTACTTCCTGCGGCGGAGGAAGGCCACGCCCGCGGAAGCCGAAAAAGCCCCTGAAGAAGAGGATTGGGAGATCCAGGGGCTAACCTAAATTATTTTTGCACCACTTTTTTTTTGCTTTTTTATTATCGAAGATATTGGTTTTTGCCTCTTTTGGTAGATAACGCACAGCATTGAGTGACGCTCTTGGGGACTTTCGGCCCGCCGCGGGGGCGCCCCGCGAGAGGTGTACCCTTAAAAATTTCCGGGCCGGAACCTGAGAACCGCGGTAATTCTCATACAGGAGGGGGTCATACCGCGAAGGCTCCGCCNNAATCCGGGGCGACCATCCGGTCGCCTAATGTAAGGATTCACAGGAAAATGAATGAAATCAAGTAATTTGTTGGGATAAAGGACAGGGTTACATCGATTGAAGTGAATCCGAATACCAGAACAATTTCCCCTGAAAATCAGGTTGAACCCGCCGCGGGGGCGGCGGCCTTTGAGAACAAAAGAAAGTTTCTTCCGGGCCGGGGCCCGTTGACCGCGGTATTTTTCAGACAGGAGGGGTCGAGACCCCTCCTTGCACCACCCCTGATTGCGATAAGGGCCGGCCCTGGGCATTTTTCTAGCAACTGGTAATCCCGAGTCTTCGAGAAGATGGACCATTCAAGAAGTAGTGATGAATTATGTGTCCGAGATCACATGTCAGCAGGTTGATCCGCCGCCGGGGC
>DAEV01000100.1 GCA_002509495.1 Methanolinea sp. UBA473 | reverse complement strand
CGGTCTTCTGGAGCTCCTTGCAGAGTTGCACGCCTGCAAAAGCGGTCTCCTCCAGGTACCCGCCGCTGATCTCCCGGAGGACCCGGTCGGACCCGGGAAGGGGGACGAATCCTGGGCCGTTCAAGGAGTATTCGTGCTCGGTGCCGATGCGCATGGCGATCAGGGAAGAAGGGGGATTCCTGCCACCAGGTCGGTCTCGGGTTCCGGGATCCGGGAGATGGCCTCGACTTCCACGGAAGGCAGGGACCGGATGAGCCGGACAAGCCTCCGGACCGCCTCCCTGTACTGCGCCTGGTAGGCCTCCGGGTCCTCTTTCAGGTACTTCACGAGCGGGCAGGAGGCCTCCCTCTTCAGGTACAGGGAAAGGGTGTGGTCCGTGACCTCGAACGTGAACGGTCCGGCGACGCAGGTCTCTGGTTTGGCGGAGTGGATCCTGCACCGGCCGCCCGAGAACATCACGCACATCCCGTCCTCCTGTGACTTAAGCCGCGTATACCCGGCGTATTCGACATCGTCCTTCCCGATCCCGAGCTCCCGGAGGGCTTCGAACCGGTCGGCGCTGACAGGGGGGTTTGCATTCCGGCAGCATTTCCCTCCGCAGGCAGCACAGATGGCCCCGGCTCTCTCTTCGAATGTGGAATCCATGGAAAAAATCACGTCTCCAGCAGGTAGTGCAGTATCTCGTGGTACACACGGGGATACTGGTCGTCCTCCCCGCTTTCGAGCGAGGGATTGTCATTGACCTCGATCACGCAGGCATTCCTGCCCCCGTTCTTGATATCGACCCCGTAGAGCCCGGATCCCACGGCCTTCGCGGCCTCCACCCCGAGCTGGAGCACCCGGGGCGGGACCTGCTCGCGGGCCACGCTCTCGACCCCGCAATAGACGATGTGGCCGTTCACCGAGGCCTGGATCTTGAACGTGGAACCCGGGATGATGTACTTGCAGGCGTACAGGAACTCTCCAGACAGGACTCCCACCCTCCAGTCATACATACTTTCCACGTACTGCTGCACCACGATCCAGTCCGAGAGCTTGAAGAACCGGTGGGCCACCTGCAGGAACCCGGCTGCGGACCCCACCTTCTCCACCCGGAGGGAGAACGAGGTCGACGGTTCCTTCACCACGAGGGGGGAGCCGAGTTCCGCGAAGATCTCTTCCGCACGGGTCTCCGACAGGTCCCTCCTCGGGAGGAAGAGGGTCTTTGGAAGGGCGACACCGGCGTTCATCAGCCGCGAATACATGTTCACCTTGTCCGAGCAGATCCGGATGGAGGAAGGATCGTCGATCACCGGGATCCCCGCAGACTCGGCCATCCGGGAGGCCACGTAGGTGACGTTCATCGGGTCGGTGCGGGCACGGATGAAGAGGGCGTCCATTGCCGGGATCTTCCGGATGTCCACGGGGAAGATGAACTCCGTGGTATGCCCCATCTCTTCGGCCACGTCCCTGCACCGGATCAGGGCCTGCAGCTGCTCGGCGCTTGCAAGGGTCTTCCGGTCGACGAAGATCCCGAGTCGGCTCACAGGAACCCCTGGCCGGTGATTTTGGAACAGAGGATCTCCCGCTCATCCCTGGAGAGCTGGGAGTAGCGCACAGGGCACAGGGAGGAGAGGAGGGTCCCTCCGGGACCGGTGATGCAGACGAGCTCCACGAGGGGGATGCGGAACGTCTGGAAGACTTTCTCCGCGAGCTGCGCTTCGCGGGAACCGCCATCGGGGACCCGGCCGAAGAGGGCGATGCACCGTTCGAGGGAAGAGCCTTCTTCGAGGCGCTGGAAGCAGAAGGGATACTTCCCTCCGTTCGTCACGTGCTTTACCACTTCCCTCGCCCGGGAGTTCTCCCTCACCACCTCGAAGTGGGAAGCGCAGGCAAAGTAGTTCAGGCCGTACACGACAGAGGGGCACGGGAGATCCGTATGGGAGATCACGCATTCGGCCACGGGGATGCCCGCTGACCGGCTCCGTTCGAGGCAGAGGGGCACGATGAACGCGTCCAGCAGGGAGGCGGTATCCGGGGCGACGGGATCCCCCGCGAGTTCCCGCGAGAGGAGAGCATAGTAGGCCTCGCTCTTGTACGAATAGTTTTCGGCGATAAGGCAGGAAGTCCCCCCGATCTCCGCGAAATGGATGCTCTCCCGGGAGAGAAGATTTCTCCGCCCGTTCTTCTGGCGGGATGCCGTGGCGGGGCCGGAACCGTCTTTGCCCAGCTCTCCTGTGAATCGATCGAGAGCGAGCTGCTCGCCTGGCATCAGGGGACCCTCTCCCGGAGTGCGGCCGGCCGCATCGGTATCCCGGGGATACCGGCAGTTACGTCAGGAAAAGAGTTGTTCGAAAAGCTGGCGTTCTGCACCCTATCATGAGGGTCGTCATCGTTCTCGGTTTCCGGTTCGGGCATGGGGAACCACGAGCCGCACCTGGTGCGGCAGAAGATTCGCTACTAGCTATAGAGAGGAGGGTGATTTTAATGGTTGTGGTCCGCAAAAGACATTTCCGGGGTCTGATGGTGATATAACCCCAAAAATGGCGAGTTCTTTCGGGAAGCCGCGTCCCGCGGACCGCCCGGACATCGCAGCGATCCGGTCCCTGCGAGGTCCCGCAACCCCCCTTTGCCGACGGAAAATAAATGTATATATATCTATTGAGAATCATAGAGTGATATAGAAATTCGGGGGGGAACGGAGCATGGAGATACGCAAAGTCCAGATCACGGGAGGGTCGTCCTACGTAATCACCCTGCCCAAGGACTGGGCCGAGAAGCACAAGGTCAAAAAGAACGATCCCCTGGGAATCGTGGCGCAGCCGGACGGGACACTCCTGGTGACCCGGGACCTGACAGAAACGCCGCTCCAGCAGTCCAGGTCCTTCGACGTCACCTCGATCCATGACTCCGTATTCCTCTTCCGCCTTCTCATAGGTTCGTACATCGCGGGATTCACGAGGATCGAGATCACATCGAAGGAACGGCTGCCGGCGTCCGTGCGGATGGTGGTCCGGGACTTCACCCAGATGACCATCGGGCCGGAGGTCGTGGAGGAGACGGACAATTCGGTCATTTTAAAGGACCTGCTCAACCCTGCCGAGATGCCGTTCGAGAACACGATCAAGCGGATGTACGTGATTGTGAAGAATATGTACCTGGACGCCATGACCGTGCTGGAGGGCGGGAACTCCCACCTTGCCGGGGACGTGGTGGCCAGGGACAACGACGTGGACCGCCTGCACTGGCTGGTCGCCCGCCAGACCAACATCATCCTGAAGAACACGAGCCTCGGGAGGAAGATGGGAGTGGCCCCTAACCGCGTGGTGAACACCTACCTCATCAGCAGGATCCTCGAACGGATCGGGGACCATGCGGTACGGTACGCCGAGAATGCCGGGAAGATCCAGGTGCAGAACCTGGATCCGGTGCTCCTGGAAGACCTCCGTAAGGCGACCGCCCTCTCCCAGGCAATCCTCGACCGGAGCATCGGATCCTTCTTCAAGTCGGATATCCGCGAATCCCACAAGAATATCGAGCAGGTGGAGACCCTGGAAAAGGTCTGCGAGGAGATCAACGCCCTTGCCATGGAAAAGGACCCGGAGACCGCGGTTACGATCCGCAATATCACGGAGAGCATCCGGAGGGCGGGGGAGTATTCCGGGGACATCTCCGAGAACGTCATCAATATTCTTGTCGAAGACAGGATCTGATCCGTCCTTTCCGGGAACATAGGTATATACCCTCCTTCCCTCAATACTCTGACCGGAGACCTCTATGGAAGGGGAAGACCTCATCGAGGCGACCGACCTTACGTGGGAAAAGGTCGTGGAGAAGGCGGGGATCCCTGTACTGGTAATGTTCTACAGTCCCACCTGTCCCTACTGCCGGAGCATGGAGCCCCATGTCAGGCAATTTGCAAAAGAGTACGCGGGCGTTGTCCTCTTCGTGCGCCTCGACATCATGTCCAGCCAGTGGACCGCCGAACGGTACGGGGTCCGGAGCACTCCCACCTTCAAGTTCTTCTGCAGCGGCAGACCGGTCTCTGACATGGTCGGGGCGGTCTATCCGGCCCTCCTGAAAAGGATGGTAGACGAGGGCCTGCAGAACGGGCAGGAGTGCCTCACCCACTCGACCGAGATCAACTATGACGTCAGCGGATACGCCTGAACCCGGATCGGCGTGATGAACGCCGGGATCCCCCCGCCCGCCTGTGCGCATGCAGGCGGGGGATCACACGGTTCCTGCCGGTGAACCAGGAAGGGAAATCCCTCCCGCAATAGGTATAAATAATTACCCTGCGAACCTGTTGTTATTAAAATGACAACAACCTGGAATTGCCTGCGGTTCGCAGTTCTATGCGCAGTTGCAGTCTCTTTTCTCGCTGTCCCGGCGCTGGCGGGGGAGAAGTTCCTCTCGGGTGAGCCGGATCTCTCCGCCTCCCTCG
>DAEV01000114.1 GCA_002509495.1 Methanolinea sp. UBA473 | reverse complement strand
TCGAAATGACGGGAATAGTTCTCGATCCCCTTGCACGACCCGGTCTCCTCGATCATCTCGAGGTCGTACAGGGTCCGCTGCTCGAGGCGGTGCGACTCCAGGAGACCGAGTTCCGGGAGCCTGGCGGCGAGTTCTTCCCGTATGGAGGAGAGGGCGCCCTTCTGGAGTTCCTCGGGGATGACGTAGTGGCGGGCCGGAAAGATATAGAAATACTTCATCCGCTCCCGGACCGTCCCGGTTGTCTTCTCTACCTCGGTGATCCGCTCCACTTCGTCCCCGAAGAGCTCGATCCGGATGATATTGTTGAAGTAACCTGGGATGAGGTCGATGGTGTCCCCCTTGACCCGGAAACGCCCGGGCTGCAGCTCGATGTCGTTCCTCTCGTACTGGCTGGATACGAGTTTCTCCAGGATCTCTTTCCGGTCGATCCGGTCCCCGACAGAGACCTCGAACCCCATGCTCCGATAGTGTTCCGGTTTCCCGAGGCCGTAGATACAGGAGACCGAGGCCACCACGATCACGTCCGGACGGGAAAGAAGGGAGGCGGTGGCGGAGAGGCGCATCATCTCGATCTTGGGGTTGATCTGCGCGTCCTTCTCGATGNNGGAGACGAAGTACTCCACCCGGTTCCCGGGGAAGAACTCGGAAAATTCGTTCCAGAGCTGCGCTGCCAGGGTCTTGTTATGGGCGATGACCAGCGTCGGCATCTGTGCCTCTGCGATGACGTTCGCCATCGTGAAAGTCTTTCCCGATCCCGTAACGCCGAGCAGGGTCTGAAAACGGTCGCCCGCATCCAGCCCGGAGACAAGGTTTCCGATCGCTTCGGGCTGGGATCCTCCGGGGGAGAAGGGGGACCGGAGGGAGAAATCAGTCACGGGATCACCTTCTTTTTACGCACCAGACGGTGGTAGGTCACCGCGAACCGGTGCGCTTCGTCGCGGATCTCCTGGAGAAACAGGGATGCTTTTTCACCCTTCGTGACAGGGAGCGGCCGGGCGGATCCGGGGATGTAAATCCGTTCCTCACGTTTCGCAAGAGCGATGACAGGGATGGGAACTCCGACCTCCCTGAGCGTGCGTACTGCAGCCTGCAACTGCGTCCTTCCCCCGTCCACCATGACGAGCGAGGGGATCTCCCCCCGCTCCTGGACGAGACGGCGATACCTGCGTCCCACCACTTCTGCAATCGCGGCAGGATCATCGATCCCCTCGACGGTCTTGATCCGGAATCTCCGGTAGTTACGTTTATCAGGCCTGCCATCCCGGAACTGCACCATGGACCCCACGACGGATGTTCCCGAGATGTGGGAGATGTCGAAGCACTCGATCACCCTGGGTGGTTCGTCGAGAGCGAGTTTCTCCTGGAGTTCTTCCATCTTGATAAGGTCCCCAAAGTAGGCGATCTCGATATTCCGTTCCACCAGGGAGAGGAGCCTCTTCTTTGCCCCGATCCGGGGAACCGTGACAGTGACTTTCCTTCCTTTCCGCATGGAGAGGAACTCGATCACACTGTCGCCCACCTGCATGGGGAGAATGAGCTCCGAGGGAGGAATATGCTCCGAGTAATACTGGACCAGGAACTCTTCAAGAAACTCTTCCCCCTGCTCGAAGATGTATTCCCTCTTCTGCACCAGCATGCCCCGGTGGACATTGAAGAGCATGAGGTATACCTGGCCCGAATGGACGATATAGTGGACGATATCCTCATCGGTCTCTTTCTGCCGGGCCATATCCTGCCGATCGGAGAGCCGCTCCAGGGCCTGGATCAGGTTCCGGATCTGCAGGGCCCGCTCGAAGTCGAGGGTCTTCGAACGGTCGTTCATCTCCTCCTTTAACGAGCGGATCAGCTCGCCCGTCTCCCCCCTCAGGACAAGAGTTGCCTGCCTCACCTGTTCCCGGTAGGTGCTTTCGGTGACGGTCCCCGTGCAGGGAGCACTGCAGCTTCCCAGGTGAGCGCGCAGGCAGGCCCTTTTCGTCAGTTTCCTGCAGGTCCGGAGCCGGAACGTCTTCTTAACGAAGGCAAGAACTTCGTCCCTGGCCGCGGCAGAGACGAAGGGGCCGAAGAAGGACCCGCCGCCGGTCATCCGGCGTGCAATACAGAGACGTGGGAAGGGCTCGTCCGTCATCTGGATGTAGGCGTACTGCTTGGCGTCTTTCAAATCGATATTGAACTTCGGCTGGTTGGCCTTGATCAGGCTGTTTTCCAGGATGAGGGCCTCGACCTCGCTCCCCGTTACGATGAAGTCGATCTCTGAAAAAACGGAGAGGAGAATCCGGGTCTTCCTGTCGTGATCCCTCTTCTGGAAATAACTGGTCACCCGTTTCCTGAGGTTCTTTGCCTTCCCCACGTAGAGGATCGTCCCTTCTTCGTTTTTAAAAAGGTAGCAGCCGGGGTCCTCGGGGAGTGTGGCGGGGGGATTCATTGGATTTTGGCAGTCCTTCGTCTGTTTTCCCGGAATACCGTGCCCCTGTCCTGTCGGACCCCTGGTTTGTGGTTCATGGTTCCCGGATTGTTCCAGTAGCGGAGCCCTCAGCGTGACCGGGCGGGAGCATCCTCTGGAGGAACATGCCCGTGTAACTCTTCCCGTTGGCTGCGATCTCCTCGGGAGTCCCCTCTGCCACGATGAGACCTCCCGCATCGCCGCCCTCCGGCCCCAGGTCCAGGATATGGTCTGCGGACTTTATGACATCCAGGTTGTGTTCAATTACGACCACTGTATTCCCCTTGTCCACGAGTTCGGAGAGGACGGCAATGAACTTTTTGACATCATGGAAGTGGAGCCCGGTCGTCGGCTCG
>DAEV01000053.1 GCA_002509495.1 Methanolinea sp. UBA473 | reverse complement strand
CCGTACAGCTCGCCCATCAGCATCAGGTTCTGCCAGGCGGTGAGGTCTCCGTACGCATTCGAGGTCTCCGGCACCACTCCGAACCCCTGTTTTGCCAGCACGGGTTCTTGGCGGACATCGTGACCGAGGACCGTCGAGGTTCCGCCGTCGGATGGGATCACACCGGTCAGCATCCGGGTCGTAGTGGTCTTGCCTGCGCCATTCGGACCGAGAAATCCGAAGATCTCCCCCTCCCAGACAGAAAAAGTGATGCGATCAACCGCAATTATGGTGCCGAACTTTTTTGTCAGATCGTGGACCTCAATCGCCGTCTTCATCAAACCTCACTTCACATCATCGCGAATCCCAAGGAGGATCATCCGCTGGTCGCACCGGATCCCCCTATGCTCATCCTTCCCCACCGAAATCAGGTGCAGAGGCTGCACGGGATGTTCCACTGTTCCTGATGTAATCGTCCCCTTACCCTGGAGGACTACAAAGACCACTGCATAGGGTTCCGGGTGAGGGGGAATCACCTGCCCGGTTTCAAGGCATACAAGGACAATGTTTGAACCTCTGGTACTGACCAGGTCTTTCTTGACTGGATTTTCCCTTGAAAATTCTGCTGTGCTCAGTAGATCCATGATGGATCTCCCACCGTCATTGTGAAAATACTTGGTGTTTCATCGTACCCGACAATGGGTTTCGCATGTGTGGAAAGTTGCATCACTAGCCTTTATTGCCGTAAGGGAGAAGGTGGACAACACCCGTTCTCCTTTCCCAGGCCAGAGGGATACAGGATCTCATGGGATCGGGGGCCTGCTGAGAACCGGTACCAGGTTCGGATGGGGAAAAAAGCTCAGCGCCTGAAGTTTCCCCGCTTGAGGCGGGAGGACGCGTATTTCATCAGGGAGTAGACCCCGTCGCTCATCGGGTGCACTTCGGTAAACTGGTCAAAGTCGTGCACTGTGATGCCCATTTTCATGAGGAATGCCTGGTACGCGGCGATGATCCCGGCGGACGGCCCCGCCGCCGAGATCCCCCGGATTGCACCTGAATCCGGGTCGACGAGGATGCGGGCCACCCCCGTCGTTCCCGAGGAGACCCCCCAGAAGGTCCCCGGCCCTGCCGGTCCCGGGATCGAGAGGGAGACTGCAGCCTCTGCATCTCCATGGATAAAGGCGAATTCCGAGGCGAGAGCCATGGACTGAGGCACCCCGTCATAATCCATGGGATCATCCTTTCCGAGGATGCATGCAGCAGCGACCATTCCCTGGCGCCGGGCTATGGGGGTAAGATAACAGGAGCCGGTCACGTCCCCGCATGCCCATACCCCCTCAATGCTGGTACGCATGTACCTGTCCACCCGCACCCGCCCGTCTTTCCCCTTGGCGATTCCCTGCAGCATCCCTGAATTGGGGACAAGACCTGCTGCAATGAGGACCGCATCGAATGGCAACTCCGCGGATTCCTGCGGAGAACGGAGGACTGCTCCCCCAACACGGTCGACGCCGGTAATAGATTCAACCCTGCAGTGCTCCCGGATCTCCACGGAAGACAGGTCCTTGATCGCGAGATCCCGGAGTTTGGGATCGATATCGTTCAAAAAATTCGTCCTGGCTGCAAGGCAGACCCGTGAGCCGAACTCCTGGAAGATGAAAGCGAATTCGGCGGCCATGATGCCACCACCTATGATAAGCAGCCTTTCCGGGATGGCAGGCATGCGGGAGAGCGAATGAGGATGATACACTCCCGGGAGCGAGATTCCGGGAATCTCCGGAATCCTTGGGAAGGAACCCGTGGCGATGATGACTGCTTCCGCCTCGACCGGCTCTCCATCGACAAACACTTTCCGTCCCTCCAGTCTTCCTGACCTGCCGTACCAGATATCCACCCCGCAACCCCGTGTCTCTGCGTCCAGGACCGAACCAATCCGCTCCTGGATCTCCGCCATCTCATTCCACAGGTTCGGGAAACAAACTCTGGGCACACCCTGGGTGATACCCAGGCGCTCGAGCGATCGGGAGGACGAAATGGTCCTGGCCACGTCGTTTAAAGCACAAACGACCATGCAGCCGTGATGGAGGCACTGCCCCCCCAGCCCCTTCTTCTCAACCAGGGTCACCTCTTTTCCTTCAAGGCCGAGCTGCATGGCAGCCGTTCTTCCCGCGGGGCCTCCCCCCAGTATGACGATCATGGATCGGAACCGGACCTGGTCAGAGGATCTCCACGCCCTCATCCATCGGTTCGGAGAGAATTTCGCCGGTGAACGCGTTCACCTCGACGATCTTCTTCCCCCGCACCTGCCAGATAGGGACGTACACCTGGGTGATATCGACTGCAATGTTCTTCCTGTCCGGCTTGAGAACTTTCTCTTCGTAGAAGATGGCATCCCCTTTCACCTGCTTGATCCGGACCGTCTGCGTGAGGCGGGCGACGACATCCGCAGAAATTTTCTCAACGGCATCCTCTTTCGAGAGGTGGGGCTGCACGATCTCTGCGGATTGAGGCACTCCCTCCTCAATCACATCTTCCGGATGTGAGTCCATAGGGATGCCGTTGATGGCATTGATCCCTCCACCTCCCTCGGCGTCGAAGGGAATGCGGTTATCTTTGTATACCTGCTCACCGGAACTCACGTAGGTGTAAAACCAGTATGGCAGGAACCGAAGGTTCGCTGAGCCCTGGATCTTTGCGATCTTCATTGCCGCTTCTTTGTTCACCCTTATCGGGAGATGAGGAATGGCCATCCCTGTCGGCTCTTCCTCAGTCACCGGTGCCTGGACCGTCCCAGTCCTCCCGGGAGCAGTCTTCTGTCCGGAAGGACCAGGAGCAGAACCGCCTGCAAAGGAGAGAGTGAGAGTACGGTTCAGGATTCGGGCAAGGTCTGCCTCCCCGGCATATCGGATGAACTCGTCCACACCCCAGACTATGGTGTTGGTCGCGGAGATCCCCGAATTGAGGCTGAACAGTAACTTTCTGTAGGAGATCTCCTGCCCCTCTTTCATGAGCCGATAAGATGTCGTATCAAAATCCTCTATTTCGCTCTGGTCGTTGCTGCAGAGCACCAGCATGTACTCCCCGTCCCGTTCGGCCAGGTCGAATGGGTCCTCAACCGCGGTAATGCGGAATTCTGCGGCCTCCAGGATGCCCCTAATCGCATTTCTCGCCTTTTCCCGAATGTTTTCTTCCATTAACCATACATTTCCCCTATCTTATAGAACAATTTTTCTATTGAATAGGAGATGTACTCATGATGAATCTCCCCTTGAAGTTTGTGAACACCCGGATCGAAGAGTACGCCATGCAAGTGTCCTTTGATCCAAGGGAAGGGACCGGATCGGTGGTGTATAATCTTTCCCTGATCATGAACAAGGACATGGAGTATGCAATCTCGGTGATGAAGGATGCCTTCAAAGCGGGGGTGTGCGTCAGCGGGTTGATCAGGCTGATGGATCCTGGAGAAAAGGTGGGAGATTACAAGGTCCCTTCGGGCCATACCGCCATCATCACCGTATGCAGCTCGACCCTTGACGGGATCCTTCTGAAGAGAGGGGTGCCTGCAAATCCCATCGGGGGAGGTGTGGTGGGGATCGAACATCGTATCCCGCGACGATTCACCCATATGATCCTCTATGAACATACTACGATTGACCCCCTCCAGGCGTTGATCGCTCAGGACATCACCTCCGTGAACGAGGTGATGAGGAGAGGGAGCGGGAATATCCTTGCCAACATCCGGCAATGCCATATGGAGGCCGAATCGCTTGTGGGAGAGGTGATCGATGACCTTTCGGGCAGCAGTTTTTCGGGTATCCTCGATGTGGGACTCCCCAATACACCGGCGCTCGGCGTCACGGTAGACCCGCAATACATGGGAATCGTGGCACTCGGGGGGACAAATCCGATGGCCGCGATCAAAGAAGGGGGTGTCTATGTCATGACCCAGGCCATTAAAGGGCTTATGGACATCAGTACCATGCACGAGATCCTCGATTATTGAGGTTTTTTCTTTCCGTTGGTGGAAAAAAAGTCCCATATCATCGAAAAGAACCTTAAAAATCCTGTTGATTCTGAAAATAATGCGGTAGCCCCCTCATCTGGGGAGATCATCACTACCATTCCCTTCCTGTCGTCCACGAGGAATATCCCCCCTGTGAACGGCACTTTTACCCCCCTGTCATCCGGTTCATGGTGCTTTCGAATAAATACCTTCACTCGATCCGGAACGGACCCCTCCCAGCGGTCCGTGGCAATCTCCACCTGAACAGTGCCCGCCCTGTCCGTAATCACCAGGATGTCGAGGATCTCGGATTTCAGATAATCACCGACGAGGATGATCTTTACGTTCGCTTTCGCCTGGGCAATGAGATCCAGGAGTCGGGAACGTATGTTCTCCCTCCCGCTGATGCTCCAGATGAGTTCCTGGTCCCCGCGTTCACCCGGGGATCGCTCCCTGTAGATCTTGGATAGCTGCTTCCTGGCTTTTACCGCGTCGGACCCCAAAGATTTCATGAGGTGATCGATGCCCTCCTCCGGATCCACGGCATTGAACCGCTTGGGGGTGGTGTGGGCGATGGAAACGAGGTTCTTGCCAACAAGCCGGTCGAGCACGGGATATACCGATGCTCTCGGCACGCCGGAGCGTTCATGGATCTCGGTTGCCGTAGCGCCGGATACCTGGAGGAGGGCGATATAGACGAGTGCTTCGTACTTGGTCAGCCCCAGTGATTTCAGTTGTTCTGTGAGGGCCAGGAGAGTGGAGGGGTCTGCCATCGCATACATATATATGGATTGGACCATAAATGTTGTTATAGCAATAACAACAGTGATTCCCATGTTTTGGCGGCATATTGTCATTCTGGCCGTTTTAATCAGTTTTATTAGTATACCGGCCTCTGCGGGAGAGAAGTATATGACCGGAGGCCCCGAACTTCAGGCTGCGGTGGCAGGGAGCAACGAGTTCATCCCTGGGGAGGAGGTAGTCCTCAAGGTTAATATCGAGAACCGTGGGCTGATTGATATGAAATTCGTTCAATCCACGATTATCAGCCGCGAAGACCTCCCCAATACAGCAAAACTGGTCCGGGCCGGGCTCTCCCCCGGAGACAGCCCCCTGATCGTCAAGTCCGATCCACAGATGATCGGGGAAATCGGCGGAGGAAAGACGGTTCAGGTGGCATATTCCGTAAAAGTCCCGACAGGGACACCTGCCGGGAGATATACCCTTCCGCTCAATCTTGACTATACTTACCTCTCTACCGCCGAACAGTATGGACAGGATGCGATCCAGTATACCTATCGCGAGGTGAATCGCACTATTCCCCTTCTTGTCGAAATTGAGCCCAGAGCTCATCTCAATGTGGTCTCGGTCACAGGAGATTCCCTGAACGCGGGTACCCAGGGGTATCTTGACTTGAAGATAGCGAATGACGGATCGGAAGATGTCCGGAATGCGGTGATCCAGATCACAAGGAACGGAGCAAGCCCTGTAGTTCCAACGGACAGCAGCCTTTTCGTGGGAGATCTGCCAATGGGTGGCACAATGGATGCCAGATTCAAGGTATCGGTATCAAGGGAAGCCGGAGCGGGCACTTATCCATTGGATCTCGGGCTGCGCTATACCGATTGGGAAGGGGACACGGTGGATACTGAGGTTATCACTATTGGTGTTCCGGTTGGCGGAAAGATTGAATTCGTTGTTGCATCTCCTCCGGACGAGGTCAGGGCGGGTTCCAAGAAGGTGATCGAGGTCGAGTACCGGAACGAGGGATCCACTGTCGCAAGGGATGCGCAGGCAAGGATAAGCGAGGTGGATCCATTTACCAGCAGTGACGATACTGCCTACCTCGGGGATCTGGAACCGGGACAGGCAGCGACAGCCCGCTACGAGGTGAGCGTGGACCAGGGGGCTACACTCAAGGAGTATGGCCTGGACTCGGAGATCCGTTACCGTGACGCATTGGACAACAGTGCAATCTCCGACACACTGAAGGTAAGGGTCAGGGTTGTTGAGAACGACGTGATTCCTTTGATTGCCGGGATCCTACTCATAATCCTTGCCGCCGGTGGGGCTGCGTATTATATGCTGGTGTGGCGAAAGAAGAAAGAATGAATATCTGGAGGACGCTGCTTACCCGGCCCGAAGTGCGGACTGCGAACCAGCTCCGCTCTGTGCTTCGTAATCCGGATTGCGCCTGCAGGGGCCCGGTCTATTCCATGTACCGGGACCTTGCCAGGACTCCCGCCGACAGCCAATGGCTCTCTAAGAACCAACTTCGGTTTGACATTACCTGCATCCCTTCGTGCACCCTTTGCGGGGAATATGTCAAGACAAAGGGTCACTATCATCCGGAGAACCCATCCGGAACGGCATACCCGGAAGTGTACGAAGTGATGGAAGGAACGGCACACTTCCTCCTCCAGCGACGTGACCTGGGAGATATCGTTTTCGTGGAGGCAGTGGCAGGGGATGTCGTCGTCGTGGAACCCTCTTACGGGCACGTGACGATCAATCCCGGTGCAGAAGAGCTCATGATGGCAAATATTGTATCTTCGGCCTTCGCGAGCGAGTATGGATTCTTTGAGTCTCACGGAGGGGCCGCCTATTATGAACTTCCACCGGGACTCCTGGAGAAAAATCCGCGGTATCCCTCTGTTCCTCCGATTCGCCGTCTTAACGCAAAGGATTGCCACCTGCCGATCCCGATCCGGTCTCCTCTCTACGATCTGATCACGGAAAGAAATGAAGTCCTTGGATTCCTGAACTACCCGGAACATTACCGGGAGCAGGGATCCTGACAGTTTAAAGAAGGCTGGGGGGGGCCAGTCGTTTGTGTTCGCTCTTCCTCACCATATCCAGTACGCGCACTTCCACTTCCGAGGAACTCTTCCACCCGTTCTTCTCGAGGTTCATAATCGCTGAGTCGATTTCCGTATAGGAAAGGCCGATCTCGCCTTCATCGGTCTGCCCTGGCCAGAGGTTGGCCGAGGGTGGTTTCAAAAGAATCCGTGGTGGGATCCCCAGTTCTCGTGCAACTTCCAGGATTTCGGTCTTGTACAGGTGGAGGATGGGCTGGATATCCGCGGCACTATCTCCGTATTTTGTGCTGTACCCAAGGAGGTATTCGGTTCGGTTCGATGTACCGCAGACAAGTCTCCTGTCCCTGTTTGCATGATAGAAGAGGATGGCCATGCGGGTGCGTGCCATGAGGTTTCCCAGCAAATAGGGTGTTTCCTTATAGTCGGGCATGGCTCGGTACGCATTCAAAACCGGGGTGACCGGGATCACCCGGTATTCCATATCCAGCCATTTACAGAGGTCTTTTGCATCCTCCATATCATCGAGGCTGGTCACTTCGCTCGGCAGGCAGAGGCCCAATACCCGCTCCCCCCCGACAGCCTTGCAGCACATTGTGGCAGCCACCGCGGAATCCACTCCTCCGCTCACTCCAATCACGATCCCCTCACTTTTACTGCTCCAGAAAGAGTATCGGATTAGCTGTTCTATTCTTCCCAACGCACAGCCTCGATCTGACTCCATACGCAGTTACCTGTACGATACAGAATGCGGATTAATTTTTTGATTGTGTCCAAAGATCGGCTAA
>DAEV01000011.1 GCA_002509495.1 Methanolinea sp. UBA473 | reverse complement strand
AGCGGGACGGGTGCATCGGGTGCGGATTATGCTCGAAGATCTGCCCCGCCCATGCGATCGAACTGCTCCCGACAAAACGGATCCGGATCTGGGTGGACCAGTGCATCTTCTGTTCCCAGTGCACGAACATCTGCCCGAAGGGAAGCCTGTCTATGNNGCGACGGGTTCCTGCTGGCCGACGAGAACCGGTACTCCGAGAACCTGATCGTGGAGTGACCGGGAAAGATTATTTTTTTGAGTTTTTTCTGGTTTTACCATTCCATTCTTTTTAATTTCCTGGCATCCAGGCCGGTTATACCTTACGCGGGATGATTTTCACGGAATCCGATATGATATTCTCCGGTCTGCTGCCGCAACTCGAACAGTACGTTGAATATTTTTTATTCAGGCTGAATACCTCGAATAATCTCTTATTTTGTGGTGAAATGGCTGTGTCGGACGAATGCCCTCCACACCCTCTGGTTTTACCTTCAAGATAGGTATTTTCCGAATTGGTTACAATCTCTCCTGTCTCCGATAGTATCATATCGACACCTTCACCGCAGAAATCGCTGCCCGGCTCTTCATAACCCGGCTCTACTTCATATTCATATCCATCATATCCTGCTCTGTATGGAAGTAATCTATAATCGAGAAACCCATTTTCTGAAAATATTCCATATTTTAGAATGGCATCGTAGGATAACGCAGATACTGAGCCGGAAAAGACTGCCATTAACAGGCAGAAAGCAAGCGCTATTTTCCATTTTTGATTCATCTTGATCACCCTGGATGAAAATTCAAGCAATGGTATATGAATTGATGGAAAATATCCTTCATATAATATATAATTATTCAACCTCCCTGTTGTATCATTTTTCTTCCAGGACCGGAACAAGGGACAGGTCCCCTCTCCTCAACAGTTTCATCAACCGGTCAGCCCCTTTCTGCACGTCGGGACCGAGGCCCTCCCCCATCCCAACAAGATCAGGCTGGATCCCAATCAACAGCACCCTGCCGGCGCACTCCCCAATGAAGGAAATGAACTGGTCCAGGGGCAACTGGTGTGTCCCGAACCCGACGTCTTCGATCCGCTCCGGAGGGATGACCCGGGCCTCCCCGGGTGGGAGTCCCATGTCTGCAGCGTCCACCAGGACCAGGAGATCCGGCCGGTTTTTCCTCACGACCCCGGTGAAGTTTTCGGGGGCGGTCCCACAATCAAGAACAAGCCATCCCTCCTTCCGGAACCGGGCGGCCACGTAGTTGCCCGCCCCGTCGTCCCCGTGAAGGGGGTTTCCGATCCCAAGAAGCATGTCCGGCATTTACTGGTTCTCCCGCATCCCACGGATCTCCTCCACCCTGAGCTTCCGTGCCTGGAGATCGGACTCCATCTTCCCGATTGCATCAAGCAGTTCCGCCCGGTTTTTACTCTCTGTGCTCGAGAGCCGATGTACATTCCAGAGGAGAAGGAGGAGCCTCTCCTTGACCTCAATCTCCCGGACAAGGGTTCTGTACTCCCCGACGAGCGCTCCATTCATTCCGATCTCCCTGGCTTTCTCGACTTCGGTGTTGAGTTCCCGCACCCTCTCAAAGAACTGGCGGATCAATTCGTGCAGGGCTTTCCTCGTGATGGGCTTCTGGATGTAGTCCTCGATGAGATCGCTGTAATCCCTCATATCTTCCGGAGTGACATTCTTGGAGGTGATCATCATCACGGGAATTCCTTTCATCCTTTCGTTCTCCTTGATCTTTACAAGCGTCTCCCATCCGTCCATCGGCTCCATGAAGACATCGAGGAGGATCAGGTCGAAAGCCTCTTCGCCGAGGATCCGGAGCGCCTCCTCTCCAGAGTGGGCTTCTTTCGTCTCATAACCCCCCTGGCGGATGATTCGGCCGAGAATATCCGTGACGGCATGGTCGTCGTCGACAACGAGGATCCTGTACATCAGGTCCCGTTCCTCCTGGTCTCCGACCGGGCCGGGATCTCCTTTAAGATCTTGCGGACCTGGCCGAGATTGACCTTTGGACCTGTGAAAATGCAGAGGTATTCGTTGAAATATGGGGTGATAATCAGGTTCCCCGTCGGGATCTGGAGTGTAAGATGGAGCAACGGCCCTGTATTGATCACCGTGCTTATCCCTTTTGCCGCTTCGAGTATGTCTTCTGCGATGAGAACGAGGGAGCCGATGTCCGCGTTCCCGACAGAAAGGAGAGACCTGCCCCTCCCGAAGATGGATACCGCCTGGACACCGGGAAGCCGGAGGATCCTCCCCATCAGGAGATGTCCAAGGGTCTCATTGTCAAGACCATCAGGATATCCAGGTAATTCTCCTTCAGGATACGCAGACTCCTCCGGGGCCGGCATATCCAAGACCGGGTAAACAGGTTCCCCTTCCCCGGGGGCCATCTTCTCCCCGTCATGGGACACAGGCTCCTCTTCCTCCAGGGGTCTCTGTATCTCTTCATCGGGATATTCGGGTCCTTTCTGCTCCGGGGGTTTCCACGGTTCTTCTTCGGGATACACGGGCTCAATAATCCCGGATGGACCCTTGGAACCTTCCTCCTGCCGTTCCAGGGGCTTCTCTGTTTCCATTCCGGGATACACGGGCAGTTCCTGGCCGGCAGGACCTTTCGGTTCTTCCCCTGGCGTCTCCCGCCGCTCCTCCTTATGATATTCTGCTCCTTCGGGGACAATTACGGATCCCCTGGGTGCATCCGGCAGAACGACAGGGACGACCTCTTTTCCCCCGGACTCAACGACGACCTCCCGAGCCGGGAGGGTGGCACCCCCCTCAGGAGGCTTGAGAACCCTGATCGCGATCCCGAGCTCTTCTGCATTGTACCTCCGGAGTGAAAGGTCCACGAGGGGAAGGCCCATGAAATACGTATAGGCAGCCTTACCCCGGAGGATATTCTCACCCCGCTGGAAGAAGCATCCAATCGGTTTTCCCCTGTCGATCAGGATAAAACCCTCCCCTTCTCCCATCGTGACCGTCATCAGGCCCCGGAACCGGGAAGTATGCGCGAGCACCCACTGGAACGACGCCTGCAGCCTGCCGATAGGGCTACCTTCCGGAAGGAGTTCCATCATAGGAGCGAGAGGAGCTGGGCCTGGTTCTTCTTCAGTTCATACTGGATCTTCCCGACATTCGCATCCGGACGGGTCAGGAACACGAGGAAGTAATCCTCCTTGAGCGGGACGGAAATAATACACCTGTCGTAAAATTCTACGAATACCATGGAAAGGGATTTCTGTCCCAGGTGAATGGCCATCACTCCAGATTCCGCCATTAAAAAGGATACGACTGCCGCAAGCTGTCCTTTGCCAGATCCCATTGCATCCGAACCCACCTCCTCGATCACCCTCCCCTCCGAATCGATCACCATCACGGTCGTCACTCCCACGAGTGAGAAGAATCTCTGCAGCACTTTTTTCAGCATACGACATCCTCNNAAGCGTGTCCAGAATCCTGTAGGTGTTGACCATTCTGTTGAAGGCTGCCACGAGCTCGCCGATCTCGTCGCTGCTCATGACGCTTATCTCGGTATTCCGGAGATCCCCCCTGGAAATGGCCGTCGCTACCACGGAGAGCTCCTCGATCGGCGGGGTGATCTGCCGGGCAAGAAAGTAGCTCCACATCAGGACGGCCACCACAGTCAGGAGGGTGATGACCGCCACGCTGGCCAGCATCCCGAACGCCGCGACGATGCTGGACGTCCCCCCTAAAGAGACGATCCCGAGCAGGACTACAGGGAGCATCGCGATAAAGATCATACTCACCAGTATTTTGTAAAAGATCGGGATCTGGACCTTTCCTTTCCTGCCATCTTTTGTCCCTTCTCCAGGAGGTGGAATCATGCAAAAGAGATTCTCCCCTTTTCTCAATAAGGCTTTTCCGTCGGGGAACCTCTTCCGGACGGCGATGCCTCATGTTTGCCGCAGAA
>DAEV01000077.1 GCA_002509495.1 Methanolinea sp. UBA473 | reverse complement strand
GAAAGACCACCACGATCCGGATGATCACCGGCATGCTGATCCCGGATGCCGGGACGGTGAAGATCCTCGGGACGGACGTGCAGGAGGACCCCCTCACCGCAAAAGGAAAGATGGGGGTCATCCCCGAGAACGGGACGGTCTATTCCGACCTCACGGCCTGGCAAAACATCCTCCTCTCTGCAAAGTTCTACGGCATGGACAGGGTATCCCGGCAGGAGCGTGCGGGGGAAATTCTCGGCCGGCTCGGGCTGGCCGAGCGGAAAGACGATTATGTCCGCATGTTCTCGAAGGGGATGCGCCAGCGGATCAGCATCGCCTGCGCGATCGTGCATTCACCTCCGGTCCTGATCCTTGACGAGCCGACCACGGGCCTGGACGTGTACAGCCGCCTGCTCGTGATCGAGACCATCCGGCAGATGAACCGCGAGGGGAGCACCGTCCTTCTCACCACCCACAACATCAAGGAGGCGAATGCTCTCTGCTCGATGATCAGCATCATCAACAAGGGCAGGATCGTGGCCACCGCCAGCCCCGAGAAACTCAAGAAAACGTTTGATACTTCACGGTACATCGAGGTCTCGTTCGAACAGTCGATCGATCCGGGGATCTTTTCGGCCCCGGGGATCACCCGGGCGGAGTCCTGGGGGGACAAGTGGCGGGTCTACAGCGACAACCCGGATGCCGCCGTGAAGCACATCGCGTCGGTTGCGGATCGGGAGCACCTGACGATCGTCTCCCTCGCGACCTCGAACCCGACGCTCGAAGAGGCGTTCGTCCGGCTCACGGCGGAGGCCTGATCCGGTGGACTGGAAGGTCTTTTTCCGGAGCATCGCGCTGGTCGCCGAGAAGAACATGCGGATCTATTACTTCAAGGGACCCGTGGTCGTCTTCGGCCTCCTCTTCCCCCTGATCATGTTTTTGACCTTCTTCATCGGGCGGGACCTCGACCTCGTCCCCTTCTTCCCCGGGTTCCTGGGCATGATGCTCTTTTTCACGGCGTCCTCTGTCGGCCCGCTGATCACCCCGTGGGNNTCATCATGTTCCTCACGTTCTTCATAGGCCGTGACCTTGATCTTATCCTTTTCTTCCCGGGATTTCTGGGCATGATGCTCTTTTTTACAGCCTCCTCGGTCGGCCCTCTCATCACCCCGTGGGAGAAACGGGAGAAGACCTACGAGCGGCTCGTCTCCCTCCCCGTCATCCTGGAGAGCATCATCCTCGGCGACCTGCTGGCAGGGGCGATCTTCGGGGTCGCGATCACGACGATCGTGTTCGCGGCCAGCACCTGGATCTTCGGGATCCCGATCGCGAACGCCGGGCTCCTCGTGCTCGGGCTCGTGCTCGGATCGGTGGCGTTTGCAGCGCTTGGAACCCTGCTCGCCTCCCCGAGCATGGACAATCCGTCCAACATCATGATGCTCTCGAGCCTCGTCCGCCTGCCGATCATCTTCATCTCCGGGATCTTCATCCCGCTCGCCCAGCTGGCCGGTCCGTATTTTCTCCTCACCTCGCTCTCCCCGCTCACCTATCTCGTCGACCTGTTCCATGCGGCCCTGACAGGGAATCCCTTTTACCCGCCATGGATCGACGTGCTGGTTCTCCTTGCAGTGACATTCCTCTTCGCCTGGTGTGCGAAGGTGATCCAGAAGAGAAACCTGGTCAAGGGGATCTGAGGATTCATCCCAGGCCAATTTCTTAAATATCCCCATCCCCCATGTTCGTTCGTGACAGGTATGGCGGCAGGCAAACCGGAACTCGTGACCACGGTCTCCATCCTCACCCGAAGGTTGAAAGAAGGCAGGACGTATGAGGATTTTCGCAGGGCCTGGTTCCACACCACGGGCTTTGGCCTCGAGGGGAAGGAGGTGGAGGGGAGCAGCAATCGGATGTATTCCCTTGTAAACATCTTCGATCCCCGGGAGATCATCGTCCTTGGTTTTGCGACCACCACGCTCGGGCAGCTTGAGGATGCCCTCCACATCGATGTCATAGTTCGCGGCGACAATCCGCTCGATGAGATCATCGAGCCCGGGATCGGAAGGAAGTTCTGTGCCCTCGTGGCAGAGGACGATTTCTCAGCCGTCGGGGACATTCCGTTCAAACCGGCCGGAATAGGAGGCAAGGAGACCGATATGACAGAGTTTGAGAAGAACCGCATCGCGATCGCCGCGCTCTATGCGGCGGCCTCAAAGGAGAGGGATGCCGTGCACGAGTCACGGAAGTCTCGGGACGGATCCTGTTGAGTTCTCCAGGATCTCTCCGGAATAAGTCGTATCGGCCTCGCATGCCGGACTGCTACTCATTTATACTCTGCTTGCGCACGGAATAGAAATGGTCTCGCGATTCACGGCAGCCGGAGCGGTTATTAAGAAGTTGTCCAGGGCACTGATCTTTTTTTTCGTCATCGCGGTGGGAATCCCGGTGGTGATCGGCGCTCTCTTCGGAATTTCGCAGGCAGGGATCCTCAGCCTGGTCACCTCCACCCTGGTCCTCCAGGCTGCCGCTCCGCCGATCGGACTGGCACTGGGCCTTCCCACCCCCGCGATCCTCACCGTCATGGCCTGCTTTGCGATCGGAATGGTCGCCGCCCTCATGGAACTATGCGACAGCCTGGCCATGTCCTCGGAACGGGTGAAGGACTGGATCGACAGGGTCGGGAAAAAGATGGAGAACTACCCTGCCATCCGGAAGTACGGGGCCGTCTCCTGCATCGGAATTGCCTGGATCCCGGGGATTGGCCTGTACGGGACCCCCATCATTGCCTGGATCCTCGGGTGGAAGCGGATCCCCGCGGTCCTGTTCACCACGCTCGGGTTCCTGATCGCGTCCGTCTTCGTCCTGTTCTTTGCAAGCAGGCTCTCCATCGAACTGATCTTCTGGCTAATAGGGATCGCAGTGGCCGTCGGGATCGTCCTGCTGTTGGCGAGGAAATTCATGTGGAAAAAGAAGGATCGATAAGGGCGTCTCTTGGTCCAGGGGACCGGGAATCCCATTACTCCCGTTCCCGTCCTCAGGCTTTCCTTCGCACCGTCCGGTCCGGGTCACTTCTTCCGGAACTTTTTTCCTTCCGAGAAGGCCTTCCCTACCTTTTTTCCCACGCCGAAGTATTCCATGTGGGCATAGACGATCGGATCGATCTTGGCAATATCCGGTTTCCCATCTGTCAGGCAGGACTTTTCCGCGTGGATCTCCGCGACCTCACCGATCACCAGCAGGTGACTCCCGCAGTCGACAGACTGGAAGAGCCTGCACTCGATGTTGACCGGGCAGTCCGCTGCCAGGGGAGCGGTCTTCAGCGTCCCGTACACCGAGCGGAATACCCCGGACTTGTCCTCCTTCGCACCGGAAACGAGTCCGCAGTGGTCGGTCTCCACCATCTGTGCGACAGAGGGGATGTTCAAGGAGAAGGTCCCGTTCTCCTCGATCCCCTTCCAGGTATACCGGCCCTTGTTGATCGCGACGCAGACCATCGGCGGCGCCATGCAGGCGACGGTCGCCCAGGCGGCGGCCATGTAGTTCGGTTTGCCCTTGACGTTCGAGCCCACGAGGACGGTAGGCATGACACTCATGTACGGCATCGGGCCGATCGGGATCTTCTCCATAGTGTTCTACAATAAGGGAGGAAAGGGGTTTAAGGGTATCCTGGAGCCTTCCGGGATTCAAGGGAGCGGGATATAACATACCCGGAAACGATAGTTCACACGAGTCATGACGACCTATGTCATCCTGCTGCGTGGCGTTACACCTTCGGGCAAGAACAAGGTACCCATGTATCGTTTTCGGGAGGTGCTCGAAGAGGCAGGGTTCGCACATGTCCGCACGTACATCCAGAGCGGCAACGCGCTCGTCGACACGGGACTCCCGCCGCAGGAAGTGGAAACCTCCGTCCGCGAGCGGATCAGGGATTCGATCGGTCCCGACCTTGCGGTGATCGTGCGGACCGGGGAGGAACTGGAAGAAGCACTGGATTCGAATCCTTTTCAAAAGGGATACGATCTTTCGCGTGTTTTTTTTGTTCTGTTTGCAGAACCCCCATCGGAGGAGAAGGTCAGGGAGGTCCTGTCCCTGGATCTCTCTCCGGAACAAATTGCGTTCGGCCACAAAACCGCCTTTATGTACATCCCAGGCCAGTACGGGAAGGGGATCCTCTCGGGAGGTTTCCTGGAAAAGAAGTTCGGGATCCCGGCAACGATGCGAAATTTCAATACCATGAGCAGGCTGGCGGCGATGGCGAAAGAGAGGCCTGATCGATAGGAGAACCCCTGAAAAATCAGAGCATCGGAGTTGAAGGAATACCATGAACAATCCCGCAGAATGGATTTTTTTCCTATTGCTATTACTGGCACTTCCCGGTCTGTTTGGCTTCTGTTCTTTGAGAGTCATCCATTTTATCGTATCAAGGGTGAGGAACGTATCGTACCGGTTGTTGATTCTGCTTGGATTGATCGTCATAAATTGGATACTTTTCCTCCGGTTTGATGCAACCGCGATGATCATGGGATCCTTTCTCCTTGGAATCCCTGCGTCGGTACTGATTCCAAAATTCGGGTTCCCGTCCAATGAAAACGTTCCCGTCACCCTATCCCGGATTATTCCCTGTTATTTCTTTGTTTGGCTGGGTGTGGACCTTTTTTTCCTTTATTTCGGCTGGTCAGGCCTTTTCATGTTACCCTTCTTTTTCTGGGACACCCCTCTCTCGAATGGAGTCCTCTACGCAAGTCTTATTGCAGGATGCATCGGGTTGGCCGCTCTTCTATATTGGCTCATGAACCGGTGGAATCATTGAATGAAAAAGAAACATGGTTCCACCTGAACCGTTGCAGGCATCGAATTTGCGGGAATGGACTCTTTGGAGAGATTCCCCCGGATTGAATCTGGTACGATGAGAAATTTATCGGATCGGGATCTAAGGATTTTGCGAATCCTGCGCTGCCAGGTGTCCGGCGAGGATATCTTTCAGGAGGTTTGCCCTGGTTTTCCGGTCCCCGGCATTCGTCCCGGATGCTTCCTCCAGTGCTTTTTCTAACCTGTCTATATCGAGCAGTGCTGCGGCCCTGCAGAATGCACTTCTCGATCTTCCCTCGTCGAACCCCCGGAGCATCGTCTCGAGCAATCCGGTTCTCCTGGCCTGTCCGATGAGAAACGCAGAAATCCCGTGGTCCCTGATGAACTCCTGGTTCGGCATCAGGTTCCTGTACGGCGGATAGGAGGAGGAGAGCGGCACCTGCCGGTATTCCTCCCCGGTCTTGAATTTCGGGCAGGGGAACTCGGGGCATTCCCCGCACGCTTCCAATTTCTTTTTCTTCACGCAGCAGGTGATGAAGGAGCAGGACGGGTGCTTATCGGAAAAACCCGGCCCGGCACACCCGGGGCACCGGGAAGCCCCCTCGGTATAGTACCGGGGGCATAACCCGCAGTCAAGTCCGCAGCAGGCGATCGTCGGGTACTTTTTTTGCGGGATGCTCATGGGGTCTCTCTTAAAAAAGAGGGTAAGGTGCTATTCCAGCCACTCACTTTTCTCTAACAACTGAATGATTCGTTTCAATGTAACCCTTTCCGGATCAGCACGATGGTTATATCGCCAGACATACTCAGCGAGGTAGAGGGGCAATTTCTTCCGGGTAATGCCTCCTTTAGATGCGAGCTTCCGTTTGAGATAGCCCCAGACCCCTCAAGTCCGTTGATATGGTTCCCTTTTCCATCGCGGTAAATACCCTCATTATGGTGGACCAGACGGTGGACATATCCCTTCGCTGCTACCCCGGTATAGGCTTTCCATGTATCTTCATTTCCAGAAGTCCCTGTGGGGGGCAACCAATTCGTCTTCCAGTTCCGGAAAAGGGCCCGCCACCCGGATGGGCTTTTGCCCCGCCTCGAAGACCTTGCGACAAGGCAGGTTCATCGTTGGGTTGTTCTTGTTGGCGCCGGTCAGGTTTTTTAATGTGGTTTCCGGAGCGCCATAGACCACATTTCCGATGTTGGCCCAATAGATGTTTCCGGCGCACATGCAGCACGGTTCGAACGCCGTCACTAAAGTACAATTCCACAAGTAATCAGGGTCGTACTGCGCAAACGCCCGCCGTGAGAGCTCTGTTTCGGCATGCGAGAGGCCCCCCAGGTTTCCCTGTTTCATCAGCACTGTCTCGCCATCCGGCGCCACCAGCACTGCGCCAAAGGGGGGGTAGCCGGATTCTTTCGCTTCCCTGGCGACATCATTGGCCGTCCTCAGATGTTTCAGGATCTGCTGATGATCGAGGGGAAAATCCTTCAGGTCCAAAGAGGGGTTCAAGTCCCCGGATTCCGTCCCTGGTATCCCGGAGACCATTTTCTTCGCGTCATGAACATTCAGCGAGCCCGGATTGTCGCTCACTATCTGAGCGCAAAGTTCGCTTTTGTTGCTGTTCTCGTCGTTTGTTGTTTTCATTGTGCAGGCGCTGAGGATCAAAAACAGAAACAAAAGCAGAAACGTGAGCGAAACTTTCATTGTGATATTCTTCATTTTGATTTTCCCCTTTCGGTTGTTATTTCAAATGAACAATCCTGAATACATTTCTCATTGAATATTTGCTTAAGAGCACATGAACATTTGACCCTCTGACTCACCACCCAAAAACCATGGATACCGATACCTGACATAGAACAACGCCAGTGAAAACGTCGCCCCCGACTCAATGCCCGCAGGCCCGATAAACCGGATGCGATATGAAGGAAAACACACCCGGCACGATATAATCATCATCACTTTCTATGCAGAAGTCTCCATCGCCAATTCCTTATGACATTATTATCGGTCAGTGCACCGTGAATGTTATCCCATAAAATACACCATTAAAGTGCATATGTAGAATACGAAAAGGGTAAAGTGTGATTTTAATCCCTAATATTTTCATAAAATGTTCCGTAAATAATACTCTATTCATTCGTGATCACGCTCCTGGGGGCTTCGGCAATGCTTCTGCCCCCGTCGCTGTGGCGTCCCCCACAATGCGATAGAACTGGATACAGGGTTCATCACATGAAAAAGGGATGCCTGTGAATCAGAGTCACTTTTTTCATTTCAATTTTAGTTACGAATTTTTTTCGAAAATGTCTTCGTAGGAATGAAAAGTTTTAGTGGCTGAATTGGTACTTTACCCAAAAAGATAATCCTGGCGTCCTCACTCCTCCGGGCTGCATGAGGTATACATCCCGCTCGCGACGACGTAGGGGTTTGAATCGCTCCCCTGCACCAGCCGGAAGTAGGCGATCTTGTGGTAGATGCCGGTCTCCTCGGGCACCATCCAGACATACCCCACCCAGCCGGTCCCCTCGGACAGGGCCTCCTCCACGATCCGGGACCGGAAGGGGATGCCCGCGACATCGGTCTTGCCCCGCATGTCCACTCCCACAAGCCGCGGGTTGTCCGCCTCGGCCACGATGGTCACATCCGTATCGTACACGAAGACGTAGAGGGCCCGGTTCTCCCGGTCCCAGAAGGGGTGCTCCCCGGCGTTGATCCGGGCGATCGTCCCGGGTGCATCCCTCTCCATCTCCCCGGCGGTGTAATTCACGAGGCCCGTTACCTGGTCCCGGGTCACCGGGGGCTGGTCCATGCAGGAGACGCCCGAGTAGCGGTAGATGATCCGCTGGAATTCCGTGACCCCCATGGCGTCGGGCTGGAGACGGAGGGTATCGAGGGCCGCCTGGAACGCGTTCACGGTCTCGTCCGGGGTGTCCTTGTGGAAGGCATACCAGAGGTCCCGGGTGTCGAGCGCGTACACCACCTTGAAGGTCCCCGGATCCCCCTTGGCCTTCCCGGTGAAGTACCGGCCGGCCGTCTCGCCGTAGCACCAGAGGTCGATCGTCCCTTTGTCCATGGCAGCAATCAGGGCCGGGACGCTTGCCATCGGGACGATCTGCGAGCGGTTCACCCCGAGCGACTGGAGCTGTCCATCCGCTGAGTCCTCTGCAACGACCCCGATCCGGTAGTTGTTCAGGTCCGCAGGCAACCGGATCCTGGGGGAATCGCCCATGCGGGAGAAGATCACCTTCCGCTCGGAGCCGAGAGGTCCGGCCCATTTGAAGAGCTTCTCACGCTCCGGGAGCCGGACGGTTGCGAACAGCACCGTATTGCCCTCCGAGAGGGCGGTCGCGTATGCCTCCGACCAGGGGAGGACCCGGATCTGGTGTGCGGAGACCGGGGAGCCCATCTGCCGGGCCGCCCCGATGAGCAGATCGGCGGAGATTCCCTTGACGGTGCCGTTCTCCATGTAGTTGAGGGGGGGGTACTCCTCGGTGAGGAACACCATTTCATTCATCCGGGCGGTGGTTGTGGTTGCCCCGCCCACGGAGGTGTCCGGGGCAGGCTGGGAGGTGCACCCTGCAAGGAGGGCTGCACCGGCGATCAGTCCAAGGATCAGGATAAGGAGGAGGGGTTTCATCATACACCGTGTGATCGAGAAATTCCTTCGAACTTCTCTTATGTGTTGCGAAATGATGCGGGATGCCCGAGCGGGCAGCAATGGACTTGTTTCAGTTTCTATCATTCGATGATACCTTGATATACGACCACAGGGAAAGGTCTACCAATCAGAGAGGTTTTGAAATGAAGAAAGGATTTGTGGCAGATATCGAAGAAGAGACGTTAAAGAACACGAATTTCCGGAAGGTCCTGTACACCGGGAAATTCAGCCAGCTCGTGCTGATGCGGCTTAAGCCGGGCGAGGAGATCGGCGAGGAGGTGCACGACGACGTGGACCAGTTCTTCCGGTTCGAGGAGGGGCAGGGAGTCGTCGAGATCGACGGCAAAACGCACAACGTGACGGACGGCAGCGCCGTGGTGGTCCCGAGCGGTGCGAGGCACAACGTGATCAATACCGGAGCGATGACCGACCTCAAGCTGTATACGATCTACTCGCCCCCCGAGCACCAGGACAAGGTCGTCCGGA
>DAEV01000080.1:447-9738 GCA_002509495.1 Methanolinea sp. UBA473 | reverse complement strand
TTGGCCACCGCAGGTGGCCCGGGGTTGCAAAGGGGCGGAGCCCCTTCGTTCTGCACAGGGCATCGTGTGACACCCCTGTCACTCCACCTCGCCGGTGGGGCTTTCCAACAACGAGGAAGAGCCCCTACGCTGGGCTGAGCGTTGTCTCTGTTTTAATAAAAAACCTCCAGAATAGATGGAAAAAAGGTACTAATATCCCGATCGGTTAACTGATCCGCCGCGGGGGGGTATGGGGGTGGCAACCCCCTCGTTTGCGGCGATTTCTGAGAACCAGACGAAATTATTCAGGGCCGTGGCCTGAAGAACAACGTTCTCATCAGACAGGAGGGGTTGAGACCCCTCCTTGCACCACCCCGATTTGCGATAGGGTCCGGCCCTGAGATATTCTCTGGGCCTGAAAATCAGGTCACCCGGAACCTTGATTCTGTAGTGATGACCCTCTTTTGGGGCAGTTCCTATTAATTAGGTTGATCCCGCCGCGGGGGCGCCCCGTCGGGGGCGGCGGGGTTCATCGCGTGGGGGAGTGGGGGCGACAGTCCCCGCATTTGCAGTGGTTTTGTGGAACCAATCGAAATCACTCCGGGCCAGAGCCCGCGGACCGCGGTGATCCTCAGACAGGAGGGGGTTTGCCCCCTCCTTGAACCACCCCGAAATGGGATAGGGTCAGGCCCTGGGGTGGTGTTCTAGTGCCGGTAGCCTTTCTGAATTAGATTGACCCCGCCGCAGGAACATCCTTGCGAATCTGCCCAGGACAGAGTGTTAGGCCACNNGGCCACCAAAGGCAGCCCGGGGTTGCAAAAGGGCGGAGCCTTTTTCGGTTCCGTGTGCTGGCAATTTTTAACTGGCAATGCCCGGGGAAACGGAATGATCAGCCGCCGAAAGGCAGCCCGGGAGTGCAAAAAGGGGCACTGCCCCTCCGGTTCCGTGTGCTGGCAATTTTAAACTGGGAATGCCCGGGGAAACGGAATGATTGGCCGCCGAATGGCGGCCCGGGAGTGCGAAAAGGGGCACTGCCCCTTCGGTTCCGTCTGCTGGCAATTTTAAACCGGGAATACCCGGGAAAACGGAATGATGGGCCACCAAAGGCGGCCCGGCGTTAAGATGAGCCTCCGGCCAGTATGTTGGGCGCCCGCAGGGCGCCTGGGGTTCGAAAGGGCAGAGCCCCTCGCGGAATGAAGGGGCGGAGCCCATTCGGTTCAGAGCACTTTTTTCCCTGCATGGGGTCCTGGATTGCAGTCAAAGACCTCTGTGATCTTCATGACAAGGAGCGATTTTGCAGGGAGTCCGGGTTTCTTGTCAAGGACCATCTTCCGCATCTTCTCAAAATCCGGCCCTGCGGTCTTCAACTCTATCGCCCCTTTGATCTGGAAGCACTTCTTCAGTTCGGAATCATAGACGTAAATGGCCGCCTGGGGATTTTCTTTTACATTGGCCAGAGTCTTATGCATGAAATTATCCGCCAGCCAGAGCGTTTCCTCGTCCACCATGATCACGAACGCGATGGGGGCGACGTTCGGGACACCTTTTTTGGACGCGGTCGCCACGGGGAAGAGTTTGTTCCTTGAGAAGGTCTCTTTCATCTCGGGAGTGAGCTTTGCCATATCAGTAACACCTCTCTCTGGCTCCGTCCCTGACAGGAAGAGCCGATATTAGTCCAATCTCTCTCTCCCGCTTTATGTGTTTTGGCTGAAGCGTCCCATCCCGGAACACGGCGAACGGACTATACCGGTTGAATACTTCCTGCATATGCCGGGATCCGATTCACGAACGATACCTCCATAAACAACCCCGGCCTTACGTCTTGGACAGAGATGACAGACCCCTCATACCTTGACCTCCTTTCGTCCGGGGAACTCGAACGCAGGGTTGAGGAGGCACGGTCGCTTCTCTCCCCCTGTCGTGTCTGTCCGCGTTGCTGCGGGGTGGACAGGACATCGGGAGAGCGGGGATACTGCAGGGGCGGACTCCTTCCCGCCATCTCCAGTTACGGCCCCCATTTCGGGGAGGAACCACCCCTGGTCGGAAGATACGGCTCCGGGACGATCTTTTTTGCGGGATGCAATATGCGCTGCATATTCTGCCAGAATTACTCCATCAGCCAGCTGGGTCGGGGGCAGGAGATTCCGTGCCGTGACCTCGCGGAGATCATGCTCCACCTCCAGGGCAGGGGGTGCCATAACATCAATTTCGTTTCTCCGTCCCATTTCGCCCCCCAGATCCTGGAGGCCGTCCTCATCGCAGCGAATGGCGGGCTTGAGATCCCCCTGGTTTACAATACCGGCACCTACGATTCGGAATGGACGCTCAAGCTCCTCGAGGGTATCTTTGATCTCTACATGCCGGACGCGAAGTATGGGGACGACGATGTTGCCCTCGCCCTTTCGGATGCCCCTGGATACACCGGGACCATGAACGCCGCTATCAGGGAGATGAACCGGCAGGTGGGTGTCCTCCGCACCACGGGGGGAATCGCTGTCCGGGGCTTGATTATTCGGCACCTGGTCCTCCCCGGAGATCTTGCAGGGAGCAGAAAAGTGATGGAATTCATAGCCCGCGATATCTCAGGGGACAGTTACGTGAACGTAATGGACCAGTACAGGCCATGCGGGAAGTCCGATGAACTGGCGGGACATCCCCTTTATTCGGAACTGAACCGGGAAATCACCCGGAACGAGTATGCCGATGCTGTCAGGTACGCGGGAATGGCCGGGATTCACAGAGGAATTCCATTCGGGGAATAAAATCAGGATTGAGATTCCGGCCGCTCTGATCACAGAAATCCCGGTTCATCATCCACAAAGAGAACCCTGATCATTGGAATCTCACCCGATTTCCAATGGCATTTGTGAACCTGATTGATTAATATTATGGGATAGTACCAATTCAGCCACACCAGGACTCCTATTCCACCAATAAAGCGGTGTTCATTTCCTTTCCGCAGGGAATACAATATCCACCAAGGCGCCATTCGCAGAGGTGATATGGATCTGTCCGTCAAGCTGCTTCATCAGGACATCGATGAGTTGAGGAAAGTGATCGAATCCGGGAAATCGGAAGGCGTTGTGAAGACGTTGCAGACCCGCAGCGGATCGCAGGTGTACGAGATCAGGTTCACACCAATCGACGGTTCCAGGTGCATGATTACCCTTCGGAATACGACCCCCTACCAGAAGGAGCAGCTCACCCTTCAGATCCTGATGAATACCCTGAAAGCTGCCGAGAACAGAACCCAGGATTTGCGGGATTCTCTCGCCAGGATCCTTTCCGCCCCGGGCATGCAGTCCGGCGAGGGATCAGAGAAAATGCAGAAACTTTCGTCCCTGGTCCTCTCGATCCAGTCGGACATCCTCGCGAACCGGGCGGCGGCAGAGGATCTGGCCCGATCCATGAAAATGCGGGAAATGTAAGGGTGTCTGGTCGTTCTCCCGCATCCTGTTTTTTCGATAAGTCCACTTCATGGACCGACACGAGGACCCTGACAGGTATTTACTGTTGCAGGTGGAACATATCTTACTGGTTTCTCCTGATTACCAAGGGAGACCGGATGAGGAGAGATCATCCCGGTTCCGCCTTGCATAACACGGAGTGGAAAAAATGAATACAGTGAGGCTTTACGCATGAAAGGCATCATCCTTGCCGGGGGCTTCGGCACGCGCCTGTTCCCGATCACGAAGTCGATCTCCAAGCACCTTCTTCCAGTCTATGACAAACCGTTGATCTATTATCCCCTTTCGGTCCTCATGCTCGCAGGGATCCGGGATATCCTGATCATCTCCACGGAAAGGGATATCCCGTTGTACCAGAACCTTCTCGGGGACGGAACACAGCTGGGTCTGAAGTTCTCCTACAAGGTCCAGGAAAAACCGGGCGGACTGGCGGAAGCGTTTATTGTAGGGGAAAAATTCATTGGAAACGAACGGGTGGCTCTCATCCTGGGGGACAATATCTTCTACGGGCAACACTTTTCCGAGTTGCTCAGGCAGGCTGCGTCTTCGCAGGAGGGTGCGACAATTTTCGGATACTGGGTGCGTGATCCCCGGGCATATGGTGTTGTCGAGGTGGATTCCCATGGAAAGGCGGTTTCCATCGAAGAAAAACCTGATGCGCCAAGGTCGCACTATGCAGTGCCGGGTCTTTACTTTTATGACAACAGGGTGACCCGTATCGCGAGATCGATCCAGCCTTCGGCCCGGGGGGAACTGGAGATCACGGATGTCAACCGGGAGTACATGGAGACGGGAGACCTTCATGTGCTGATTCTTGGACGGGGGATGGCATGGCTGGATGCAGGCACGCACGATTCCTTATTGGAGGCTTCGACCTTCATCGAGACCATCCAGAAGCGGCAGGGACTGTACGTGGCATGTATCGAGGAGATCGCATACCGGCAGGGATACATCAGCAGGGAAAATCTGAGATCACTGGCCGACGGCCTGAACAATACGGAGTACGGAAACTACCTGAGTGAACTTGCAGAGGGGTCACAGGGATGATTCATATCCCGAAACAGGATATTTTCAGGCCGCCATCCCACTGACTGGTTCGTTCGAGAACGATTCTTGTCATTTTATCTTTATTTGGCGGACGCTCCCGTAAAAAGTAAGATAAAGCCCGGTGGTAAGATATAGATAGATAAGGGACTTCCATGACAGGCGAAAAATTTTCCAGGATAATAACCTCGCTTCCGGGTGTTTTCCTGATAGCTCCCCGTGTGTTCAGGGATTCACGCGGATTTTTCCTGGAAACCTTTACCCGCAAAGATTTTGCGGAGATAGGAATTCGGGATGAATTTGTCCAGGATAATCACTCCTGCTCGGCAAAAGGAGTATTGAGAGGACTGCATTTCCAGTCCCGGCATCCACAGGGGAAGCTTGTCCGGGTCGTGAGAGGGTCCATCTATGATGTGGTTGTCGACCTGCGGAAAAATTCTCCTTCCTGGAACGAGTGGATTGCGGTCACCCTTTCATCGAGCGACCCCCAATTCCTCTGGGTACCCCCGGGCTTTGCACATGGGTTCCTTTCCCTGGAAGATCACACCGAAGTGCTCTACAAGACTACCGAGTACTATCATCCCGAGTATGATGCGGGAATCCGGTGGGATGACCCGGATCTGGAGATCCCGTGGCCTCTTGGAGAATATGGGATTCCTGCTCCCCTCGTCTCTCCGAAGGATGCAGCCCTGCCCCGATCCGGCGAAATCGATAGCCCCTTTGCCTTCGGAAGTGGCGATTGATGAACGTAGTAATCACCGGGGCAGGAGGGCAGCTCGGGCAGGACCTCCAGAAAGAATGCAGCGGCCGTGGCATTCCTTATATTGCGGCAGACTCCCATGCACTGGATATTACAAACAGTTCTGGTGTTCTGGATTTTATCAAACAGAACTCACCGGATTTGATCATCAATTGTGCGGCGTATAATGCAGTGGACCAGGCCGAGAACGAATGGCAGAGGGCGTTCCAGGTGAATGGCCTGGGAGTCAGGAACCTCGCACTTGCAGCCCGGAAGGTGGACGCCATTTTGGTACACTACTCGACCGATTATGTATTCGATGGTCAGAAGACGGTTCCCTATACGATCGCGGATTTCCCCAATCCCGTCAGCATGTACGGCCGGAGCAAGCTGCTGGGGGAGCAGGTGATCCGGGACCTGGCAGAGCGTTTCTTCCTGATCAGGACATCCTGGGTATTCGGCGTGGGAAATATCAACTTCGCCGGTAAAATCCTTGAATGGAGTCGCGGACAGGATTTGTTGAGAATCGTGGACGACCAGGTATCCGCACCAACCTATACAAAAGACCTGGCCCGTGCAACTCTCGACCTGGCGGCAACCGGGCACTACGGTCTCTACCACATCACGAATAGCGGTTCCTGCTCCCGCTATGGCTGGGCCCGGTTCATTCTTGAAACCATCGGCTGGAACGGGTCTCTTTTGCCGGCAAAATCCGGGGATTTCCCCACACCTGCCCGCCGCCCGTCCTATTCGGTACTGGACAACTTCGGATCACGGGAAGTACTTGGGTACGAGCTTCCCTCCTGGGAAAAAGCAACCCTGGACTACCTGAACGAGAGGGAGGTGGTTCCGTGAGAACCCACCTGGTAACCGGTGTCGCGGGTTTCATCGGCAGCAACTACGTGTATCATCATCTCCGCAGGTATCCGTCGGACAAGATCCTGGGGCTCGACGCTCTGACGTATGCAGGAAACCTGGAAAATCTCGAATCGATCCGGGAAGAGGAGCGGTCGAGGTTCAAGTTCATCAAGGCGGATATTACCGACCGATCCGGGATGGACGCGATCTTCCGGGAGCACCCGGTTGAGGGAATTATCCACTTTGCCGCGGAATCGCATGTAGACCGCTCGATCCAGGATCCTGCCTCCTTCCTGAAAACAAACATTCTTGGAACAGGCGTTCTCCTCGACATGGCCAGGGGATACCTGGAAAAGGGAAGGTTTCTCCAGGTATCCACCGATGAAGTCTATGGCTCTCTCGGCCGGGAGGGTAGTTTCTCCGAAGCCACCCCCCTCGATCCCCACAGCCCTTATTCTGCAAGCAAAGCTGCCGCGGATCTCCTCGTGAACGCATACCACGACACCTACGGCCTTCCCGTCCTGATCACACGGTGCTCCAACAACTACGGCCCGTACCAGTTCCCGGAAAAGCTCATACCCCTGGTGATCAGGAATGCCCTCAGACACCAGCCTCTCCCCGTGTACGGTGACGGCCGCCAGGTCCGGGACTGGCTCTATGTCGAAGACCACTGCCGGGCAATCGATCTGGTGCATGAAAAAGGCCATCCGGGAGAGGTCTACAACATCGGGGGGAATAACGAATGGGAGAACATCGGGATCGTAAAACTGATCGTGTCCATCCTCCGGGAGGAAACCGGGGACGATGCGATCAACGAATCCCTGATCCGATACGTGAAGGATCGTCCCGGCCACGATCGCCGCTATGCGATCGATGCCACAAAAATCCGGACTCAACTGGGATGGAGACCGGAGATCTCTTTTCCCGACGGGATACGTTCGACCATCCGGTGGTACCTGGACCACCAGGAATGGGTGGAGCATGTGGTGTCGGGGGAGTACCGGGCCTACTACCAGGATCATTATGGGAGCAGACTCGTTTAAGGCACCAGGATGTTTCCCGCAGATATAACGGACAGGATCTGAATAAGCACGGCAACCATGGATGACGAGAACATTTTTTTTCTAACTCGGGGATAACCGCGAGGATTATTATTTTTAGAATGGAAGAATAGAGAGATGAACATACGTCTGATCGAAATGGAAGAAGAATCATGAAGATCTCGATCGCCGGCAAAGGGTATCCGGGGGAAGACTGGTGACCCGGATCACCAAAGCGGTAATTCCAGCCGCAGGGCTCGGGACCAGGTTCTTCCCTCTCACGAAATCCATGCCAAAAGAGATGCTCCCGGTGGTTCATAAACCGGTGATCCATTACGTGGTGGAAGAAGCAGTACAATCGGGCATTACTGACATCCTTATCATTACCGGGAAGGGGAAACGCGCGATAGAAGACTATTTCGACCATATGGAGAACGAAACTGCAAATGAGTTCCTTGAGGAACTGGAGGCCCTCCTTAATTCGGTAAATATTTTTTACGTTCGCCAGAGATCGCTGCGAGGGCTTGGCGACGCGATCAGCTATGCAGAGAGTTTCATCGACGAGGAGCCGTTTGCGGTGCTTCTCGGCGACACTATTACCACTCCGCCCTGTGTGGAAGAGTTGATTGCTTGTTACCAGAAATGCCATTCTTCCGTGATAGCGGTGGAAAAAGTCCCCCTTTCCATGGTAGGCCATTACGGGATTGTAAGCGGGCAATTCCTTGATGAGGAGACACTGATGGTGGAGGATCTTATCGAAAAACCCGAACCGTCTGAATCTCCCTCAGATCTCGCAATTCTTGGTACCTATTTGCTCACTCCCGCTATCATGGATTGTATTGGAAAGACCGAACCCGGGAAAAATGGTGAAATTCAATTGACGGATGCATTGAAACATCTGAAAAAGGAAGAGCCCCTTTATGCCCACTTGTATCGTGGAAAACGGTATGATATTGGGAACAAAACGGATTGGCTCAAGGCGAATATCGATCTCGGTATGAAAGACCCGATAGTGGGGAAAGAGATCCAGGCTGCGTGCCGGGAATGGTGTAGACAGAATGAGTGCGAATGATATCCAAATACTGCTGAATAACCTACAGGACATCTCTTTTTCCGGAAAACGGATCCTGGTGACAGGTGGTGCTGGATTTCTGGGATCATGGATGTGCGAGACTATCCTTGCTAAGAATGGGGCAGTTGTGTGTGTCGATAACCTTTCAAGCGGAAGACCATCCAATATCGAGGAATTCAGCCGTTCATCCCGATTCTCACTTGTAAATTATGATATTTCCCAACCTCTGGAGGTCGATGGACCCCTTGATTATGTCATGCACTTAGCCTCCCGTGCATCTCCCCTTGAATTCGATCAATATCCACTGGAAATTCTCAAATCGAATACCCTAGGGACAATGAATGCTCTGGAAGTTGCCAGAAAGTTTCAAACCCCCTTTCTTTTCACATCGACAAGCGAGATCTATGGAGATCCTTCGATCACCCCCACACCCGAGACCGATCGTGGGAATGTGAATACAATCGGTATTCGTGGATGCTATGATGAGGCTAAAAGGGCGGGGGAGGCGATCTGCATGGCGTTCCACCGCGAATATGGGATCGATGTGAGAATTGCACGGATTTTTAACACTTATGGCCCCCGGATGAGAAACGACGGATACTATGGGAGAGTGGTCCCCCGGTTTATCGACCAGGCTTTGAACGGCCGTCCTATCACGATTTTTGGAGATGGACTGCAAACACGTAGTTTCTGCTATGTTACGGATCAGATAGAGGGATTGATCCGATTGGCATTCACGCCCGGTTTAACTGGAAAACCTGTAAATATTGGCAATCCTCGTGAGATTACAATTCTCGATCTGGCAAAAAGAATCTATGAACTGACCCGATCGGAATCAGCACTCGAATATCAGGAATTACCTGAAGATGATCCCCGGAGACGGTGCCCAGATATCACACGGGCAAAGAAAATGCTGAACTGGGAACCCAAAGTGGATCTGGATACTGGCCTATGTAAGATGATTCGACATGTTTCAGGCTGAATAATCATTAATTAAGCATTCAACAGATTAGCTGGCGAGATACCTGCAAGAAGAGGTCCAATAAAGTCACCAGGAAAAATACAAGCGCCCCGGCCGGGATTTGAACCCGG